>JANMZX010000042.1:0-4061 GCA_031383745.1 Rhodoferax sp. | reverse complement strand
TTTCACCCAGATCACGCCCACGCACTACCTGCTGCAGGTGGCGCCGCTGTGGGAGGCGCAGTATTCGATCGAAGCCGGCTCGCCCAGCGCGCGCGAGGCCCGGCTGCTCGGCATCCCGGCGCAGGAGCCTTGCCTGATCGTCGTGCGCCGCACCGTCAACCGTGGCATCCCGATCACCATGGCGCGGCTGGTGCACCCCGGCTCGCGTTACCGGATCGAAGGCGCGTTCCAGCCATGAGCACCGCCGGGCCGCTCCCAAGGGGCTCGCACCGTAGTGCGCAGCACGGAGGTCACCTGAGCACCGCGCCGGGCCGCCTCAAGCAAGCTCGCTCTGCAGTGCGCAGCACAGGGGTTGCGTCATGAGGGCAGTGCTCATCGGCGCGGCTTCGGTGCCGGCGCAGGCCTGGCGCAACGGCGGCGGTCAGACGCGCGAACTGCTGGCCTGGCCCGCGCAGGGCGAGTGGCAGCTGCGCGTCAGCCGGGCCGACATCGACCGCGACGGTCCGTTCTCGGCTTTTCCGGGGGTCGAGCGCTGGTTCGCAGTGCTGCAGGGCGAAGGCGTGGTGCTGGGCTTCGGGACCGGCGAGCGCAGCATCCGCAGCACCGACGATGCGCTGCATTTCGACGGCGCGGCCGCGCCCGCATGCCGCCTGCTCGGTGGCCCGACGCAGGATCTGAACCTGATGCTGCGCGGCGGTGCGGGTGCCATGCGGCGATGGTGCGCCGGCCAGCCGTGGGACGAGGGGTTTGCCATGCGCGGGCTCTACACCACGGTCGCGGGCCGATGCTGCGGCGGTGCGACGTCCGTCGACCTCGCTGCCGACACCTTGCTGTGGTCCGCCGAGCCGCCGGGCGGCCCCTGGACTTTCCAACCCGTGCAGGCGCACGCGCCGGGCAGCGCCTGGTGGCTGGGCTTCACCCCGAGGAGCTGAACCCATGGAATCGCTCACACTCTGGCACAACGCCCGGTTGGCCACCCTCGACGGCGGCTCGTGGGGCCTGGTCGAGGACGGCGCACTGCTGGTGCGCGGCGACACGCTGCTGTGGGTCGGCCCGCGGGCCGAACTGCCGGCGCAATCGCAGGGCCCCGGCGTGGCCCGGCAGGATCTCGGCGGCGCGCTGGTCACCCCCGGGCTGATCGACTGCCACACGCACCTGGTGTACGGCGGCCAGCGCGCGGCCGAATTCGAGCTGCGCCTGCAGGGCGCCAGTTACGAGGAGATCGCACGCGCCGGTGGCGGCATCCGCTCGACCGTTGCCGCGACACGCGCCGCCAGCGATGCTGCACTGCTGGCGGCTGCAAGCAGCCGGGCGCGCTCGCTCATGGCCGAAGGCGTGACCACATTGGAGATCAAGTCGGGTTACGGCCTGCGGCTGCAGGACGAGCAGCGTTGCCTGGCGGTGGCACGCCAGCTGGGCCGCGAGTTGCCGCTGACGGTACGCACCACCTACCTCGGCGCGCATGCACTGCCCCCGGAGTTCGACGGCCGCGCCGACGACTACATCACGGCCGTCTGCGACTGGATGCCCCGGCTGCAGGCGCTTGGCCTGGTGGACGCGGTCGACGCGTTCTGCGAGCACATCGGTTTCAGCCCGGCGCAGACGCGTCGCGTGTTCGAGACCGCCCGCTCCCTGGGCCTGCCGGTAAAGCTGCATGCAGAGCAACTGAGCGATCAGGGCGGCGCTGCCCTGGCGGCCGAATTCGGCGCCTTGTCCTGCGACCACCTGGAGCACCTGAGCGCGCAGGGGATCCATGCGATGCACGCCGCCGGAAGTGTGGCGGTGCTGCTGCCGGGCGCCTACTATTTCCTGCGTGAAACCAGGTTGCCACCCATCGCCCAGTTGCGGGCCAAGGGCGTGCCGATCGCCCTGGCCAGCGACCACAACCCCGGCTCGTCGCCGGGGCTGTCGCTGCTGCTGATGCTCAGCATGGCGTGTACGCTGTTTCGCATGACGCCGCTGGAAGCCGTGCAGGGTGTCACGCTGCATGCGGCGCGGGCGCTGGGCCTGGCCGACCGCGGCCGCCTGGTCGCCGGCCAGCGCGCGGATTTCGTGGCCTGGGACCTGGCCCACCCCAACGAGCTGGCCTACTGGTTCGGCCACAACCCGTGCCGCCGTGTGGTGGTCGCAGGAGAGGAACACACACCATGACCGACCCTGTCTTCGACCTGTATCCGGGAACCACACCGCTGCTGGTCAGCCTGCCGCACGTCGGCACGCAGATACCGGACGAGCTGCACCCGCAGCTGGTGCCGCGCGCGCTGCTGGTGGAGGACACCGACTGGCACCTCGACCAGCTCTATGCCTTCGTGCGCGAACTCGGCGCGGGGCTGATCGTGCCGAGATATTCGCGCTTCGTGATCGACCTCAACCGCCCGCCCGAAAACACGCCGATGTACGCCGGCGCCAACAACACCGAACTCTGCCCGACACGGTTTTTCAGCGGCGACCCGATCTACCGCGACGGGCAGTCGCCCGATGCGCAGGCCATCGACCAGCGTCGCATGCGTTACTGGCAGCCCTACCACGATGCGCTGCACGCCGAGCTGGCCCGCGTCCAGGCCCGGTACGGCCACGTGGTGCTTTTCGACGGCCACAGCATCCGCTCCCAACTGCCCTGGCTGTTCGAGGGCCGGCTGCCCGACCTCAACCTCGGCACCGCCAGTGGCGCCAGTTGTGCACCCGGCCTGCGCGCCGCGCTGCAGCAGGTGCTGCTGTCACAGCAGCAGTTCACCCACGTGGTGGACGGGCGCTTCAAGGGCGGCCACATCACCCGTTCGCTGGGTCGTCCGCAGCGGGGACAGCATGCGGTGCAACTGGAGATGTGCTGGAGCACCTACATGCAGGAGCAACCGCCCTACCGGGTCGACCCGCAGCGCGCCGACCGGCTGGCACCGGTGCTGCGCTCGCTGGTGCAGACCATGATCGGCTGGAGGCCCGATGCCTGAACAGAGCCTGTGGGCACCCCAGGCCTGGATCGCCGGCCGCTGGGAACACGGCGTGCTGCTCGACGTCGACCGCCACGGCCTCTGGGCCACCGTGCGCACCGGTGTGGCAAGCGCTCCGGCGCATGCCCGGGTGTTGCCGGGGCCGGTGCTGCCAGGGCTGGTGAATGCCCACAGCCATGCGTTCCAGCGCGCGTTTGCCGGCCTGTCGGAGCGGCGCGATTCCGATGCCGATGATTTCTGGTCCTGGCGCGACCGCATGTACCGCGTCGCGCAACGCATCACCCCGCAGCAGATGGAGGCGGTGGCCGCCCACCTGTACGTCGAATTGCTGCGCGGCGGCTACACCCAGGTGTGCGAGTTCCACGACCTGCACCATGGCCCGATGGGCCAGCCGTTCACGGACCGGGCCACCATGTGCCATGCGTTGGCAGCTGCCGCTGGGCGCTCCGGCATCGGCCTGACAGTGTTGCCGGTGCTCTACGAACGCGCAGGCTTCGCGCAGCCGGCGCTGCGCGCGGACCAGCAACGCTTCGCCAGCACACCCGCGCTGGTGCATCAGCTGCTGCGCGATGTGCAAGCCCTGGGCCAGCCGCGGGTCAACACCGGCGTGGCCATCCACTCGCTGCGCGCCGCCAGCCCGGCGGCGATCGCCGAACTGTTGTGGCAGGTGGGCGACGAAGCCGTGCCGATCCACATCCACGTGGCCGAACAGACCCAGGAAGTGGCCGACTGCCTGAGCGCCACCGGCCGCCGGCCAATCGCGTGGTTGTGCCAAGAGCTCGCCCCCGACACGCGCTGGCAGCTGGTGCATGCCACGCATGCCACGCCGGCAGAAATCGAGGCCGTAGCAGCCCGCGGCGCCGGCATCGTCATCTGCCCCGGCACCGAGGGCAACCTGGGTGACGGCCTGACGGACCTGGCCGGATGGTTGCAAGCCGGCGTGCCGATGGCCATCGGCTCGGACAGCCACGTCACGCGCAACTGGCCGGAGGAGCTGCGCTGGCTCGAATACGGCCAGCGGCTGCACCGGCGCCAGCGCAACGTTGCCGCATCACCGCAGCAGCAGCCGGCGACCGCCGCCCGGCTGTGGGACGCCGCGCTGGCCGCCGGCGG
>JANMZX010000025.1:0-21047 GCA_031383745.1 Rhodoferax sp. | reverse complement strand
GAGCCGGCGTAGAAGACGAAGATCAATATGGACGGCGTCAGCCGCGTGAAGCTCTCCGACAGGCGCATGCAGGTGGTGCCCGCCACCTCCAGCAAGATGGCGCCGGACAGGACAGCCCAGGCTTGTGAGTGGGTCAGGGTGATCATGATCGCGTATGGTGGGGCGGGTCTCGACTGCGAATCGTGCGGGGCCGGTGTGTCCAACGGTCAAACCGTGCGGGCATCCGGATGGGTCGCAGTATCACACCCCAGTCTTACAAGAAGCACCACATGCTGCGCGCCGCAGTGCTGCCAGCACCCGGAGCTCGTGCGCGGATTGCAGTGCGGGCGCTTGGGCCCGACGCAGCCGACGATCAGCTCAGGTGCTTGCCGATCAACCCTGCCAGTTCGAACATCGTCACCTGCGGCTTGCCAAACACCTTTTGCAGCTTGGCGTCGGCATTGATGGCGCGTTTGTTCGTCGCGTCCTGCAGCCCCTGGGCCTTGATGTAGTCCCAGATCCGTTTGACCACCTCGGTGCGCGCCACCAGCCCGTCACCGATCACCGCCGCCAGTTCGGCGCTCGGTTTCAAGGTGCCGACCTTGGCCGGTCTGGCCGGGCCGCCGGCCTTGGTTGCCGCGGCTTTCTTGGCCCGGGCCTTTTTTGCCGCTGCCTTTTTCGCCGCCGGTATGGCGGCGGGTTTGGCGCCCGCCTTGGTGCTTGCCGGTGCCGCCTTCTTCGCCGCAGACGCGGCTCCGGTTGCGGCGCCGACCGCTGTCTTGCCCGCCGGTGGCTTGCGTGGCGGGAACTTGGACGGCGCAAACTCGAATCCGACCTTGCCGGCTTCGGCATCCCAGGCCAGCATGGCCTTGAACGGACGGCGTGTGCGCATCGACACGAACTTGTCCAGCATGTCGGTCTTGCCGGTAGCCAGCAGCTTGACAAGCTGTTCGCGCGTCACCGGTTGCTGCAGGATGATCTGGCCGGTCTTGAAGTCGCAGCTCGGAGTGGGCTGGGCCAGTGTGGGCACGGACTTGTCGCACACATAATTCTTGCCGTGTTCGAACACGGCGCCGCCGCACTTGGGGCATTTGCCCAGCGATTCCTGGCCCGAGAAGTCGACCAGTTCGCCGGTCTCCTCCCCTTTCCTGTCGTCGCCGAAGTCGAATTCCAGCTTGTAGTTCCTGGTCTCCGCGTCGAACTTGATGACCATCTCGGCGGTGAACGGCCAACCAGCCTTGGAGCGGAAGCCGTCCAGCGGCCCGATCTTCCTGTCGCGCAGGAACTGCTCCACCTCGGCCACCTCGAAGGTCCGCCCGGCAGGTGTCTTGCCGAACGAGAAGCCGCAGCCTTCCTCGACGCCGGACTTCCCGGTGCAGGTATAGCGCCGGTAGTTCTCCTTGACGATGCCCCCGCAATTGGGGCAGGGCGCCTGCAGCGTCGCATAGTCGCCGGGGATGGTGTCGCGGTCGTACTCCTTGGCCTTCTTCACCATGCGTTCGGTCATGGCCGCAATTTCGGCCATGAAGGTGTCGCGGCTGAGTTTGCCGTGCTCCATCTGCGCCAGCTTGTACTCCCATTCGCCGGTGAGTTCGGCCTTGGAGAGTTCCTCCACGCCCAGGCCGCGCAGCAGCGTCATGAGCTGGAATGCCTTGGCGGTGGGGATCAGCTCGCGGCCTTCGCGCAGCATGTACTTCTCGTTGATCAGCCCTTCGATGATGCTGGAACGCGTGGCGGGCGTGCCCAGGCCCTTCTCGTGCATCGCAGCGCGCAGTTCCTCGTCTTCCACCGTCTTGCCGGCGCCTTCCATGGCACCGAGCAGCGTGGCCTCCGAATACCGGGCGGGCGGACGGGTCTGCAGGCCCTTGGGGTCGACTGCGGCCACACCCACCTTCTCGCCTGGTTGCACTGCGACCAGCATCGCGGAGTTCTTCTCGTCGCCGTCCTTGACCTCGTCCTGTGCCTCCTTGCCGTAGATCGCCAGCCAGCCGGGCTTGACCAGCACCTTGCCTTCGGTCTTGAAACTGTGGCCGGCGGCCTCCGCGGCGCCGGGCCGCCCCAAGCGCGGAGACGCCCCCTCGGGGGGCAGCGCAGTACGCGAAGCGACAAGCGTGGGGGCCACAGTCGAAATGCGCGTGGTGACCTGGTACTCGGCACTCGGGAAGAACACCGCCATGAAGCGGCGCACGACCAGGTCGTACACCTTTTGCTCGGCTTCGCTCAGGCCATGGGGTGCCTGCAGTGTGGGGATGATGGCGAAGTGGTCGCTTACCTTGGCATTGTCGAAGATGCGCTTGCTGGGCTTGATGTAGTTGCCCTTGAGCGCCGTGGCCGCATGCGGCGCCAGGTGTTTCATGGGGCTGGCGGCGAGCATCTCGAAGGTCTGCCTGACTACCGGCACATAATCTTCGGGCAGGGCGCGCGAATCGGTCCGGGGGTAGGTCAATGCCTTGTGCCGCTCGTACAGGCTCTGCGCGATCGACAGGGTGGTCTTGGCGCTGTAGCCGAACTTGCCGTTGGCCTCGCGTTGCAGCGAGGTCAGGTCGAACAGCAGCGGGCTTGCTTGTGTGGTGGGTTTGCTTTCCTCTGTCACGGTGGCGGTCTTGCCGCGCACCGCGTCGGCGATCGCGCGGGCCTCGACGGCCGACCAGACGCGGTCGGCGCGCAGTTCGGCATCCGGTTCATCCGTATTGCCCGCCGCCAGGTTGGCAGCGGCCTTCTTCCAGGCCGGATCGAACCACTTGCCGGGGTATTCGCCAGCCTGCGCCGCGAAGCTGGCGTGCACTTCCCAGTAGTCGCGGCTGATGAACTTGCGGATCTTCTCCTCGCGCTCCACCACCACCGACAGCGTGGGCGTCTGCACCCGACCGACGGTGGTGAGGAAGAAACCGCCGTCGCGCGAGTTGAACGCGGTCATCGCGCGGGTGCCGTTGATGCCCACCAGCCAGTCGGCCTCCGAGCGGCAACGCGCCGCGTCGGCCAGCGGCAGCATCTGCTTGTCGCTGCGCAGCGAGCCGAAGCCGTCGCGGATCGCCTGCGGCGTCATCGACTGCAGCCACAGGCGCTGCACCGGGTGTTTCGACTTGCTGTATTGCTGGATCAGGCGGAAGATCAGTTCACCTTCGCGGCCCGCGTCGCAGGCGTTGATCAAGGCGCCCACGTCCTTGCGCTTGGACAGGCGCACGATGGCATTGAGGCGCGTCTTGGTCTTGTCCATCGGCTTGAGGTCGAAGTGCGGCGGGATCACCGGCAGGTGCGCGAAGCTCCATTTGCCGCGCTTCACATCGAACTCCTCGGGCGCCTGGATCTCCACCAGATGGCCCACCGCGCTGGTCACGACGTACTTCTCGTTCTCGAAATGCTCGTCCATCTTCTCGAACTTGCCGGCTATCGGCGTGAGCGCACGCACGATGTCCTGGGCCACCGAAGGCTTCTCCGCAATCACCAGTGTCTTACCCAAAGCTACATTTTTCATCTGACTACAATCCACAGGTCTCGCGTGCGCACAGGCGCACACACGTGGGCGCGCACCCACGCGCGCCCATACGAGTTCACATTACCAAATTTTTCAGCCGTGTCCAAAAAAGCACCTTCGACCGATTCGCGCCGCATCCAGACCCGTCGTTCCGGTGTGCATGGAAAAGGCGTTTTTGCGCTGGGCGACATCGCCGAGGGTGAAACCATTATTGAATACGTGGGCGCCATCATCAGCTGGAAGGAAGCGCAACGCCGCCATCCACACGACCCCGCCGATCCTAACCACACGTTTTATTTCCATATTGACGAAAAGCGGGTGATCGACGCCTTGGTGGGCGGCAACTCCTCGCGCTGGATCAACCATTCCTGCGATCCGAACTGCGAGGCCGACGAGCAGGACGGTCGGGTGTTCATCAAGGCGCTGCGCAACATCGCCGCGGGCGAAGAACTCAACTACGACTACGGCCTGATCATCGACGAGCGCTACACGCCCAAGCTCAAGGCCGAATACCCTTGCTGGTGCGGCGCACGGACCTGCCGCGGCACGCTGTTGGCACCCAAGCGGCGCGGCCGTTAGGCGCGCGCACCGTCCCAGGTCGGCGACCCATGCCAGACGCGCGGGGAACATGGCCGCTGGACGAGATCGCCCAGGAGGTCCGGCTGGTCTTGCCGGGTTTCCGCGCCGAATGGGTGGCAACCATCGATTCCACCAATACCGAGCTGGTCCGCCGTGCGCGTGCCGGCCGTGATGCACCGACGCTGCTGGTGGCCGACGCGCAGACCGCGGGGCGTGGCCGCCTCGGCCGCACCTGGGTCAGCCATCCAGCTTGCCCGCCTGCCGCAGCCGGTACGGAACCAGCGCAGCGCGCGCTCACTTTTTCCGTCGGACTGCCGCTGAGCCCGCACGACTGGTCCGGCCTGTCGCTGGCGGTCGGTGTCAGCGTGGCCCGCAGCCTGCATCCGGCGCTGCAGATCAAGTGGCCCAACGACCTCTGGCTGGACGGGCGCAAGCTCGCTGGCATCCTGATCGAGACGGTGGCTGTCGCAGACCGGCGTTATGCGGTGGTCGGTATCGGCATCAACATCGCGGCGCCGGCTGCCGCAGGGCTGGCCATTGCGCCGGCGGCGCTGCTGGAGCTGCTGCCACAGTGCGACGCGCCGTCGATCCTGGGGCGCATCGCACCGGCGCTGTTGGCCGCCATCTGCGTGTTCGAGTCCCGGGGACTGGCGCCGTTCCAGGCTGATTTCAAGGCCCGCGACCTGCTGCAGGATCGCGCGGTGGTGCTCAGCGATGGCGTCGAGGGTGTGGCGCGCGGTATCGACGCCGCAGGTGGGCTGCTGGTGCATACTTCGTCGGGCATGAAGACCATCACCAGCTCCGAAGTGAGTGTGCGCGCGGCGAACGCATCCACCGGTTTTCCTGCGCGCACGCCGCCACCCTGAGCCATGGCGCGTTTCCTGGTGTTGCTCCTGGCCCTGCTCAACGGCGTCTATTTCGCCTGGTCGCACCAGCTGCTGCGCCCCTATGGGTTTGGTCCTGCGCAGCAGTCCGAACCGCAGCGGGTGGCGCAGCAGATCCAGCCGCAACTGGTGCGCATCCTCTCCAATGACGAGGAACGCCGCGCCGACGCGGTGGCGCAGGGCCCGGCACGCGCAGGCGATTGCCTGCAGTCGGTGTTGCTGGACGACGGGCAGGCCGCCTCCCTGCGCCAGGCCGCCCAGGCGGCATTGCCCGTCGGCAGCTGGTCGCTCGACAACGTCGTGGAGCCTGCACGCTGGATCGTCTACCTGGGCAAATACCCGGATGCGCAGACCCTGGCGAAGAAGCGCGCCGAAGTGGCTTCGCTGAACCTGCGCTTCGAGCCGCTGACCAACCCGGCGCTCGATTTTGGCCTGTCCCTGGGTGGCTTCGACACCGAGGAGCGCGCGCGCACGGAACTGGCCCAGCTGAGCCAGCGCGGTGTGCGCACCGCCTCCGTGGTGCTGGAGCGTCCCGAACAGCGCGGCAACCTGTTCCGGGTGCCGGTGGTGGATGACAGCCTGCGGCCCCGGCTGGACGAACTCAAGACCGCCCTGGCGGGCAAACCGCTGCGGGCCTGCAGGTAGGCCGTCGGCGCGACGCCGGCGGGTCAATACCGGACGCGCGCGTAGTAGGTGTCCTTTGCGGCGGCGCGTGCCTGCCCCAGCGTGTGGATGCCCTTGTCGGCCAGCAGCGGGATGAGCTTGAGGAACACCTGGGCCGTCACGGTCGCATCCCCCAGCGCGGTATGGCGCCCCTGCACCGTGATGCCCAGTCGCTGCGCGATCGCCTCCAGACCATGCGACTCCTGGTTCGGATGGGCGACCGCCGACAGCAGCAGCGTGTCGAGCACCGGCTGGTCGAAACACACGCCGGTGCTGGCCTCCTTGAGTTGCAGGAACCGCATGTCGAAGGCCGCGTTGTGTGCCACCAGGACAGTGTCCTGGGCGAAGGCATGGAACGCGGGCAACACCTGCCCGATGGTCGGCTGCCCCGCCACCATGGACGGCTGTATGCCGTGGATCGGGATCGATGCCGCCGAGATCGGCCGCTGCGGGTCTACCAGCTGCTCGAAGCCCTCGTGGCGCAGCAGCTTGCCGTTGACGATGCGTGTGGCGCCGATCTGGATGATCTCGTCGCCCGCTGACGGGTCGAGACCCGTGGTCTCGGTGTCGAATACGGTGTAGGCCAGTTCGCTCAGGCGACGGTCCTGCAGGTCGCGCGCCTGGTCCGACATCTGGAACAGGTCGAAATCGTAATACTCCGGACGCTCCACGGCGGGCGCGTTCGCGGGTGTGTCGGCTGCCTCCTGCGCGGTCGCCAGCGGCAGCAGGAAGCGGAAGAACGCTTCGTGGCGGGTACGTTCACGCTCGAACCAGAACGCTCCGCCATGGCGGTCGACCACGTCGCGCACGCTCAAGGGGGAGGACTGCGCGCCGATCCGCATCGGGTCGAGTTCCCAGTTCATCACGGTCTCGGTGCTCATGGCCTGCCCGCCCCACACCAGGTCCAGGTGCGCGCGGGTCTCGGCCGGGGCCAGGCGCAATTCCAGGCGCGTTATGCCGAACTCGTCGGCCAGCCTGGCCGCCAGGTAGGCCAGGGCCTGCATCAGGGAGAAGCTGTCGACCTTGAGCCACAGTGCGGCGTCGACCGTGTCGCTGCGCACCTGCAGGCTGCCCTGCGCCTCGATGCGCCGTGCGATCGCCGCGACCAGGTCAGAACCGCGCATGTCCTCCATCGGCCAGCGCGTCTTCAGCCCCGTGGCCGCTGTCAGCGCGAGCTTCTGCACCCGCTCGCCCATGGCGGCGGTTTCCTCGCGCACCACGCCCAGGAAACGCTCGCGCATCGCGTTGTCCAGATCCGGGAAGGCCAGCATGTCGACCGCCGCCTGCAGGTTGGCCAGCGAACCGCGGCTGCCCTCGGTCATGCCGTGCAGCAGCTGGTCGCGCAAGGCGTCCTGCTCGAACTCGCGGGTGACGTTGTCCAGCATCAGCACGAAGCCCCCCAGAACCGGACCGGGCAGGTCGAGTACCGCCGCCATCTGCACCCGCAGCAGTTGCCCGTTGCGGGTGGTGGTGACGAACTGTGCCGACGGGCTGGTCGAGCCGCGCGCCATGCGCTGGCGAATCGTGTCCAGGGCATGGTCGACCAGCTGGCGCTCGAACACGGTGTAGATCGATCGGCCCAGACCAATCGTGGCCGCACCATCGGCCAGGCCGGGCACATCCGACAGCGCGCGGAACTGCAGGCGAGCCCGGTTGTTGTAGAGCAGCACGCGCCCGTCCAGGTTGCACACCACCACGCTCTGGGTCAGCTCGGCCATGAGTGCGGCCAGCCTGCGGCGCTCCTGGTCGACCTGCTGGCTGGCCAGCTGCACCTGGCGCTGCATGTCGTCCTGCAGGGTCGTGCGTTGTGCTACCAACGCCTGGATCGTGGCAGCCAGACTGCGCACCCCCGAGCTGCCTGCATCGGGCAACGCCTGGGTGACGCGGCCGGCCAGCTGCACGCGGGTGTCCTCGTCCAGCCGCGCCACGGCTTCCACATGGTCGCGAAACAGTCTTTGCGCCAGCAGTGCAAGCGCCACGCTGCACACCAGCCAGGCCATCAGCACCAGGGCCAGGCGGGATTCGAACACGTCCCCTATCAGCGTGCGCTCCTCCCCGGACAGGGTGGCCCACACGATGCTGCCGGTGAGGGCCATCCACACGCCCAGCGCCAGTCCGGGCGCCAGCGCCGCCAGCACTGCGCGTTGCGACAGTTTCACGGCACCCCCTGCAGCATGCTGCGCACGCGCGCCACCAGGTCCTTGGTCGAAAAGGGTTTGGTCACATAGGCATCGGCGCCCAGCGCCAGGCCCTTGGCGACATCGGTGTCGCGGCCCTTGGCGGTCAGCATGAGGATCAGCAGACCCTGCAGCTGCGGATCGGCACGCACTTCCTGGCAGACTTCCAGCCCGGTCTTGCGCGGCATCATCACGTCCAGCAGCACCAGGTCGGGACGGTCGCGCAGGATGGCGTCGATGGCCTCCTGGCCGTCACGTGCCAGCGTCACGTCGAAGCCCTCGCGCTTCATCAGGTACTCGAGCGAGATCAGGATGTTGGGTTCGTCGTCGGCGATCAGGATCTTGTGTGCCATGGCATGCTCCTCTTCTACGTGACCGTGGGCAGTACAGCGCCTTGGCCCAGCGGCAATTCGAACACGAAGCGGGCGCCGTTGGCCACCCGCTGGTCGATCCACATCCGACCCCCGAAATGCTCCACGATCTGGCGGCTGATCGGAAGGCCCAGGCCAGTGCCCTGGGGCCGGTTGGCGGCGTCTCCGCCCTGGCGGAACTTCTCGAAGATCAGGCCCTGCTGCTGCGCCGGCACGCCCGGGCCGTTGTCCAGCACCGCCACCTGCAGTCGGCCCTGCATCAGCTCCAGCGTCACCTCGACCAGCCCGCCCTGGGCGGGGACGAACTTGGCGGCGTTGGACAGCAGGTTGAGCAGCACCTGGGTCAGCCGGTCCGGGTCGGCCTTGAGCACCACCGGCGCATCGGGCACATGCAGGCGGATCGTCGCGCCGCGCTCGCGGAACATCTCGGTGGTGGTATGCACCGCCTGCGCCAGCAAGCGGCCCATGTCGACTTCTGTGTTGTGCCATTGCGCATGGCCGGACTCGATCTTGGCCATGTCCAGCACCTGGTTGACCAGGCGGCTGAGGCGTTCGGTTTCAGCCACGATGATGCCCAGGAACTGCTGGCGCTGGGTTACCGGCATGTCGGCGTCGTCTGCCATCAGCTCGGCCAGCGCCCGGATCGACGTGAGCGGCGTGCGCAGCTCGTGCGTCACGGAGGACATGAAGTCGTCCTTGAGCCGGTCCAGGCTCTTGAGTTGTTCGTTGGCGGCGCGCAGCTCCGAGGTGGCGACTTCGAGCGAACGGGATTTCTCCTCCAGCTCCTGCGAATGCGCGCGCAGTTGCGAGGCCTCGTCCAGGATCTGCAGCACGTCATCCAGCGCCAGGGCATCTTCCTGCGCCACCGAGGCCACCATCACACGCGCCGAGGCACTGCCGATGGCCCCTGCCAGCTGGGTTTCCACGAACTGCACGAACGGCGCGTCGGGCGCGATGCCGGCAATACCCTGCACGCCGGTCTGGCGTGCGTAGGACGCAAACAGCCGGGTCGCCTGTTCGGCCCCGAGGAAGCGCGTGACCAGCGCCAGCAGGTCCTGCCCGCTGGCCTGCCCGCGCCAGAACACCGGGCCGGTGCTGTCGTGGGTGCGCTTGAACACATCCACGAACAGCAGCGCCTGGCTGGCCTCGGCCGCCGATGGGGCGCGGCGCAGCGACACCACGACGTAGGCGCACAGGTTGGCGCCCAGGCTCCAGAACAGCGAATGGGTCAGGTTGTCCAGCCCCTCGAGCCCGAGCAGCTGCTCCGGCTTGAGCCAGCCGACGCCCCACGGCCCATGCAGCAGGAAGTCCTTGGCGAGCCAGCCCGACTTGGCGATCGACGGCAGCATCAGCGTATAGACCCACAGCCCGAAACCCAGCAGCAGCCCGGCCTGCGCCCCCTGACGCGTGCCCCCGCGCCAGTACATGCCGCCCAGCATGGCCGGCGCGAACTGCGCCACTGCGGCGAAGCTGATCAGGCCGATGCTGACCAGCGCATAGGCCTCGCCGGCCAGATGGAAGTAGGTGTAGCCCAGCAACAGCACCAGCAGGATGGCAATCCGGCGGATACCCAGCAGGAAACCGGTCAGGTCGCCGCCGGCGCGGGCGCCGAAACGCCGCGTGCGCAGCAGCAGCGGCATGACCAGGTCGTTGCACACCATGCCGGAGACGGCGATCGACTCGACGATCACCATGCCCGTGGCGGCCGACAGCCCGCCCACGAACGCAAGCAACGCCAGCGCCGGCTGCCCGTTCGCCAGTGGCAGGGACAGGACGAACGCCTCCGGGTCCATCGTGCCCGGGCCGAACAGCAGCAAGCCACCGAACGCGATCGGCAGCACGAACAGGTTGATCAGCAGCAGGTACAGCGGAAACACCCAGGCGGCGCGGCGCAGATGGCGCTCGTCCACGTTCTCCACCACCATGATCTGGAACTGCCGCGGCAGGAAGATGACTGACAACATCGCCAGGCCGGTCAGCGAAAACCACTGGCCCCAGGCGAAAGCCGGCGCGCCTGTACCGCCCGTCGCGCCGAGCACCCGGGCCAGTTCAGGCACGGCGCGTGCCCGCGCATAGATGTCCGCCATGCCGTCGAACAGCCCGTAGGTTACGAACAGGCCCACCGCGATGAATGCCAGCAGCTTGACCACCGATTCGAATGCGACCGCCGCCACCATGCCCTCGTGCCGTTCCAGCGCATCGAGCCGGCGGGCGCCGAATACGGCCGTGAACCCGGCCAGCGCCAGCGCGAAGTACAGCGTGCTGTCGCTCCACCACGGCCCCCGGGCCGCGGCTGCCTGGCCCAGCGGTGTCGTCAGCACGCTGTACCCGACAGAGACCGCCTTGATCTGCAGCGCGATGTAGGGCACGATGCCGACCACCGTGATGAGCGTGACCAGGCCGGCCAGCATCGGGCTCTTCCCGTAGCGGCTTCCGATGAAGTCGGCAATCGAGGTGATGCGGTAGCTGCGCGCGATACGGATCATCTTGCGCACCACCATCCAGGCCAGCACCATGGCCAGCGTCGGCCCGAGGTAGATCGGCAGGAACCATACGCCCGCACTGGCTGCGCGGCCCACGCTGCCGAAGTAGGTCCAGGCGGTGCAGTACACCGCCATCGACAGGGCGTAGACCCAGGCATTGCCGATCACGCTGCGCCCGCGGGCCGCGCGCCTGTCGCCGAAGGCAGCTACGGCAAACAGCACCAGCAGGTAGGTGAAGGATGCGCCGACGACCAGGGAGGCGGGCAGCATGGTGTCAGTCGTCCCCGTGTTCCAGCAGCCAGGCCAGCAGCCCGATCAGCGCTGTCCACAAGCCAAACAGCGCCACCGGAAACAGCGGCAGCCCGCCCACCGTCGCGTCGACGTTCCACAAGGCAAGCAACGGGTAGTTCAACGCCATCAGGGCGCCGAAGAACAGGGCCACCAGGCGCTGGGTTCCGAGGCGTTTCAGCATGGTGTCGTGTGCGTGTTCACGGTCCAGGGTCCGCACCAGGCGGTGTGGTGCGAGCAGCTGCGGGCGGGCGCGGGGTATTCACAAGGCATCGAGCCGGAAATGCAGCCGCAGCATCTGCCGCAGCCGTCGGATGATGGACAGGGCGTCCTTGAGCATGTCGCGCTCCAGGGTGCCGAAATTGGACAGCCGGACCAGGTTGTCGGCCGGCTGCTGCAGCTGGCGTTGGTGCAGGTTGTGCCGCAGCTTGAGTCCCATCAGAAAGTGCAGGGTGTCGACGAGGTCGCGGGCCAGGTCTTTGTCGAGGTGGCCCAGATGGACCAGGGTGCGGATACGCTGCACCGTGCCGAGCTCGCCCAGGTGGTACTGCAGCGCCAACGCACGCAGTCCGTGCACGATCGGAAACGTCCCCAGCTTCTTCAGGTCGAACGCCTGCTCCTCGCGCCCGCGCAGGCTGGTGATGCGGGCCCACCAGCCCGCCGGCTCGGCGAACTGGTCGACCGCGCTGGCAAAACGGGCGAGCGACGCATCGCTGCCGCTGGCGATGGCATGCAGGTGCGCGCGCGCCTGTTGCAGCAGCGTGTCGTCGCCCGCCACCGCACGCGCATCCAGGAAGATGGCCAGGTGCATGGGCGCCTCCGGCAGCTCACCGTACAACCACTGGCGCAGCGTCTCGCGGAACGCCGCCTGGTGCTGGCGCCACAGCGGGTTGGTGACCATGATGTTGCCCGGACAGGCCGGGTAACCGAAGCTCAGCAACGCGGCCGTGAATCGGGCGGCCACGTCCTCCAGGCCCGGGCAGTCGAAGCCGTCGCGCAGCAGCAGGGCGTTGTCCTGGTCGGTCTTGAGGATCTGCTCGCCGCGGCCCTCGCTGCCCATCACGATCAGGCAGCTGTTGGCCACCAGTTCAGGTGGTGCGACGAGCGTCCACAGGCGCGCGAAGATCTGGGTATTGAGCTCGCTGACGAGCCCGGCAATCACCTCGACGCGGGCGCCTCCGCTGTGCAGCACCTCGATCAGCCCGTCCATCTGCAGCGCGGCGTGGCGCAGTTCGTCGATGCTGCGCGCCTGCTCGGCCTGCATCGCGATCAGGTGGCTGTGGTTGGAGACAAAACCCATCAGGTCGAGCTGTCCCAGCACGCCGATGATCTGCGCCCCGTCCTTCACCAGGATGCGGTGCACCCGGTGGCGGATCATCATCAAGAGGGCGTCGTACAGCGCGGCATCGGTGCCGATGGAGATCAGGTCGAAACGCGCGACGCTGGCCACTGGCAAGCGCTGCGGCGGCAACGGCTGCAACAGCGCGTCACGCAGGTCGGTGGTGGTGAACATGCCCACGCGCTCCTGGCCGTCGCGCGTGTCGCGCACCAGGGTATTGGTCAGTCCGAGCGCAGAGAGCTCGCGGCAGACCGACACGATGTCCTGTGCGCCATCCACGAAGTGGGGTTTGCGCATGAACGCGTCGGTGACCGGCGCCATCATCAGCGACAGGAACTCACGGTCTCGGCGTTTGCCTGCCACTGCCGCCAGCTGTCCGGACAGGTGACCGAACAAGGATGCGCTGAAGCCTGCGTTGGTGCGGATGCATTCCAGTAACAAGCCCTTGGGGATCTGCCAGGCCTGCACCTCGTCCATCGCCTGCAGGCTGCCGCTGCAGCGCCCGGCCAGCACGGCGCGGATGGCGAACATCTCCGGCGGCCGGTACACCACCGCCGTCTCGCCGGCTTCGGTCAGCTGCACATGGCCCTGGGCCAGCAGGTACACATGGCCCGGATCCACTTCGGGGTTCAGGATCACGGTGTCGCGCGAGAATTCGACCAGACGCGATGCGGTCTGGAGCTGCGCCCGCTGCGCCGGCGACAGACAGTCGAAAGGCGCTGCGTCAAATGGAAAATCAAAAGGCACCGGGCCATCCCCCAAGAACAAAGGCCTGCGGACTGTCACGTCCGCAGGCCTTGCAGCTTATCGTACGGCGGGCTGCAGGGCCCGCACGCGTTGTGGTGTCTGCGGCTGGCTAGTGGCCCGAGGCTCCCGCGGCGCCGATGCCGGTCTCCGAGCGCACCTGCTGCGCCAGGAATCCTGCGCGGTCCGTTGCCGCCTGCTGGCTGCGGTCGAGGATCGAGAACAGCCAGATGCCGACAAAACCGATGGTCATCGAGAACAGCGCGGGCGATGTGTACGGGAACAGCGCCGATCCCTTCGGGTTACCCAGTGTGGCTTCCCACACCGAGGGCGAGACGACCGTCAGCGCCACGGACGAGATCAGGCCCAGGAAGCCGCCGATGACCGCGCCCCGGGTGGTGCAGTCTTTCCACAATACCGACATGAACAGCACCGGGAAGTTGGCCGATGCGGCAATCGCGAAGGCCAGCGACACCATGAACGCGATGTTCTGCTTCTCGAACACGATGCCCAGCACCACGGCCAGGATGCCGAGCGCGATGGTGGTCATCTTCGAGACCCGCAATTCGGACGCGCTGTCGGCCTTGCCGTTCTTGATCACGGTGGCGTAGAGGTCGTGGGACACGGCCGACGCACCCGACAATGTCAGGCCGGCGACCACCGCGAGAATGGTTGCAAAGGCCACGGCCGAGATGAAGCCGAGGAACACATTGCCGCCCACTGCATTGGCCAGGTGGATGGCCGCCATGTTGCCGCCGCCGAGCAGCGCGCCCTTGGCATCCAGGAACTGCGGGTTGGTCAGCACGAAGGTGATCGCGCCAAAACCGATGATGAAGGTCAGCAGGTAGAAGTAGCCGATCCAGCCGGTGGCCCACATCACCGACGAGCGCGCCGCCTTGGCGCTGGGCACTGTGAAGAAGCGCATCAGGATGTGTGGCAGCCCGGCGGTGCCGAACATCAGCGCCATGCCGAACGAGATGGCCGAGATCGGGTCTTTCACGAAATTGCCCGGGCCCATGATCGAGGAACCGATCTTGGCCGCGGCTTCGCCGATCTTGCCGTCCTTGAGCGCCAGGTCGGTCTTGACCTTCACCGCTTCGGCGAACATCGCCTCGGGGCTGAAGCCGAAGTGCCACAACACCGACAGCGCCATGAAGGAGGCGCCGCCCAGCAGCAGGCAGGCCTTGATGATCTGCACCCAGGTGGTCGCGGTCATGCCGCCGAACAGCACGTAGACCATCATCAGGGAGCCGACGATCACGACGGCGATCCAGTACTCCAGGCCGAACAGCAGCTTGATCAGCTGGCCCGCGCCCACCATCTGTGCGATCAGGTAGAACGCCACCACCACCAGCGTACCCGACGCGGCGAAGATGCGCACCGGGGCCTGCTTGAAGCGGAAGGCCGCCACGTCGGCAAAGGTGAACTTGCCCAGGTTGCGCAGGCGCTCGGCCATCAGGAAGGTGATGACCGGCCAGCCGACCAGAAAGCCGATCGAATAGATCAGGCCGTCGAAGCCGCTGGCCATCACGGCGGCGGAGATGCCGAGGAAGGACGCGGCCGACATGTAGTCACCGGCGATCGCCAGGCCGTTCTGGAAGCCGGTGATGCCGCCGCCCGCTGTATAGAAGTCCGCGGCCGATTTGGTTTTTGCGGCGGCCCATTTGGTGATGAACAGCGTGAGCACGACGAAGGTGCCGAACATGCCGATCGCCGTCCAGTTGGTGGCTTGTTTCTGCGCCTGGCCGAGGTCGGCGCCAGCGGCGTAGACGACGGCCGATACGCCGAAGAGTGCGGCCAGCGTCAGTGCGCGGCGCAGGTTGTCGGAGAGGCGTTTCATTTCAGCACCGCCTTCGAAACCGCATCCGACAACTCGTCGAACTCGGTGTTGGCGCGGCGCACATAGATGGCCGTGATGACCACCGTGAACACGATCACGCCAAATCCGATCGGTATGCCTGCGGTCATGACGCCGGCGCCAAGCTTCTGCGACAGGAATTCCTTGTTGAAGGCCACCAGCAGGATGAAGCCGTAGTACACGACCATCATCGAGAGCGTCAGCCACCAGCCGAAGCTGCTGCGCTTGCTCTTGAGCTCCTGGTATTTCGGGTGGCTCACTATGCGTTGAACCAGATCATCTTTCATGCTGTCTCCTCGGTAAGTTCAGCTGCGATCGCCGCCGTCGCGGAGCATGTAAGCACCGGGGCCAGATGACGGAGCGATCAGGAACTGGGCGGACGATACGGCCTGGCGCTTACCGAGGACTTACCCTTCCTTACCGGCGGCTTACCCGGCAGGTGGTGCGCCCTGCTCGATGCGTATCGTGAAGCGGGCCCCGGGCGGCATGCGTCCGGGCTGTGCGTCCTCCAGGCTGACGCTGCCCCCATGGATGTGCGCGATCTCGATCACGATCGGCAGCCCGAGGCCGGACCCGTCGACGTCGCTGCCCAGCGCACGGTAGAACGGCTTGAACACCAGTTCGCGCTCGGCCACCGGGATGCCGGGTCCCGAGTCCTCCACCTGGACCATGAGCACCTTGCCAAACGGATCGGCCAGCACGCGCACCGTGATGACGCCGGGCTGTTCGGCGCTGGACGGGGTGTAGTTGATCGCGTTGTCCACCAGGTTGCGCACCATCTCCTTGAGCAGCGTCGGGTTGCCCTCCAGCGTCGCACCATCGGCGCCCGGCGGGATGCCTTCGTACCCGAGGTCGATGGCCTTGTCCATGGCGCGCGGCAGGCAATCCTGCACCACTTCGATCGTCAGCTGGGCCAGGTCGCAGCTCTGGCGTGCCATCGTGGTGCCACCCTCCTCCGCACGGGCGAGCGCGAGCAGCTGGTTGACCGTATGGGTGGCGCGCTTGCTGGCGTCGCCGATCTGGCGCAGCGACAGCTTGAGTTCGACGGCGCTGGCACCCTCGCGCTGCGCGAGGTCGGCCTGCATGCGCAGCCCCGCCAGTGGCGTCTTGAGCTGGTGCGCCGCATCGGCCAGAAAACGCTTCTGGTGGCTGATCGAGTTCTTCAGCCGCTGCAACAGGTCGTTCACCGACGCCACGAGCGGCACCACTTCCAGCGGGATGGAGCGTTCATCCAGCGGGCTGAGGTCGTCCGGCTTGCGGGCTCGTATGCGCTCCTCGAGCCGGTTCAGGGGTTTGATCGCATAGGCCAGGCCGACCCACACCAGCAATACTGCCAGTGGCAGGATGATGAACTGCGGCAACATCACGCCCTTGACGATCTCTGTGGCCAGCACGGCGCGCTTGTCCAGGCTCTCGGCCACCTGCACCAGCGCGGGCGTGGATTGCGCGATGTCCAGCTTGACCCAGGTGTAGGCCACCTTGACATCGATGCCGCGGTGTTCGGCATCGCGGATGCGCACCTCCCCGAAAAATGGCTTTTCCTCGTCCGGCGGCAGCGGCAGATCGCGCTCGCCACTGAGGAACTCACCACGCGCACCGAGGATCTGGTAGTACACCGTGTCGGACTCGTCGGCGCGCAGAAGCTGGCGCGCCGGCAGCGGCAGGCTGAACGACACCTGCCGGTTCTGGACCTTGACCAGCGTGGCCAGTTCACCCACGTTGTATTCAAGGGCCCGGTCGAACGGCTTGCCGGCGACGCTTTGTGCCACCAGCCAGGTCAGCACGAGGCTGATGGGCCACAGCAGCAGCAGCGGCGTGAGCATCCAGTCCAGGATTTCGCCAAACAGCGAGCGCTGTTCGGACTGGAAGACCCTCACCGCCTAGCCCGGGATCTTTTCCAGGCAATAACCGAGCCCGCGCACGGTCGCGATGCGGATCGGCCCCTTCTCGATCTTCTTGCGCAGGCGATGGATGTAGACCTCGATCGCGTTGTTGCTGACTTCCTCGCCCCACTCGCACAGCCGCTCGACCAACTGGTCCTTGCTGACCATGCGGCCGGCGCGCTGCAACAGCACTTCCAGCAGACCGAGTTCGCGCGCCGAGAGGTCGATCATCTTGCCGTCGATACTGGCCACACGGCCTGCCTGGTCGTAGACCAGCGGGCCATGGCGGATGCTGTCGCTGGCCCCACCCATGCGACGCCGCACCAGCGCGCGCACCCGCGCCTCGATTTCCTGCAGGCTGAACGGCTTGGCCATGTAATCGTCGGCGCCCAGGTCCAGCCCCTTGACGCGTTCCTCGACGCTGTCGGCCGCCGTCAGGATCAGCACGGGCAGCGACGATCCGCGCCCGCGCAGCTTGCGCAGCACTTCCAGGCCGTGCATCTTGGGCAGGCCCAGATCGAGGATCAGCAGGTCGAACTCCTTGTTGGTCATCAGTGCCGCATCGGCCTCTGTTCCGCTGGCCACATGGTCAACCGCCGCACCGGTGGCGCGCAGCGCACGCAACAGGCCATCGGCTATCACGCTATCGTCTTCGGCAATCAGGATGCGCATGCTCGTCTCCGTGGGGTGGGTTGGCCATGGGGTCCATGGCGATGCGGCGTGTCGGCCCATTCTAGGCCGGGGCCGGTCCCGCGTCAGGTGGCGTAAGCCTCCAGCCCCAGGTGGACCACGGTGGCTATTTCAGGGCCCACCGACTGGCGGAACTCCGCCTCTGCCTGTTGGACTGCCCGCTGGTAGGCGGCCAGCCACAGGCGCCCGGCCGGACTGAACACTACCCGCTGCGCGCGCGCGTCGCGCAGGTCGGGCTGGCGCTGCACCAGATCCCAGGCGGCGCACTGGTCGACCAGCTTGCCCATCGCCTGTTTCGTCACGCCAGCACGGGCCGCCAGTTCGGTCAGGCTGCAACCGGCAACCGGCAGGTGGCGGGTGATCTGGATGTGGGAGGACGTCAGCGAGCCGCGGGCGGCCAGATGGGACAGTGCCAGTGTCAGGTCGTTGTCGTGGGCCATCAGGGACAACACGCGGGCGTCGAATCGCGCCGAGGCCATGGCCAGCAGGCGCCCCAGATGGGTCTGGCGCCAGGTGTCGTCCGGAGTGACTTCGGTCATGGATAAATGGTAAATCAAATTGACTAAAAATCTTGTTGTAGGATTTCAATCAATCCGCTTAAACTACTGTTCAAGTATCCAGCCTGTCATTAATATCAGACCTCTGTTTTACCTAGTCGTTTGTTTTCAAAGGAGATTTTCATGGACACCGCAGTCAGAGCCATCACTTCCGCCAGCACCGAAAAAGCCAAGGCATTGCAAGTGGCACTCGCCCAGATTGAAAAGCAGTTTGGCAAGGGCACCATCATGCGCCTGGGCGAAGGCGAGGTGATCGAGGACATCCAGGTGGTATCCACCGGCTCGCTCGGGCTTGACATCGCCCTGGGTGTGGGCGGCTTGCCGCGCGGCCGGGTGATCGAGATCTACGGCCCGGAGTCGTCGGGCAAGACCACGCTGACCTTGCAGGCGATTGCAGAGATGCAGAAAACCGGCGGACAGTGCGCCTTTGTCGATGCCGAGCACGCACTCGACATCCAATATGCCCAGAAACTGGGTGTCAACCTGCAGGAACTCCTGATCAGCCAGCCCGACACCGGTGAGCAGGCGCTGGAAATCGTGGATTCGCTGGTGCGCTCGGGCGCGGTCGACCTGATCGTCGTCGACTCGGTGGCGGCACTGACGCCGAAGGCCGAACTCGAAGGTGAAATGGGCGATTCGCTGCCCGGCCTGCAGGCCCGGCTGATGAGCCAGGCGCTGCGCAAGCTGACCGCCCATATCAAGAAGACCAACTGCATGGTCATTTTCATCAACCAGATCCGCATGAAGATCGGCGTGATGTTCG
The DNA here is from genome assembly GCA_031383745.1 of Rhodoferax sp. Classification (GTDB taxonomy): domain Bacteria; phylum Pseudomonadota; class Gammaproteobacteria; order Burkholderiales; family Burkholderiaceae_C; genus CAISIP01. The sequence goes on along the minus strand of JANMZX010000025.1, from coordinate 2,314 downwards.
GCAGCCCCGAGACCACCACCGGCGGCAATGCGCTCAAGTTCTATGCGTCGGTTCGCCTCGACATCCGCCGCACCGGCACCATCAAGAAGGGCGATGACGCCATCGGCAACGAAACCAAGGTCAAGGTCGTCAAGAACAAGGTGGCTCCCCCGTTCAAGACGGCCGAGTTCGACATCCTGTTCGGTGAAGGCATCAGCCGCCAGGGCGAAATCATCGACATGGGGGTCAACGCGCATATCCTGGACAAGTCCGGCGCCTGGTACGCGTACAACGGCGAAAAGATCGGGCAAGGCCGTGACAATGCGCGCGAGTTCCTGCGCGAGAACCCCGAGTTGTCGCGCGAGATCGAGAACAAGGTGCGCGAGTCGCTGGGTATTCCCCTGCTTCCGGAAGCCATCGATACCGAGGCCAAGCCGGCCAAGGTGGCCAAGAAGGCAGCCGAGTAGGCAGGAGGCGGGGCCGCGCGGCACTGCGCCGGGTGCGGATGCCTGGCCCCTTACCATGCCGATGCCGCCCTTGTCTCTCACCGGGCGGGCACTGCGCCTGCTCAGCGCGCGTGAACACTCGCGCGCCGAACTCGAGCGCAAACTCGCGCCCCATGCGCCGGAACCCGCCGAACTGGCACGCGTCCTGGACGCGCTGCAGGCCAAGGGTTTCATCAGCCCGCAGCGCGTCGCGGAGTCGGTGATCCACCGGCGTGCGTCACGCCTGGGCGTCGCGCGTATCCGCCATGAATTGCAGCAAAAGGGCCTGGAACCCGCACTGGTTCAGGCGGCGGTCGCCAGCTTGATGGGCTCCGAAATCGATCGGGCGCGCGAAGTCTGGCGCAAGAAGTTCGGCCACACCAGATCGGCTGGCGATGGCGCCACGCAGACTCCGGGCCCTGCCGAGCGGGCACGGCAGATGCGCTTTCTGGCAGCGCGCGGCTTTGGCGGTGACACGATCCGCCGGGTGGTGTCGGGGCCCATGGACGACGACAGCACCGCCGACGGCGACGCGGCTTGAGCGCCGCGCCGCCCCCAAGCAAGCTCGCACCGCAGCCTGCAGGGCGAAGGTACCCTGATGACCATCGCCGTGCAGGTGTACCAGCAGGGCTACAGGCCGAGCATCAGTTTCAGGTTCTGCACTGCCGCACCGCTGGCGCCCTTGCCGAGGTTGTCCAGTCGCGCCACCACCACGGCGTGCTGGAACCCGTCGGTTGCGCCGTCGTTGGCGAACACCCGCAACTCCATCTTGTTCGTGTCGCGCAGCGCAATCGCGTCCAGCTTGCCGTCCGGCGTGGCCGGCTCGACCGTGACCCATTCGCTGCCAGCGTAGTGGCGGGCCAGTGCCTGGTGCAGATCCTTGGCGGACGGTTTTCCGGGCAACTGGTCCAGATGCAAGGGCAACTGAACCAGCATCCCCTGGCGGAAATTGCCGACCGACGGAATCATGATCGGGCGCCGGCTCAAGCCGGTGAAACGCATGATCTCGGGAATGTGCTTGTGTTTGAGCCCCAGTCCGTAGACCTCGAATGGCGGCGCCACGCCCGACTCATAGGCTTCGATCATGCTTCGCCCGCCGCCGGAATAACCGCTGACGGACGGCAGTGCGACAGGGAAATCGCGTGGGACCAGTCCCGCATCGACCAGCGGCCGGAGCACGGCGATGGCCCCGGTGGCGTAACACCCCGGGTTGCTTACCCGCGTGGCCGTTCGCACGGCTTCCTTCTGTGTCGACGCAAGCTCCGGGAACCCATACACCCAGCCGGCGGCCGTGCGGTGCGCAGTCGATGCGTCGATCACACGCGGGCCCGGTTTTCCGGTTGTCGTCGCCATCGCGTCGAGCATGGCGACCGATTCGACGGCTGCTGCGTCATGCAGGCACAGGATGACGAGGTCCACCTGCGCCATCAACGCACGCTTGGCGTCCGGATCCTTGCGCGATTCGGCTGCAATGCTGACCAGTTCGATCCCGCGCATGGCCTGCAGCCGCTCCCGGATCTGCAATCCGGTGGTCCCGGCTTCGCCGTCGATGAATACTTTTGCCATCGTTCTCTCCGTTTCCTTGCGGGGTTGGACTTCGCCTTCGACTGTAAGCCAGCGCTCAGTTTGGTGCATTGCAGCATGATACATTTGATGGCTTCGGTGTCCGCCGCCAATCGTCGAGACTCTGTTTTCGTTGGCCAGGTGGGTTGTTTCCAATTCCGAGAGAGACCTCATGAAGATTCACGAATACCAGGGCAAGGAAATCTTGCGCAAGTTTGGCGTGCCTGTGCCCCGCGGCATTGCTGCATTCACGGTGCAGGAGGCTGTCGAGGCGGCGCAAAAGCTCG
>JANMZX010000022.1:0-3166 GCA_031383745.1 Rhodoferax sp. | reverse complement strand
GGCGTTCCACCCGTTCTATGGCACCTACCATGCCATGGGCAAGAAGCGGGCCCGGCCGAAACACGCGGTGGTGTATTCCACGCAGTCGATCCACAAGCTGCTGGCGGGCATCAGCCAGGCCAGCCATGTGCTGGTGCAGGACGCGCAGCAGACCAAGCTCGACCGCCACCTGTTCAACGAAGCCTACCTGATGCACACCAGCACCAGCCCGCAATACAGCATCATCGCCAGCTGCGACGTGGCGGCCGCCATGATGGAGCCCCCGGGCGGCACGGCGCTGGTCGAGGAGAGCATTGCCGAGGCGCTGGACTTTCGCCGGGCCATGCGCAAGATCGACGACGAATACGGCGACGACTGGTGGTTCAAGGTCTGGGGCCCGGACAAGCTGGTGGACGAAGGCATCGGCCTGGCCAACGACTGGATCATCAAGGGTGAATCTCGCAACGCCAAGGCCGGCGTCAACTGGCACGGCTTCGGCAAGATGGCCACTGGCTTCAACATGCTCGACCCGATCAAGTCGACCATCGTCACCCCCGGCATGGACCTCAACGGCAAGTTCGCCAAGACCGGCATCCCGGCGAGCATCGTGACCAAGTTCCTGGCCGAGCATGGCGTGGTGGTCGAGAAGACCGGCCTGTACAGCTTCTTCATCATGTTCACCATCGGCATCACCAAGGGCCGCTGGAACACGCTGCTGACCGCGCTGCAGCAGTTCAAGGACGACTATGCCAAGAACCAGCCGATGTGGCGCATCCTGCCCGAGTTCTGCCAGCAGTATCCCAAGTACGAGAAGATGGGCCTGGCCGACCTGTGCCAGTTCGTGCACCAGCTCTACGCCAGGTACGACATCGCGCGGCTGACCACCGAGATGTACCTGTCGGACTTGACGCCCGCCATGAAGCCGAGCGACGCCTTTGCGTACATCGCGCATCGCCAGACCGAGCGGGTGGAGATCGACCATCTCGAGGGCCGGATCACCACATCCCTGGTGACGCCTTACCCGCCCGGCATCCCGCTGTTGATCCCGGGCGAGGTGTTCAACAAGAAGATCGTCGACTACCTGAAGTTCTCGCGCGAATTCAATTCGAAATGCCCCGGGTTCGAGACCGACATCCACGGCCTGGTGGAGATCGAGGGCGAAGACGGCAAGGTGCGTTATTACGCCGATTGTGTTGCCGTCGGGCCAGGCAGGGCCCGGTCAGATACGGCGCCAGGCAAGCTGGTCCAGGTGGGCAACGAGGGCCCGTTCGGTCGCAACGTCTGACGCTGGGCGGGCGCCTCAGGAAGCGCTGGCCTCGGGGCTGGCCAGGGCGACCTTGCTGAAGCCGCCGTCCACATAGGTGATCTCGGCCGTCACGCCGGCGGCGAGGTCGCTCAGCAGAAAGGCGGCCACGTTGCCGACATCCTCGATCGTCACGTTGCGGCGCATCGGTGCCGCGGCCGACACCATGCCCAGCAGCTTGCTGAAGTCCTTGATGCCGCTGGCCGCCAGGGTCTTGATCGGGCCGGCGCTGATGCCGTTGACGCGCATGCCGCGCGGCCCCAGCGCCTCGGCCAGGTAACGCACCGAGGCTTCGAGCGAGGCCTTGGCCAGGCCCATGGTGTTGTAATTGGGGATGATGCGCTCCGAGCCCATGTAGGTCAGCGTGAGCAGCGCAGCGCGCGGGCTGAGATAGGGCAGGGCGGCCTTGGCCATCGCCGGGAAGCTGTAGGCGCTGATGTCGTGGGCGATGCGGTAGTTCTCGCGGCTCAGGCCATCGAGGAAGTTGCCGGCAATCGCCTCGCGCGGGGCGAAACCAATGCTGTGCACAAAGCCGTCGAAGCTGGGCCAGGTCTGGGCCAGGTCCGCAAACAGCCTGTCGATCTGGGCATCGTCGCCCACGTCGCAGTCGAAAATCAGCTTGGAGCCGAAGTCGTTGGCGAACTCGGTGATGCGCTCCTTGAAGCGCTCCCCCACATAGCTGAAGGCCAGCTCCGCCCCCTGCGCGTGGCAGGCCTTGGCGATGCCGTAGGCGATGGAGCGGTTGCTCAGCACCCCCGTGATCAGCAGTTTCTTACCGGCAAGAAAACCCATTCAGTAGTCTCCACGAAAAATCCTGCAGAATTGTCGCATGCGCCGTTTGCTGTGTTGTTGCCTGGTCGGACTGTCATTCCCTGCTTGGGCGGCCTACGGTTACGCGTTGTGGGGCGACCTCAAGTACCCGGCGAACTTCGCGCACTTCGACTATGTGAACCCTATCGCACCAAAACGCGGGGAACTGCGCCTGGTCAGCAACCTGCGCGTGTCTACGTTCGACAAGTACAACCCGTTCACCATCAAGGGCAATGCGCCGGCCTACCTGTCGAGCCTGATGTTCGACAGCCTGCTGGTCGGGTCGCTCGATGAGACAGCCTCCGGCTACGGTCTGCTGGCAGAGGATGTGGACGTGGCAGCCGATGGCCTGTCGGCCACTTTCCGGCTGCGCCCGCAGGCACGCTTTCACAACGGCGACCCGGTGCTGGCTGCAGACGTCAAGCACAGCTACGACACGCTGATGGGGCCATTCACCTCGCCCGGCTACAAGAACCTGCTGGAGGACGTGGCCGGGATCGACGTCGTGGACGAACGCAGCGTGCGTTACCGCTTCAAGAAGCCCAACCGTGAACTGCCGATCACCGTGGGAGGCCTGCCCGTCTTCAGCCGCAAATGGGGCATGGAGAACGGCAAGGCCAAGCCCTTCGACCAGGTGGTCATGGACATCCCGATCGGCAGCGGCCCCTACAAGATCGGCCCGGTCAAGTTCGGCCGCGACATCACCTACGTTCGCGACGCCGCCTACTGGGCGAAAGACCTGAATGTACGCCGAGGCACCAGCAACTTCGAGCGCATCACGGTCAAGATCTACAAGGACAACACCGCGCGGCTGGAGGCGCTCAAGGCTGGCGAGTTCGACCTGATGCGGTTCTTCTCGGCCGGGGATTGGGCGCGCCGCGTCAATGGCAAGCGCTTCGATACCGGCGAACTGGTCAAGGCGGAGTTCAGGCATCGCCTGCCCTCCGGCTTCCAGAGCTATGTACTCAACACCCGGCGCGACAAGTTCAGGGACGTGCGGGTGCGCGAGGCGCTGGGCCTGGCGCTGGACTACGAGTGGATGAACCGCCAGATGTTCTACAACTCCTACCAGCG
>JANMZX010000008.1:0-22314 GCA_031383745.1 Rhodoferax sp. | reverse complement strand
GCGCCAGGTGGTGATCGAGGCGCACCGGCGCATCGTCGATGCCATCGTGGCCCAGGATGCAGACGCCGCGCGGCGCCGGATGACGCGCCACCTCGCGGCCGTCACCGCGGCGATGCAGGCTTTTTCCGACGCCCCCCTGGTACTGAAGCCATGAGCCCCGCCGGGCCGCTCCCAAGGGGCTCGCACCGCAGTGCGCAGCACGAAGGTTGCCTGGTGAGCCCCGCCGGGCCGCTCCCAAGGGGCTCGCACCGCAGTGCGCAGCACGAAGGTTGCCTGGTCAGCCCCGCCGGGCCGCTCCCTAGGGGCTCGCACCGCAGTGCGCGGCACGAAGGTACACCAGTGCGCCGCTCCGGCGGCCGGGCCCGGTGCAGCGAAGGAGCATGACGATGGCAGTCCGATATGAAGTCGACGATGCGCTGGCCATCGTCACGCTCGACCGCCCGGACAAACTCAATGCGCTGACCGTGGAGATGCGCGAGGCACTGGGCACCGCATTCGAATCCGCGGGGCGGGACCCGGCGGTTCGCGCGGTGCTGCTGCGTTCGAGCGGCAAGGCGTTCTGTGCGAGCGGCGACGTGAGCAAGATGGGCGACTTCACTCCGGCGTCGGGCCGGGAGTTGCTCCGGCTGGCACACCGCATGGTGCGCAATCTTGCCAACATCGAGAAGCCCGTGGTGGCTGCCACCCGCGGGGCAGTGGCCGGCATCGGCTGGAGCATGGCGCTCGCGTGCGACGCGGTCATCGCGTCGGACACGGCGCGTTTCACCCAGGTGTTTCGCCATGTCGGGGTGGTCCCCGATGGCGGTGCCATCTACTTCCTGACGCAGCACCTCGGGTTGCTCCGCGCCAAGGAACTGGTCTATTCTGGCCGGCGCATCGACGCCCAGGAGGCGTTGGCGCTGGGCCTGGTGAATCGCGTGGTGGCAGACGACGCGCTCGACGCCGTGGCCCTGGCGCATGCGCGCGAACTGGCCAGCGGCCCGACCTTCGCACTCGGCATGGCCAAGAAGATGTTCAAGCTGATGTACCAGCCGACCCTGGAAACGCTGCTAGATGCGGAAGGCTGGGCCCAGGGGCTGGCGCTGTTGACGGACGACCACAAGGAGGGCGTGCAGGCCTTCTTCGACAAGCGCCCGGCGCAGTTCAAGGGGCGCTAGCGCCCGGCATGCCCGCTCACGCCAGCAGGTCGTGCAATGCGCGCGCGATCACCTTCGTGGCACGGCGCAGGTCTTCCAGTTCCAGGCGTTCGTCGGCCCGCTTGGCATGCGACTCCAGCACGGTGCGCGGCCCGGCGCCGTAGATCACGCCGGGAATGCCGGCCTCGCAGAACAGGCGCACATCGGTGTACAGCGGTGTGCCCAGCGCGGGGATCTTTTCGCCGAACACCTGCTCGCCGTGTTTCTGGATCGCCTGCACCAGCGGTGCATTGCCGGGCAATGGGCGCATCGAATTGGCCAGCAGGATACGTTTGACATCGACGCTGACACCAGGTCGGGCGGTGGCTGTGTCCTGGATGATCTTGCGCAGCGTGGCCTCCACCTCGGCCGGGTTCTCCTCCGGGATCATGCGCCGGTCGAGCTTGAAGCTGACGCGCCCGGGCACCACGTTGGTGTTGGTGCCGCCTTCGATCAGGCCCACGTTCAGGTACGGGTGGTTGATGCCTTCCACCTGCGACGTGACCGACTGGTACAGCGTGTTCTGCGCATACAGCGCATTGAGGATGGCGACCGCGGCCTGCATTGCGTCGACGCCGGAATCGGGAATCGCCGCATGGGCCATCTTGCCGTGCACCGTCACCTCCATCTGCAGGCAGCCATTGTGCGCGGTGATCACCTGGTAGCTGAAACCGGCCGCAATCATCAGGTCGGGGTGGATGATCTTGTGCCTGAGCAACCACGCCGGACCGACCTCGCCGCCGAATTCCTCGTCGTAGGTGAACAGCAGCTCGACACTTCCCTTGGCCGGTTTCGCCACCGCTTCGAGCGCCCGCGTGGCAAAGGTGTAGGTCGAGAAATCGCACTTGCTGACCGCGGCCGCACGGCCGTAGATCCGGCCGTTGTCGACCTCGCCGCCGTAGGGGTCCCGGGTCCAGCCCTCACCGGGCGGCACCACGTCGCCGTGGGCGTTGAGCAGCACGGTGCGCCCCGGCCCGTACCTGCGCCGCACCAGCAGGTTGGTGATGGACGCGAGGCCGCAGGCGCGCACTTCGTCCTGCGGCACCGGGTACTGCTCGGCCTCGATGCCCATCGCCTGCAGCAGAGCGGCTGTGCGTTCGGCGTGTGGCGCGTTGTTGCCCGGTGGCGTGTCGGTGGGGACGCGGATCAGCTCCTGCAGGAAGCGGACCTGCTCGTCGAAGTGGGCGTCGACCCAGGCGTCGAGTTGTTCGTAGGTGGTCATGGCAGGGTGCCTTGGTCGGCGAGTTGGTGGAGCAGGTGGGTGAACGCATCCACCGCGAGTTGCATGTCGTCGCTGGTGGTGGACTCGAGCGGGTTGTGGCTGATGCCGGAATTCTGGCCACGCACGAAAAGCATGGCCTGGGGCATCACCTCGTGCAGCTTCATCGCGTCGTGGCCGGCGCCGCTGGGCATGCGGTACAGCGGCACGCCAAGTGCATCTACCGCGGCTTCCCAGCGGGCCTGCCATTCGGGGTCGCTGGGGGCAGCGGCGGCGCGCAGGGTTTCCTCTACCGCGCAGCGCACCTGGCGCCTTTCGCACACCGCATGCAGGTGGTTCAGGATGTCGCGCACCAGCGCGTCGCGCTGCGCGTCGGTCGGCGCACGCATGTCGAGCGAGAACTGGCAACGCCCGGGCACCACATTGACCGACCCGCTGGGCACCAGCAACTGGCCCACGGTGGCCACCGAATCGCCGTCCTGGCGCGCCCGTTGCTCGGCGGCCAGCACCATCTCGGCGGCGGCGGCGGCGGCATCGCTGCGCCGGTCCATCGGTGTGGTGCCGGCGTGGCACGCCGTGCCGGTGATCTCGACCATGCAGCGTACGCTGCCGTTGATCGAGGTGACGACACCCAGCGGCAGGTCCAGCTCGTTGAGTACCGGGCCCTGCTCGATGTGTACCTCGACGAATCCCAGGTACTGCGCGGGATCGCGCCGCAGCGCCGCTATGTCCTCGACGCGCAGGCCGGCGTGGCGCATCGCGGCGCGCATGGTGATGCCGTCGGCGTCCTGCTGCTCCAGCCAATCGGTGTTGAACTGCCCCGTCAGCGCGCCCGACCCGAGGAAGGTCGCCTTGTAGCGCTGGCCCTCTTCCTCGGCAAAACCCACCACCTCGATCGCAAACGGCAGGCGCCGCCCGGCGCGCTGCAGTTCGCGCACACAGGCCATGGGGACGAAGATACCCAGCCGGCCGTCGTATCTTCCGCCGTTGCGCACGGTGTCGTAGTGGCTGCCGGTAAGCAGGGTGCGGGCACCGGCCTGCGATGCGTGGTAGCGCCCGACGACGTTGCCGACCGCGTCGATGGCCACCTCGTCGAAGCCGCAGTCGCGCATCTGAGCGGCGATCTGCGCGGCGCAGGCGCGGTGGGCGTCGGTGAGGTAGGTGACGGTGAGCTGCCCGTGTTCTGCATAACCCGGGTCGCTGTGCACGCTGAGCGCCTCGTGCCAGTCCCAGACATCGTTGCCGAGCACGGGCGCGACGCCGAACTTGTCGTTCAGGCGGATCTCCACGATGCGGTGGATGTTGCGCAGGCACTCCTGCAGTTCGAACTGCGGGTGGTGCTGCAGGCGGCGCTCGAAGGTGGCCAGGATCTCGCGCTTGGCCAGCCCGGTTCCGTGCGGGCCGCGCACGGCCAGGATGAAGGGAAACCCGAACCTGGCCATGTATGCGGCGTTGAGTTCGGCGATGCGGGCCAGTTCCGGCGGCGTGCAGTGGGTCAGGCCTGCCTTGCCTTGTTCGTTGGTCGACTCCGCGGTAAGCGTGTTGTCAACCATGGCCTTGCCGGCCAGTTCCGGGTGCGCGCGGATCAGCGCGACCTGCGCGTCGCGACCGGCTGCGGACAGCACCTGCACCATGCAGTGCTTGAGGTGGGCCAGGGAGCGGAACGGCCGGTGTGCCAGCGCCTGCTCGGCGATCCACGGCGAATGCTCATGCAGCCCGGTCAGCATGCGCGCGGCTTCGCCCGGCAGCGCACTGTTGAGTTGGTCCAGTGTCAGTGGCATGGCATCAGGCTCCTGCAGGAAACGGGTGCACCTGCTGCCAGTGGCGCGCGATGTCCAGCCGCCGGCAGATCCACACCTGGGGGTGGCCCTGCACATAGTCCAGGAATTTTTGCAGCGCGCGCATCCGGCCGGGCCGGCCCAGCAGCCGGCAGTGCATGCCGATGCTCAGCATCTTCGGCGCGTCTGCGCCATGCGGGTCGCCCTCGGCATACAACACGTCGAACGCATCCTTCAGGTAGGTGAGGAAGTCGTCGCCCTGTGCGAAACCCTGGGCCGAGGAAAAACGCATGTCGTTGGTGTCCAGCGTGTAGGGCACGATGAGCTGCGGCACCACGCTGCCGTCGGTCTTGCGCACCTGCATCCAGAACGGCAAGTCGTCGCCGTAGTAGTCGCTGTCGTATTCGAAGCCGCCGTAGTCGGCCACCAGCCGGTGCGTGTGGGGGCTGTCGCGCCCGGTGTACCAGCCCAGCGCGCGTTCTCCGGTGAGCTGGTTGATGATGTCCATGCCGATGCGCATGTGTTCGCGCTCCGTGGCCTCGTCCATCGTCTGGTAGCTGATCCAGCGCCAGCCGTGGCAGGCGATCTCGTGGCCGAGGTCCTTGAGGGCGGCGGTCAGTTCCGGGTGACGCTGCAGGGCCATGCTGACGCCGAAGACGGTCAGTGGCAGCTTGCGCCGCTCGAACTCGCGAAGCAGGCGCCACACGCCGGCGCGCGAGCCGTATTCGTAGATGCTTTCCATGCTCAGGTGGCGGTCCGGGAACGCCGCCGGGTTGAACATCTCGGACAGGAACTGCTCGGATGCAGGGTCGCCGTGCAGCACGGCGTTCTCGCCGCCTTCTTCGTAGTTCAGCACGAACTGCAGTGCGATGCGTGCGCCACCCGGCCAACGGGCATGCGGCACTGTGCGGCCGTAACCGACGAGGTCGCGCGGGTAGTCCAGGGTGGTGTTGTAGACAGGGGAAGGCATGGGCGGTCTCTCAGGAGAGGGCAGAGGAAATATCGTGGGTCGGGACCTTGCGGTCGAAGGTCAGGTTCTCCTCGACATGCAGCAGGTGCTCGGACATCAGGCGCACGGCCAGGCCCTCGTCGCGCGCGGCCAGGGCGCGCACGATCTCAACGTGTTCGTCGTTGGAATGCTCGGCGGCGCGGGGTGTCTGGTACATCAGCGTGATGAGCGCGCAACGCGAGATCAGCTGGCCCAGCAGCTGGGCCAGCACCTCGTTGCCCATCAGCTCGGCCATGCGCACGTGGAAGTCGCCCAGCAGCTCGGTGCGTCCTGGCGCGTCTTCCTGTTCGATGGCGCGTCTTTCCTGTGCGATGTGTTCGCGCAGGGCGCGGATCTTGGCCGGCGTGACCTGGCGCACGAAGGCGCGTGTCATTTCGGATTCGAGCATGCGGCGCACTGCGAACACCTGGCGCGCCTCGTCCACTGAAGGGGCTGCAACAAATGCGCCACGGGCGGGCTCCAGCGTGACGAGCTGGTGTTGCGACAACTGCAGCAGGGCCTGGCGCACCAGCGTGCGCGAGACGCCGAAATGGTCGGCCAGTTTCTGCTCGGCCAGCTTGCTGCCCGGCAACAGCCGGTGCTCCACGATCGCCCTGGTCAGGGCCGTGACAATGACGCTGGTGGAAGACGCATCCATCTTGACATGATAGCGCGATCGGGAAAAAGTGTATACACTTTTGTTTTATTCATTCGGAGCACACCATGGGATTGAGCACACATGTCCTGGACACCATGCATGGCGGCCCGGCGGCGGGGATGTCGGTGGCGCTCTACAGCACCGAGGGCGAGACCGCCACATTGCTCAAGCAGTTCGTGCTCAACCATGACGGGCGCCACCCCGGCGGCCTGCTGCTCGAGGGCGCCGCTTTTGCCAGGGGCACGTACCGGCTGGTGTTCGATGTGGCAGGATATTTCCGTGACCGGGGCGTGGTGCTGCCGGAGCCGAACTTCCTCAACCGGGTAGCACTGGATTTCGGCGTGGCGCACGCCGAGCAGCACTACCACGTGCCGCTGCTGGTCAGCCCGTGGAGCTACTCCACCTACCGCGGCTCGTGAGCATCAGCCCGTGACCCTACAGTTGGCCTTCGGTCAGGGTGTCGAGCTGGAACTTGCCACTCTTGTCCCACAACCAGATATCGGTGTAGGTCACCTTGCCCATGCGGGCCGGCGCCGGGTAGGGCGCCGCCGCGCGCACGGTGCGCACGATCTCTGCCATGACTTCGGGCGCGTGGCTGGGCGCCCGGCGCCAGCTGATGGCGGTCACCTGACCCGAGCGGTCGATGTCCACGTCGAGCACGCCGATCGCGTACAGCTGCGGTTGCATCATGCCCTTGTAGATGCGCTCGGCGTTGGCGGCGTACAGATGATTCGCCGCATCCCGGCGGTAGGCCAGTGGTGTCACGGCGTTGGATACATTGGATGATGCGAACGGCGGCGTCACCGTGGCGGGGGGTCGTGCCGCGCCGGTCGCCGGCGGGGCCGGTGTCGCGCCGGGCGCAGGTGCCGGCAAGGGGGTCACCTGTGGAGGCGGCGACGGCCGGCGCGACGCGCACGCCGCGAGGACCAGCACCGCGGCGGCCATCGTCAGGGGGAGCAGTTGCCGCATGTTGATGATCGCCATCTCGGTCTCCTGTGGTTTCAACCTACGGGCAGGCCCCTGGCGGGCCATGCCTCAGGCCGCTAATGTGCCTCACAATTTGTTGATTGTTCGACGACGGCCCGGCCGACAAGGTAAAAAATCATGAATCTTGCGGCGCAGGCGCTGGCCCGGTTGCAGCAGCAGGCTGCCGTGTGGGTCACCGTCGACTCGACCCAGGGTTCGGTGCCGCGCGATGCCGGCACCTGGATGGCGGTGTTCGCCGATGGGGTGGTTGGCACCATCGGCGGGGGACGGGTGGAGTTCGAGGCCATCGCCGAAGCGCGTCGGCGCCTGGCGGGCATGCCGGCGTCGCCGTTGTTGCGCTACCCGCTTGGGCCCGGCCTGGGCCAGTGTTGTGGTGGTGTCATGCACCTGCGTTTCGAGCCCATGCATGGCGCCGACGTACCGCTGCTGCGCACCCGGCTCGCCCGCACGGGGTGGCCGGTGGCGCTGTTTGGTGGCGGCCATGTGGGGCGGGCGCTGGTCGATGTGCTCGGGCAACTGCCCTGCGCCGTCACCTGGATCGACAGCCGCGACGAGATATTTCCCCGGCAACTTCCCGACAATGTGGTCTGCGAGCATTCCGATCCGGTGCACCAGGCAGTGGCGACGCTCGCGCCGCGCAGCGATGTGCTGGTCATGAGTTTCAGCCACGCGGAGGACCTCGACGTGGTCGCACAGTGCCTGCGCCGCCAGCGCACTGACGGAGACCTGCGCCATATCGGTCTGATCGGCAGTGCGACCAAGTGGGCCACGTTCCGGCACCGATTGCGGGAGCGCGGATTCAGTGATGCGGAACTGGACCAGGTACGCTGTCCGATCGGCCTGCCCGGCATCTCCGGCAAGGAGCCGGAAGTCATCGCGGTGGCGGTCGCCGCACAATTGTTGCAGCAAAGAGAGCTGTGACACTCTCGCTTACAAAGGATGTGACGCATGGAATCGTATTACCTGGACTGGGCCAACCTGCTGCTGCGGTGGGTGCATGTCATCACCGCGATTGCGTGGATCGGCTCGTCGTTCTATTTCGTCTTTCTCGACAGCAGCCTGGTGAAACCGGCCTCGAAGGAACTGCAGGACCTGGGCGTCGGCGGCGAATTGTGGGCGGTGCACGGCGGCGGTTTCTACAACCCGCAGAAATACGCTGTCGCGCCGCGTGTCGTGCCGGACAACCTGCACTGGTTCTACTGGGAGAGCTACAGCACCTGGCTCAGCGGTTTTGCGCTGTTCACCGTGTCCTACCTGTGGAGCGCAGGCACCTACCTGATCGACAAATCCCTGATGGACTGGTCCCCTGGCGCGGCGATCGGTGTAGCCCTGTCGTTCCTGGTGCTGTTCTGGATCGCCTACGACCTGATCTGCCAGGCTTTCGGCAGGCGCAGGAATGGCGACGCGATTGTCGGTGCCCTGATCTTCCTCGTGGTGTGCGCCGCCTCCTGGCTGGCCTGCCACTGGTTTGCCGGCCGCGCCGCGTTCCTGCTGGTGGGCGCCATGATCGCCACCACCATGAGCGCCAACGTGTTCTTCTGGATCATCCCGGGGCAACGCACCACCGTGCAGGACCTGCGGGAAGGCCGCCCGGTGGACCCGGTGCACGGGCAGCGCGCCAAGCAGCGCAGCGTGCACAACACCTATTTCACGCTGCCGGTGTTGTTCGCCATGCTCAGCAACCACTACAGCTTCACCTATACCCATCCGCACAACTGGCTGGTGCTGATCCTGATGATGCTGGCCGGCGCGCTGATCCGCCAGTTCTTCGTGATGCGCCACGGCTTCAAGCTGGGGCGCAACAGCCATCCCTGGCCGTATGCGGTGGCCGGTGTTGTGTTGGTCGTGGGGGTGATCGTCTGGATGCAGCCTGCGCCGCGGCCGGCAGCGGCAGCGGCCGGGTCCACTGCCGTTGCGGCGGCGGCGCCCGGTGTGGCCGAGGTGCAGCAGGTGCTGCAGCAGCGCTGCGTGTTGTGCCACGGTGCCGCCACCCAGATGAAGAACGTGCGGCTGGATTCGCTCGACGGACTGCGCCAGCACGCGCAGGGGGTCTACCAGCAGGTGGTGGTGACCCGCCTGATGCCGATGAACAATGCCACCCAGATCACCGAGGCCGAGCGTGAAGTGATCGGACGCTGGTTCACCGGCGGCGCGCGGATGCCATGAGGCGCTCCAGGGCCGGATCCGTGTGCGCCGGCATCACGCGCCGGACAGCTCCTGCATGCAGCGCTGCTGGGCCTGACGCATCACAGCGGCAAGCAGGTTGCCTGTGGAGGCCGGGCCATGCTGCCGGGCGTCGCCGGCGAAAGCGGTGAAGCCGCTGGTGATGTCCCAGCGCATGGCAGCCAGCCCGAACAGGCGATGCACGCGGTCGTCGAGCTGCGCTGCAAACGCCGCTGACGGTGGCATCGGCTGCGCCGTGCCGCAACGGTCGATCAGGTTCAGGGCGACGATCCACCCGGTGTCGTGCAGCATGCCGGCCAGATAGCCGTCGAAGGGCGCCTGGCCTGCCTCGGTGGCCACGGCCGCCGCATGCCGCGCCAGCGCCTCGGAGTGTTCCCACAAACGCGATCCGGCGCGGGCGCTCCAGGGTCCTGCCGCCCCCTGGTAGATGGGTTTGAGCAGTACGCGCGCCATCACCGTCTGCAACCCCCATTGGCCGATCCGGGTCACGGCCTGCTGGAGGTCTGTCACATCGTCCTGGCCGCGGTAGAAGGTGCTGCTGGCCAGGCGCATCACTTCGGCCGCCAGCAGGCTGTCCTTGCTGACGCGCGCCGCGATTTCCGCAGATGGCAGGTCGGTCTGGCGCATGAGCGCGATCAGCTGGGGCATCAGCGCGGCCGCACGCGGCAGCAACTTGTCGGGAATCGCCGGCTGGGCCAGGGCCTCCGTCAGCGCGGCGAGCGCCCGCTGCTCGGCGCCCGACACCGGGCCCTCGGTGAGCGGCGCGCAGTCGAGCAGCCAGCGCAACGGCGGCACCATGTCGACGGCACTGGCTGCCGGCTCGACCAGCGGAACGGCCGGTGGCGGCGGCGCTGGGGGCGTGGCTGGCACCGCAGCCGGGCGCGCTGCCTGCGCAGGTTGTGGCGTGGCACGCACCGGCCACAGGCGGGTGAACCAGTTCATGGCACAAACCCGACAAGGCGGTTCCAATACAAGCAGGGTGAAGTTTCCTGGCAGTCGTGCATGGTGCTCGGGATGGTCGGTGCTGCGACAGTGCAGCCAGGAGACTGTATCCGGTCCGCCGCGTCGGCCTGCACCGGGTGCGGCGCGGCCAGAGCATGACGTGGATCAACCGCGGCGGGAGCGGTCGCGGCTACGCTCGCCCGGTCGCAACCCGGAAAACCTTTTGCATGTCACAGCTTGAATGGTCGGAGTCCCTGGCCCTCGGCCTGCCCGCCATGGACGATACCCACCGTGAGTTCGTCGACCTGCTGGGCCAGGTCGCGTTGGCCGCCGATGCAGCGCTGACTGTGCGGTGGGCGGCCCTGATCGCGCACACGCAGGACCATTTCGGGCGCGAAGACCAGTGGATGCAGAGCACCGGGTTTTCCTCGTCGAACTGCCACAGCACGCAGCACACGGTGGTGCTGCAGGTGATGCGTGAGGGCCTGGCGCAAGCGCAGGCCGGCGATGTTGGCGGGTTGCGCCACATGGCCCATGAGCTCGGGCAGTGGTTTGCGCAACATGCGCAGTCGATGGACGCGGCGCTGGCACTGCACCTGCGCAGCACCGGTTTCGATCCGCAGACGGGTGTCGTGCACATGCCGCAGTCGCTGGCTGGCGCGGCCGTGCAAGGATGCGGCGGCGCCGGTTGTTCGGACCTGCGGCGCGCGGCGGTTCCGGTGGCCGAAGCCGCATGACCACCTCGCAACCGGTGCTGCCGGCGGCGCCGCTCGTGATGGTGCCGCACCGGCCCTACGAGGACGCGCAGGCGCTGGTCACCGGCACGCTGTTCGTGGCCCTCGGCGTGGTGCTGTTCGGCCAGGCCGGGTTGCTGACCGGCGGCACCGCCGGCATTGCCTTCCTGATCCGCTATTCCACCGGTATGGACTTCGGCCTGGCGTTCTTCCTGGTGAACCTGCCGTTCTATTTGTTTGCCTGGCGCCGCATGGGCGCCGCGTTCACGCTCAAGACCTTTGCCGCCGTCGCGTTGCTGTCGCTGTTCGCCCATCTGCTGCCGCGCGGCATCACGTTCGAGTACCTGTCGCCGGTGTTGTCGGCCATCCTGGGCGGCTTGCTGTGCGGCGCCGGCATGCTGATGCTGTTCCGACATCACGCCAGCCTGGGCGGCATGAATGTGCTGGTGCTGTACCTGCAGGAGCGGATGGGCTGGCGCGCCGGCAAGGTACAAATGGTGATCGACAGCCTGATCGTGCTCGGGGCGCTGTCGGTGGCCGACGGCTCGCGCGTGGCCCTGTCGGTGTTGGGGGCCATCGTGCTGAACCTGACGCTGGCGATCAACCACCGGCCAGGGCGCTACATGGCGGTGTAGCGCGGCCGCGTAGCGGCGCGTTGTGCCGTCAGCGGTGTTGCGCCAGATCCACCGCGAGGCGGTTGTGGCGCGCCACCAGGGGTGCGGTTTCCAATGTCGCCAGGCGGCCCTGGCGCACCACGACCCGCCCATTGACCACGGTCCAGGCCGCCTGCGGGCTGGCGCACAGGAGCAATGCACCCACCGGGTCGTGCACGGCGCCGCCGGCGAAGGCCAGCGTGTCGAGGTCGAACAGCGCCAGGTCGGCGCACATGCCCACGGCCAGATGGCCGATGTCGCTGCGTCCGAGCACCTGTGCGCCGCCGCGCGTGGCCAGGCCGAGTGCATCGCGCGCACCCATGTCCGCAGGCCCCTTGTCGCAGCCGAAGGGCTCTAGCGAACGACCCACACGGGCCAGCAGCAGCGCCTGGCGCGCCTCGTTGACCATGTGCGCGCCGTCGTTGCTGGCGCAGCCGTCAACCCCCAGGCCCACCGGCACACCCGCGTCCAGCATCCGGCGCACCGGCGCAATCCCGCTGGCCAGTCGCATGTTGCTGCACGGGCAATGCGCCACGCCGGTGCGGGTGGCGGCAAACAGGCGGATGCCCTCGTCGTCGAGCTTCACGCAGTGGGCGTGCCACACGTCCTCGCCGACCCAGCCGAGGTCGTGCGCGTACTGCGCCGGTGTGCGGTTGAACTTCTCGCGGCTGTAGGCGATGTCGTGGTCGTTCTCGGCCAGGTGGGTGTGCAGCCGCACGCCATGGCTGCGCGCCAGTGCGGCGGCCTCGCGCATCAGGTCGCGGCTGACGCTGAAGGGCGAGCAGGGCGCCAGCGCGATCTGCAGCATGGCGCCGTGCGTGGCGTCGTGGTGGGCCTCGATCAGGCGCTGCGAGTCGCGCAGGACATGGGCCTCGTCCTCCACCAGGCTGTCGGGCGGCAACCCGCCCTGCGACTGGCCGACACTCATGCTGCCGCGCGTGGCGGTGAAACGCATGCCGATCTCGCGCGCGGCCTCGATGCTGTCCTCCAGCCGCACGCCGTTGGGGTACACATACAGGTGGTCGCTGCTGGTGGTGCAACCGCTGAGCAGCAGCTCGGCCATGGCCACCTGGGTCGACACGCGGACCATCTCGGGCGTGAGCCCGGCCCATACCGGGTACAGGCCGCGCAGCCAGCCGAACAGTTCGGCATCCTGCACTGCCGGGAGCGCACGGGTCAGCGACTGGTACATGTGGTGGTGGGTGTTGACCAGGCCCGGTGTGACCAGATGGTGGCGTGCGTCGATCACCTCGTCCGCATCCCGCGGCAGGCTGTCTGCCGGGCCGATCGCCTCGATCCGGTTGCCGCGGATGAAGATCGATGCATCGCGCAGTTCGCGTGCCTGCGCCGTGTCGGCATGGTCGACGGTCGCGATGCACCGGGCATCGCGGACCAGCAGGGTCCGGGCGGGTGCATCACCGGATGGCGGCCGGGAAGGCCCGGGCGGGGAATGTGTCATGTCGGCGTTCTGTGCGGTGGGGCATGGCGGCACAATGGCAGGAGGAGACCAAGCCATGTCCGGTACCCATACTATCCTGCAACCCGGTGCGCAGCCGCGCGAGTTTTTGCACGAACTCTTCCACGCGGCCGTGGCGCGGGCCCTGCCGCTGCATTGCCTGGCGGCTTTCCTGCCCCAGCCCCCCAGTGCGGCCTCGGGCGGGCGCACCCTGGTGCTGGGGGCCGGCAAGGCCGGCGGCGCCATGGCGCAGGCGGTCGAGGCCTTGTGGCCGGTTGACTCGCCACTCAGCGGTCTGGTCGTGACGCGGTATGGCCATGAGCCGCTGCGGCCGGCCGGGTTGGCGCAACGCATCGAGGTGGTGCAGGCGTCCCACCCGGTCCCGGATGCCGCGGGCTACCTCGCCGCCCAACGGATCCTGGCCCTGGCGCAGGGGCTGCAGCCGGATGACCTTGTCCTGTGCCTGATCTCGGGCGGTGCGTCCGCCCTGCTGACACTACCGGTCGACGCGTTCGGGCTGGCGCAGAAGCAGGCGCTCAACCAGACACTGCTGGCCAGCGGCGCCAGCATCTCGGAGATCAACTGCGTGCGCAAGCACCTCTCGCGCATCAAGGGCGGGCGCCTGGCGGCGGCCTGTGCGCCGGCTCGGGTTGTCACGCTGGCCATCAGCGACGTGCCCGGTGACGACCCTGCCACCATCGGCAGCGGACCGACGGTTCCGGATGCCAGCACCTGCGCCGATGCGCTTGCCGTGCTGCAGCGCTACCGGATCGACCTGCCGGCACCGGTGCTTGCGGCCTTGCAGGCCGGAACGCTGGAGACCCCCAAGCCGGGCGATCCGGTGTTTGCGGGCCAGGAGGTGCGCCTGATCGCCGCGCCGCAACAGAGCCTGGAGGCCGCCGCGCAACTGGCGCGCTCGGCTGGCCTGCAGGCCCATATCCTGGGCGACGATCTGGAAGGCGAGTCGCGCGAGGTCGGCAAGGTGCATGCGGCCATCGCACGCGCCGTGGCGCGTCGCGGGCAGCCGTTCACGCGGCCGTGCGTGATCCTGAGCGGAGGCGAGACCACCGTGACGCTGCGTCCCCGGGCGCCCGGCGTGGCGGCCGGCCGCGGCGGGCGGGCCGGGGAGTTCTGCCTGGGCCTGGCACAGGCGCTGCAGGGCCTGCCCGGTGTATTCGCGCTGGCGGCAGATACCGACGGCATCGACGGCGTCGAGGACAACGCCGGTGCCTTCGTGGCGCCCGACACGCTGGCCCGGGCCGGGGCCCGGGGCCTGAAGATCGGCCAGTTCCTGGACCGCAACGACGCTTATGGGTTCTTCGAGCCGCTTGGCGATCTGGTGTCGACAGGCCCGACCTACACCAATGTCAATGACTTTCGGGCCTTGCTCGTCTTGTAGGCGTCGGCGTGCCCTCTGTTTGATGTTTCTCAAGGTCTGGTGGACCAAAACTGGGCACATTGGGGCCATGTTGAATGCCGAGTTCCCCGATCCCGCTGCCGAATGCACCCTGGCCCGCCAAGGTGAGGTTCTGCTGCACCGTGGCTCGACACCCGCCTGGGTGGCCTACATCGAGTCCGGCCGGGTAGCGCTGGGCCTCATGGAAGACAAGGCGATGGCGCACCAGCTCGGCACGGTGGAGGGTCCGTTCTGGCTTGAGGCTACCGCTGCCGTGTTGTGCCTGCCCAGCGCGGTGGATGCAGTGGCCCAGACCGATGTGCAGGTGCGCCGCATGCCTTTGCCGGCCTTCCGCAGCTGGCTCAATGGCCTGCCGGGTTTTGCGCAGGGTGTGTTGCACGATGTGGCCATGGCGCATCGCCAGCAGACGGAGCTGGCTGTCAGCCGCCTGGCCAAGGACGCCGAGGCGCGCTGTGCCGAATGGCTGCTGGCGCACGCCCAGACCAGCGCCCAGGGTTCGGTGGCGGTGATGCTGCAGCAGCGCAAGCGCCTGATTGCGGCGCAGTTGGGCATTGCACCGGAAACCCTGTCGCGGGTATTGCGCCACCTGCGCGAACGCAGCCTGATCAGCGGCTCCGGCCGGGTGGTCAACCTGGTCGATCCGGGTGGCCTGCGTTCGCTGGCCGGCGTCTGACCGCTGGCCGGCCGACCCCAAGGGGGCTTGCGCCGCAGCCCGTCAGGGCCAAGCAACTCCCGTGACCACGCGCGCGCTCAGCTCCACTTGAGGGCGCGCAGCAGGTTTTCCGCAGTGGCGGGTGCGGTCAGCCTGACGGGTGTGCGTGCATCGGGCCGGGTCGACGCCACGGCTGCACGCAGCGCCTCGAACACGCTGATGGCCAGCATGAACGGCGGTTCCCCCACGGCCTTGCTGCCGAATACGTTGTCCTCGCGGTTGGGCTCGGGCCACAGGTCTACCCTGAAACGCTCCGGGATGTCGCCGGTGGCCGGTATCTTGTAGGTGCTCGGCGCATGGGTGGCCAGGTGGCCCTTGTCGTTCCATACGAGTTGTTCGGTGGTCAGCCAGCCCATGCCCTGCACGAAGCCGCCCTCGATCTGGCCGATGTCGATCGCCGGGTTGATCGAGCGTCCCACATCGTGCAGGATGTCCACGCGCAGCACCCGGCTCTCGCCGGTCAGCGTGTCGATGGCCACCTCGGTGCATGCCGCACCGTAGGCGAAGTAGTAGAACGGCCGCCCGGTCAGCGTGGTCTTGTCGTAGTGGATCTTGGGCGTGCGGTAAAAGCCGTCGCTCCAGAGCTGGATGCGGTTGGCATAGGCGGCCTTCACCACTTCGTCGAAACTGCGGGTGTTGTTGGGCGATACCACCTGGCCGCCCGCAAAACGCACCGCACCCGCACCGCAGTTGTCCAGCCCGGCCACGAACTGCGCCAGGTTGTCGCGCACGTGGCGGGCCGCGAACTGGGCCGCCCGCCCGTTGAGGTCGGTGCCGGCAGACGCCGCGGTGGCCGATGCGTTGGGGATCTTGCTGGTGTCGCTGGCCGTCGACAACACGCGCTCGAAGGGCACGCCGAGTTCGTCCGCCACCACCTGCGCCACCTTGGTGTTCAGGCCCTGGCCCATCTCGGTGCCGCCATGGTTCACCTGCACGCTGCCATCGGTGTACACATGCACCAGCGCGCCGGCCTGGTTGAACAAGGTGGCCGTGAACGAGATGCCGAACTTGACCGGCGTGATGGCCAGGCCGCGGCGGATCACCGGGCTGCTGTGGTTCCACGCCCCGATGGCCTGCTGGCGCTCACGGTAGCGCGAGGTCAGCTCCAGTTGCGCCAGCAGCGGCGCGAGGATGTTGTCCTCGACCTTCATCTGGTAGTGCGTCACGTTGCGGTCCTCGACCCCGTAGAGGTTGCGCCGTCGCACATCGAGCGGATCCAGCCCGAGGCTGCGGGCCACATCGCCCAGGATGGTTTCGATCAGGATCACGCCCTGAGGCCCGCCGAAACCGCGAAACGCGGTGTGGCTCTGGGTATTGGTCTTGCAGCGATAGGACGCGATGTCCACGTCGGCCAGGAAATACGCGTTGTCGCTGTGGAACACCGCCCGGTCTGCCACCGGGCCGCTGAGGTCGGCGCTGAAGCCGCAGTCGGCCGCCATCACCAGCTGCAGGCCGTGCAGCAGGCCGTCGTCGTCAAACCCCACGCTGTAGTCGTACCAGAACGGGTGGCGTTTGCCGGTGACCAGGAAGTCGTCGTCGCGGTCCATGCGCAGCTTAACCGGCCGGCGCAGCTTGTGGGCGGCGATCGCGGCCCACACCGCCATATGCCCGGCTTGGGTTTCCTTGCCGCCGAAGCCGCCACCCATGCGCCGGCACTCGACCCGTACCGCGTGGTTGTCCAGGCCCAGGGCATGCGAGACCCAGTGCTGAACCTCTCCCGGGTGCTGGGTGCTGGAGTGGACCAGCCACTGGCCCTGTTCCAGCGGCACCACGTAGGCGATCTGGCCTTCGAGGTAGAAATGCTCCTGTCCGCCCACCTCAAGCGTACCGCTGAGGCGGTGCCTGGCCGCCTTCAGCGCCTGTGCTGCATCGCCGCGCCGCACATGGACCGGCGGCAGCACGAAACTCTTCGCGGCCAGTGCAGCCTGAACGCTCAGGATCGGCGGCAGGGCCTCCACCTTCACCTGCACCTTGCGTGCGGCCCGGCGCGCCTGCATCACGCTGTCGGCCACGACCAGACCGATTACCTGGCCCACGTGCTGCACCTTGGTGCTGGCGAAGACTGGCTCGTCGCCAATGAAGGACGCCAGCATCGGGTGGCCGGGAATGTCGCACGCCAGCACCACGTCCCGCACCCCGGGCATGGCCAGCGCGACGGCCGCGTCCACGCCCAGCAGGCGCCCGTGCGCCACGCTGGACAGGATGGGGGCGGCGTACAGCGTGCCGCGCAGCACCGGCATGTCGTCGACATAGGTCGCCGCACCCGCCACCTGGGCTCGGGCGCTCTCGTGGTGTCGCGAGGCGCCCGCCGCAGGCGGCGAAGGTGCAGCCAGCGGCAACTTGTCGGGTGCGTTCATGTGCTTGCCTCCGGCACGGGCCAGGATTCGAGGTTGATCGCCTGCACGCCCTGGCCCTCCAGCCACAGGCGCTGCACCAGGTTGCCCAGCACCTCGCTGCGGTAGGCGGCGCTGGCACGCATGTCGGCGATCGGCTCGAATTCGGCACGCAGCACGGCGCTGGCGGCATGTGCGGTGTCTTGTGTCCAGCGCTGCCCGACCAGCGCCGCCTCGGTGCGCCTTGCACGCACCGGGGTGGCGGCGACGCCGCCCACGCCGATGGAGGCGGCATTGACACGCTCGTCGACCACCTCGAGCCGCACTGCGAGGCAGACGGCGGAGATGTCGTCGTCGAAGCGTTTGGAAATCTTGTATACACGCAGGAATTCACCAGCAGCGGGAAGCGGCACCTTGATCCAGGCCAGCACCTCGTCGGGCGCCATCACGTTCTGCCGGTAGCCGGTGTACAGCGCCTCCATTGCGATCTCGCGGTGCCCACGGCGGCTCATCAGCAACACGCTGGCACCCAGCGCGATCAGCAGCGGCATCGAGTCGCCGATCGGTGAGCCGTTGGCGACATTGCCGCCCAGGGTGCCGGAATTGCGCACCGGCAGGCCGGCGAATCGGGCTGCGAAAGCGTGTAGCTGCGGGCGGTCCCGCACCAGGGCGTCAAAGGCGTCGGCCAGTGGCACCGCGGCCCCGATGGCGATGTGGTGCGGGTAGCGTTCGACACGGCGCAACTCGGCCACCCGGGTCAGGTCGATCACCCGCTCGAACTGCCGGTGCAGCTTGGTCACCCACAAGCCGGTGTCGGTGCATCCGGCCACGAGTTGCGCCGCCGGATGGCGGGCGCGCATCTGCAGCAGTTGCTCCAGCGTGCGGGGGGCGAGGTAAGCGGCGTCCGTATCCCGCAGCAAGGCCGGTGGGGCAATCTGCTGCAGTTGCGCGCGCAGGGCGGCCTCGTCGACCACCACACGCGGGTAGTCGCCCATCTGCTGCGCGGCGTCCAGGATCGGCCGGTAGCCGGTACAGCGGCACAGGTTGCCCGACAGGTCTTCGCGGGCCGTGTCGCGCGTGACCACCTCCCCGCGGCAGACGCGGCCCTGGTACATGGCGAACAGGCTCATGACAAAGCCGGGCGTGCAAAAGCCGCATTGCGACGCGTGGCACTGAACCATCGCCTCCTGCACCGGGTGCAGGCCGCCGTCGGCGCCGGCCAGGTCCTCGACCGTCCACAGGGCCAGCCCGTCGATCGAATGGGCCAGCCGGATGCAGCTGTTCACCGCCCGGTAGCGGATGCCTGTGCCGTCGGGTTCGCCCAGCACGACGGTGCAGGCGCCGCAATCGCCTTCGCCGCATCCCTCCTTGGTGCCGGTGCAGCCCAGATCGTCGCGCAGCAGGTCGAGCAGCGTGCGGTCGGGCGGCACATCCTGCAGCCTGACAGGTTGTCCGCGCCGAATGAACCGGATTTCCTGGGACTTCATGCCTTGGTGTCCTTGCCGTGATGGCTGTTGCGTGAGATAGGGTAAAACAGGTAGTGGGTGCCTGCCATACACGCTAGCATATGACGGCAATATCCATGCCAGTATGAGAGACCCCACAATCCTCGACAAGATCGACCTACATTTGATCAGGGTCCTGCATACCGTGTTGACCGAACGCAGTGTTTCGCGCGCCGCCATCCGCCTGGGCATGCACCAGCCGGCGGTGAGTGCGTCTCTCAAGCGCTTGCGCGACTTCGCCGGTGACCCGCTGCTGGTGCGCTCCGGCAGCGGCATGGTGCCCACCGAGGCCGGCCTGCGCATGATCGAACCCAGCGCGGGCATCCTGCGCGGCGCCCAGATGCTGTTTGCCGATGTGCGTGGATTCGATCCCGCCACGGCGCGCGCCACCTTCCGCATCGCCGCCAGCGACTACCTCGACAGCCTGTTCCTGCCCCGCCTGGTCACCCAGATCAAGGAGCAGGCGCCCATGTGCCAGATCGAGATCCAGCCGCTTTCGGGTGTATCGGACTACCGCGCGCGGCTGGCCCAGGGCGACGTCGACATCGTAATCGGCAACTGGACCACGCCGCCGGACGACCTGCACCTGGGCGCCCTGTTCGACGACGAGGTGGTGTCCCTGGTGTCCGACCAGCATCCGGCGGTCCGCCGCGGCTGGGATGTGGCGGCCTGGCTGGCGGCCGACCATGTGGTGCCAGGCGCGACCCACCCGGGCGCCAAGGGGGTGCTGGAAGAGCACCTCGATGGGCTCGGGCTGCAGCGCAACATCAGCACCCGTGTGGCGCATTTCAGCCTGATCCCGAGCATGGTGGCCTCGACCCTGCTGGTGCTCACGACCGGGCGGACATACTGCCGGCGGTTCGTCGGCCGTCTGCCGGTCACGATCGTGCCATGCCCGGTCGGGTTTCCGCGCATGCGCTACTACCAGCTCTGGCACGAACGCACGCACGTATCGGCGTCGGCACGCTGGTTGCGCGAGCGCGTCAAGTCCGTGGCATCAAATTTGCATGCAGAATCGGCAGGCGCCCCGCCAGACACTTCCTGACGCTGTCCCCACTCCTTGCAGGTCGACCCCACACAACAACAACGACGACGAGACAACCCAGCATGACCACGCCCCGACTGCATTTGGCCGGCATCACGAAGCGCTACCCCGCAGTGGTGGCCAACAGCGATGTGTCGCTCACCGTGATGCCGGGTGAGACCCATGCGGTGCTGGGAGAAAACGGGGCCGGCAAGTCCACGTTGATGAAGATCATCTATGGCTCGGTCAAGCCCGACGCCGGTAGCGTCATGTTCAATGGCGCGCCAGTGCACATCCGCAACCCGCAGGAAGCACGGGCCATGGGCATCAGCATGGTGTTCCAGCATTTCAGCCTGTTCGACACCATCACCGTGGCCGAGAACGTGTGGCTGGGCCTGGCCAAGACCCTCACCCTGGACGAGGTTACCCACAGCATCACGGCGAAGGCGCAGGAATACGGCCTGGACATCGACCCTGCGCGCCCTGTGCACACGCTCAGCGTGGGCGAGATGCAGCGCGTGGAGATCATCCGTGCGCTGCTGACCAATCCGCAGCTGCTGATCCTCGACGAACCCACCTCGGTGCTCACGCCGCAGGCGGTGGACAAGCTGTTCGTGGTGCTGCGCAAACTGGCCTCCGAGGGATGCAGCATCCTCTACATCAGCCACAAGTTGCACGAGATCCGCGAGTTGTGCACGGCCTGCACCGTGCTGCGCGGGGGCAAGGTCACCGGTGTCTGCAAGCCGGCCGAGGAGTCCAACGCCTCGCTCTCGCGGCTCATGATCGGCGCCGAGCCGCCGCAACTCACGCACCGGGCCCAGGCTCCGGGTGCGCCGGTGCTGCAGGTGCGCGATCTGAGCCTGGCGCGCGAAGACCAGTTCGGGGTCGATCTCCTGGGGGTGTCGCTGCAGGTGTGTGCGGGCGAGGTGGTGGGCATCGCGGGCGTATCGGGCAACGGCCAGCGCGAACTGCTGTACGCGCTGTCGGGTGAAGACTGCCGCGCGGCACCAGGTTCGATCTGGCTGGGCGACGCCGATGTGTCGGGCGCGCACCCGGGTCGGCGGCGCAAGCTCGGCCTGCATTTCGTACCCGAGGAGCGCCTGGGGCGGGGTGCAGTGCCCACGCTCGGCCTGGCGCACAACCTGCTGCTGACGCGCAACGAGGCGCTCGCCATGGGGTCGGGCTGGATCAGGGTGAAGGCGCTGCAGTCGCAGGCGGCTGACATCATCCGGCGCTTCAACGTCAAGGCCGGCGGGCCGGACTCTGCCGCGCGCTCACTGTCGGGCGGCAACCTGCAGAAGTTCATCGTCGGGCGCGAGATCGACGCCAACCCCCGGCTGCTGATCGTGTCGCAGCCGACCTGGGGTGTCGACGTCGGCGCCGCAGCCCAGATCCGCGGCGAGATCCTTGCCCTGCGCGACAAGGGCTGTGCCGTGCTGGTGGTGAGCGAGGAGCTCGACGAACTGTTCGAATTGAGCGACCGCCTGCATGTGATCGCCAAGTGGCGCCTGTCGCCCTCCGTGCCGATCGCCGAGGCCACGATCGAGCGGGTGGGCGAGTGGATGAGCGGCCTGTGGCACGAGGAGGTGCAGGCGCATCTGGGCCAGCAGGCGGAGGTGCCGCATGCTTAAGCTCGAGGCCCGCCCCCAGCCCTCGGCCTTCTGGAGCTACGGCTCGCCGCTGCTGGCGCTGCTGGTCACGGTGGTGATCGGAGTCGTCCTGTTTGTCGCCCTGGGCAAGGACCCGATCCGCGGCCTGGAGATGTTCTTCTGGCAGCCGATCCGCAACGGTTATGCACTGGGTGAACTGATGGTCAAGGCCACGCCGCTGCTGATCATCGCGCTCGGTCTGGCGGTGTGTTTCCGCTCGAACGTCTGGAACATCGGCGCCGAAGGCCAGTACATCATCGGTGCCATCTTCGCCGGTGGCGTGGCGCTGCTGGCCGACAAGGGCACCGGTGGGTGGATCGTGGTACCGGTGGTGCTGGCGGGCATCGTCGGCGGCATGGCCTGGGCCGCCCTGACCGCGCTGCTGCGCGACCGGTTCAACGCCAACGAGATCCTGGTCAGCCTGATGCTGGTGTATGTGGCGGTGCAATTGCTGAGTTACCTGGTCGGTGGCCCGTGGAAGGATCCGCAGGGTTTCAACTTCCCGCAGACCCGGACCTTCGACGCCGCCACCCGGATTCCGCGACTGTTCGAAGGGTCGCGGGTGAGCATCGGCGTGCTGCTGGCAGTGCTGGGTGTGGCGGCCGTCTGGGTGTTCCTGTTCCGCACCCGGGCCGGGTTCGCACAGCAGGTCGGCGGCCTGGCGCCGGCTGCCGCGCGGTATGCCGGATTCTCGTCGCGCCAGGCGCTGTGGACGGCCCTGCTGATTTCGGGCGGTGCAGCCGGTTTGGCCGGTGCGCTGGAGGTGGCCGGGCCGATCGGACAGCTCACCGCCTACGTGCCCGCCGGTTACGGGTTTGCGGCCATCATCGTCGCCTATGTCGGGCGGCTGCATCCGGTGGGCATGGTGTTCTCGGCCATCTTGATGAGCATGTTCTACAT
>JANMZX010000338.1:0-2854 GCA_031383745.1 Rhodoferax sp. | reverse complement strand
ATCTGGTCCAGCGTGGCGGCGGTGAACACGTTCTGGGTGCCCAGCGCCTTGGCCAGCCGCGGTATGTAGGTGAGCAGGCCGATCTTGTGCGCGGCCGGGTTGCCGATCACCAGGCCGGCGGCGTTGCGGCCGTGGGCCTGCAGGATCGGTGGCAGGCGGCGTTCGATCTCGGCCCAGGCCTCGTCCCAGCTCGCCTTCTCGAACACGCCGTTGCGCTTGACCAGCGGCGTGCGCAGGCGGTCCGGGTCCTCGTGCAGGTCCTTCAACGCCACGCCCTTGGGGCAGATGTAGCCGGCGCTGAACACATCTGCGTCGTGCCCGCGGATGCTGACGACCTGCTGGTCGCGCACCTTGATCTCCAGGCCGCAGCAGGCCTCGCACAGGGGGCAGATGCGGTGGTGGGTGGTGTCGGTGGTGTTGGTCATGGCGGGGGTCCGGTTGGTCAGACGATACGGCTCTTGTGCCCGGCCCAGTACGGGTCGCGCAGCGTGCGTTTGTAGAGCTTGCCGGTGGGCAGGCGCGGGAGCTTGTCGGTGAAGTCGATCGAGCGCGGGCACTTGTGGCGGGCCAGATGCTCGGCGCAGAACGCCATCAGCTGCTGCGCCAGTGCGGGCCCGGGAACGGCGCCCGCGACCAGTTCGACCACCGCCTTCACCTCTTCGCCGAAGTCCTCGTTGGGCACGCCGAACACCGCGGCGTCGGCGACCTGGGGGTGGGTGACCAGCAGGTTCTCGCATTCCTGCGGGTAGATGTTCACGCCGCCGGAGATGATCATGAAGCTGGAGCGGTCGGTCAGGTACAGGTAGCCGCCCTGGTCGAGGTAACCCATGTCGCCCACGGTGCTCATGGTGCCGTCGGCAGAGCGCGTCAGGGCGGTGCGTTCGGGGTCGTTGAAATACACGAACGGGCTGGCGGTCTTGAACCAGACCTCGCCCGATGTGCCCTGCGGCACCGGTTGGCCCTGCTCGTCCAGGATGTGCAGGTCGCCCAGCAGCACCCGGCCCACGCTGCCGCGGTGCGCCAGCCATTCGGCGCTGTTGCAGGCAGTGAAACCCAGGCCTTCGGTGGCACCGTAGTACTCGTGGATGATCGGGCCCCACCAGTCGATCATCTGCTCCTTGACCGGCACCGGGCAGGGCGCCGCGGCGTGGATGGCGATCTTCAGCGACGACAGGTCGTGGCGCGTGCGCTCTTCGGGCGGCAGCTTGAGCATGCGGCTGAACATCGTGGGCACCAGTTGGGTGTGCGTGATGCGGTAGCGCTCCACCAGCGCCAGGTACTGGAGTGGGTCGAAATGCTCCATCACCACGACGGTGCCGCCGTTGCGCATCACGATCGCGGTGTTGGCCAGTGGTGCCGAGTGGTAAAGCGGCGCCGGCGACAGGTAGACCATGCCCTCTTCGCCTTGCCACAGCTGGTTGAGGAACACGAACAGGGCCAGCGGCTGGTCCGGCGGATTCTCCGGCAATGGGCGCAGCACGCCCTTGGGCCGCCCGGTGGTGCCGGACGAATACAGCATCGACGCACCCAGCCATTCGTCGGCAATCCTGTGCGAGGGAAACCCTGCCGTGGCCGCGTCGAAGTCCTGCAGGCGCGCAGCGCTGGCCGTGCCCGCTGCTGCGTCACCACCACCCACCACCAGACACAGGCCGACCCGGGGGCATTGCAGCAGGGCTTCGCGCGCCACTGCCAGACGCGCCTGCGAGGTGATGAGCACCCGCGACTCGCTGTTGTTGACGATGTAGGCCATCTCGTCGGCGGTCAGGTAGGAGTTGATGCAGGTGTAGTACAGGCCGGCGCGTTCACCCGCCATGCAGGCTTCGAAAAAGCGGTGGTTGTTCTCCATGAACACCGCGTAGTGGTCCAGCCGTTGCAGGCCCTGCGCGCGCAGCAGGTGCGCCAGGCGGTTGCTGCGCTGCTCCAGTTCACCATGCGTCATCGTCTCGCCGGTGGACGCCATGATGACGGCGGGCCGGTCGGCACGCAGTTGTGCGTATTTGCCTGGGTACATGGGGGTGCTCCTGCGTGTGGGGCGTAGACCAGAACTCGGCGCCGGCGCCGGGTCAGGCCGTCTCTACGGCAAACGCCATGCCGGCGCTTTTCTGCAGCCGCGCGATCAGCGCCACACCCATGGCCGAGGCCGGCGTCCAGATGCCGCCGGACGTGCCGCCCGCGTCCTGCAGCAGGCACACCGCGGCCTCGGCGATCATCTTCGAGGTGGAGCCATAACCCGGATCGCGGTCGCCCTTGACGCCGACGCGCACGGTGTGCCCGGCCGCATCCTGTCCCAGGAAAAGCACATCGTAGAAACCGGCCTCGCGTTCCGCGCGCGAGGGGCCTTCACCGGGCTTCGGGCCGCCTTCGGCGCCGAGCGACTTGTCCCCCGCCACGGCCTAGGCCATCGCCTCGCCCTTCTCGCCGGCTCCGGTGAGCATCATCTCGTCGTAGACCAGGTCGGCGCCCCAGGCATGGCCGAGCAGGAAGTTGGAGCGGTGCACGTTGCGCGTGTTGATCGCCGCCATCACGAACGGCGCCGCCCACAGGCCCAGGTCCTCCTCCAGCATCGGCTTGTTGCCGGAGGGCTGGCGCGGCCCCTCGAAACCCGGTGTCAGCGAGAACGGGTTGCGCAGCAGGTCCATCACGCCCGGGTCCTGCATGGCAGCGGCCATCGTGGCCTTGAGGCTGGCCGCGGTGCCGCCGGAGAAGGTGCCCTTCATCTTGCGCACCCGGCCACGCACCCGGCTGGCCGTGGTGCCGAACTGTGCCCGCATTTCGTTTTGCAGCATCAGCATGCCGAGGTCGAACGGGATCGAGTCGAAGCCGCAGGAGAACACGATGCGCGCGCCGCTGCTCC
>JANMZX010000682.1:0-22814 GCA_031383745.1 Rhodoferax sp. | reverse complement strand
GGGCGGTCGGCACTGCGTGTCCGACTGCCCTGCGGTGCTCCCCCGAGGGTCGGGCCGCGGAACTCGCTGCGTTCGCTTCGCTCTCTCCGCTCTGACAGCCGCGGCCAGAATGACAACGAAGTGCGCTGCGCGCACCGACCCACAGGCTGCGCTCCACGGCACCCCAGAAATAGCCCGCACCGGGCACCGCCAGCCGCGCCGCTGGGTCTTTGGTATTCGTCGTTCCGGGCTCCAGCAGGCCAACCAAGTCGCTGGATCAGGTCGGCGGTGCGTTCGGCGCAGCGGCATAAAGGGGGAGCCCGCAGGGCGGAGGACAGCCGCGGAGCCGAATGCGCCGTCGGCCTGGTCCCACACCACGCCACCGGTATCCTGGCTGTCATGCTTTCGCGCAAGTCCAACAACGTCCGCTTTGGGCCGAGAGCCGACGTTGACACCACCGCGGGCCCGCATGAATTCCCGCTGGCGCATGGCGCCTTGGAGCCACTGACGTGCCGAAAGCCAGTTGCTCCCTCCTGCTCGCCGCAACACTGACGGGTGCCCATGCGGCAGACCCGCTGGTGATCCCGCGCTTCATCGAGGAGACCGACAGCGCCGGCTTCCAGAGCCGCTTCGAGGGTGATACCGAGTTCCAGGTGGGTGGTGGTGTGGCTGCGTTCGATTGCGACGGGGATGGCCTGCCCGAGGTCTACGTCACCGCCGGCGTCAACAAGGCCCGCTTCTACCGCAACCGCAGCACGCGGGGCGGGCCGATCAAGCTCGAGGAGCAACGCTCGGGCCTCGAACTGACCAGCGCCAATGGTGCCTATCCCATCGACGTGGACGGCGACGGCAACACCGACCTGGTCGTGCTGCGGGTGGGCGAGGTGCAGGTGTTTCGCGGCCTGGGCGGCTGCAAGTTCGAACGGGCGACCGACAAGTGGGCGTTGCAGAGCGGCAACCTGTTGCACAGCGCGTTATCCGCCACCTGGGAACGCGGCCAGGAATGGCCGACCGTGGCCATCGGAACCTACGTGGACCGCAGCAAACCCGAATTCCCCTGGGGCAGCTGCACGCCGGGCAGCCTGCTGCGGCCAGCCCCGGGTGGCAAGCGGTTCGCGGCGCCCACGGAACTCGCTCCCGGGCACTGTGCCCTGTCGATGCTTTTTTCCGACTGGGGCCGCACCGGCCAGGCCGGTTTGCGCGTCAGCAACGACCGCGAGTTCTACAAGGGCGGCCAGGAGCAATTGTGGAAGGTCACCCCCGGCCAGGCGCCGGTGCTGTACACCACCGAACAGGGCTGGAAGCCGCTGCAGATCTGGGGCATGGGTATTGCCAGCCACGACCTCGACGGCGACGGCAGGCCCGAGGTGTTCCTGACCAGCATGGCCGACAACAAACTGCAGAAACTCGATGGCGACGGGCGCCAACCCAGCTACAGCGATGTGGCCTACAAGCGCGGCGTCACGGCGCACCGGCCCTATGCGGGTGGCGACATCCACCCGTCCACCGCCTGGCACGCGCAGTTCGCCGACGTCAACCATGATGG
Organism: Rhodoferax sp.; assembly: GCA_031383745.1. Classification (GTDB taxonomy): domain Bacteria; phylum Pseudomonadota; class Gammaproteobacteria; order Burkholderiales; family Burkholderiaceae_C; genus CAISIP01. The sequence continues at coordinate 21,289 of JANMZX010000682.1, read as the reverse complement.
CCTGTTCGACCTGTTCATCGTCAAGGGCAACGTGTCGACCATGCCCGATTTCGCCACGCTGGACCCCAACAACCTGCTGCTGCAGCAGACGGACGGGACCTTCACCGAGGTCGGCCAGCAGGCCGGTGTGGCCAGCTACCGGCGGGGCCGCGGCGGGCTGCTGGTGGACCTGAATGGCGACGGCATGCTCGACATGCTGGTGGTGAACCGCTGGGACAAGGCGCAGCTGTGGCGCAACCTGGGAACCGGCACCGCCGAGAGGCCGCAGCCCCTGGGGCCGTGGGTGCAGCTGCGCCTGCGCCAGCCGGGTGGCAACCGGGACGCGATCGGTGCCTGGGTCGAAGTCGACCTGGGCCAGCGCATCGTGCGCCAGGAGCTGACGGTGGGCGGCGGGCATGCCAGCGGGCAGCTCGGCTGGATGCATTTCGGCATGGGGCAGGCGCAAAAGGCCAGGCTGCGTGTGCAGTGGCCGCATGGCAGCTGGGGGCCCTGGCAGGAAGTCAGCGCGAACAACTTTTATATCGTGGACCGGCAGGCCGGTGCAAGCGTCTGGAAGGCGCCATGAAACGCGCCGGGCGCCACATCCGCATCGCGCTGCTGGCCGTTGGCTGCCAGCTTGCCGCCTGGTCCGCACACGCCCAGCAGCCCGTGGCGCCAGCGGCGATGAAACCAGCCAGCGCCTACAGCGCAGGTGTCGCGAACGACTGGTTCAGCCTGGCCCTGCAACTGGTGCAGCAGACACCGGGCTTCAGCCCGCCGGTGGCCGCCCGCGCACTCGCCTACCTGGGCCTGACCCTGTACGAGTCGGTGGTGCCGGGCATGCCTGCGCACATCAGCCTGGCCGGGCAGCTGAACGAACTCAGCTCCCTGCCTTGGGCGCAACCTGACGAACCGCTGCACTGGCCGACCGTGGCGAACGCATCGCTGGCCACCATGACACGCATGATGCTCAGCAACGCCAGCGCCGAGAACAAGGCACGCATCGACCTGCTCGAACGCAACATGGCGCTGAAATACGGCCAGGACTTCGACCCCGGCAGCCTCACGCCGGAGATCAGCAACCGGTCGGAGACCTTTGGCCGGCTGATGGCGATGGCCATCATGACCTGGGCCCGCACTGACGGTGGCCATGAGGCCTGGGGCCCGCTGCGCCGCGACCAGACCCGCTACGTACCGCCCGGTGGTGCCGGGCAGTGGAGCGCCACGCCACCGGCCTTTGCCGCAGCACTGCTGCCGCGCTGGGGCGACAACCGGCCGTTCGTGCTCAGGAACGCCAGCGAGTGCCCGGCGCCAGCACCGCCCGCCTACTCGGAAGACGCCGGTTCGGAGTTCCATCGCAACGCCCAGGAGGTCTACCGCATCAGCAACCAGGCGAGCCAGGAGCAGCGCCAGTTCGCGCTCTACTGGGCCGACGATCCGGGCAAGACGCCCACACCGGCCGGCCACTGGGTGTTCATTGCCAACGACCTGCTCAAGGCCCGCAAGGCCAGCCTGGCAGACGCGGCGCAGACCTTCGGCCTGCTGAACATGGCCATGTCGGACGCATTTGTCGCCGCCTGGGCCACCAAATACCGCCTGAACGTGTTGCGACCCGTGACCTACGTCCAGTTGGTCTTCGACAGCGCCTGGGTGCCCACCTTGATGGACACGCCCCCATTTCCGGAGTACCCATCGGGCCATTCGGTACAGTCGAGCGCGGCGGCGGGGGTGCTGGCACAGGTGTTCGGCGCGGGCACCGGCTTCACCGACAACACCCACAACGACCGTGGCTGGGGGCCGCGCAGCTTCAAGGATTTCCAGTCGGCAGCCGACGAGGCGGCGCGCTCGCGGCTGTATGCAGGCATCCACTTCGGCTTCGGCGTCACGGGCGGGCAGACCCAGGGCCGGTGCGTCGCGGCCAGGGTGCTGGCCCTGAAATACCGCAGGTAAATGGTCGGGCGCTGTTTTGTGCCAGCATCGGACGCATGAACCTGCTCAACCACAGCCTCGCCGACGGCATTCGGCGCGTGGGTTTTCGCAAGTGGTACGAACGCGAACTGCTGAGCAGCCATGCCCACATGCTGCTGGCTTTTTTGTGCGTGATCGCCCTGATGGCCAGCATGGAGGCCTTCCACGGCGCCACCAGCGGCCAGAAACTGGCCAACGTCGGATTTGTGGTCCTCAGTGGCGGCATCGGGCTGTGGGCGCTGCGCCGCTACCTCTACCTGTTGATGCACGCCGAGGAAGTGGCCAACCAGGCAAATTGCCCGCAATGCAGCGCCTATGGCAAATTGACCCTGGTGGAGGAAGACCGGCGCAACGGCGAGGCCACGGTCTGCTGCAAGAAGTGCAGCCACACCTGGGTCATCACCCCCTGAGTCCGGCTGTTCAGCGCACCAGCGCCAGCGCGGCGTAGTCACCCACCTGTTCACCCAGGCCAGCGGCCACCAGGTCGAAGCCTCTGGTCAGGGCAGCCAGTTTCCCGTCGATATGGCCGAACACCTTGGGCAGCAGGTAGTCCCGGTGGTGCCAGAAGACGCTGCCACCCATGCTGATGCGCTGCAGGTCGAGCGTGACCACCAGGTTGTACAGCGTGCGCCCCATCACCCGGCACAGGTCATCCACCAGCGCGCTCGCCGCAGCATCGCCGGCACGCGCCGCACCCAGCAGCGCCGCCGCGTCGGCAAAACCCTGCGCAGCGAACCGCCTGGGCAGGGCGTTGCCGGCAATCAGCCCTTCGACGTCCCCGACGTTGCCACAGCCGCACAGGGCGTCGTTGTTGTCGCTCACGAACATGTGTCCGGCATGGCCCGCATTGCCGTTCTTGCCGCGCAGCACATGCCCGTCGACACACAGGCCCATGCCGATGCCGGTGCTCCAGGTCACATAGGCGCAATGCTCCAGGCCCTGCAGCGCACCCCAGCGCCGCTCGGCCTCCAGCGCGGCGATGCCGTCGTTGGCCACCCGCACATGCGCAAACGCGGCGCGCAGCGGCGCTTCCAGGATCGCGCTCATCCAGGTGTTGGGCAGGCCGCGTGCCGGCCCGGCCAGCCCACCGCAGATATTGGGCGCCGCCAGCTCCACACAGCCATCACGGATCAGGAACGGCCCGCAGGAGGACACCCCTACCGAGGTCACATCCCGCACCGCCACACCGGCATCGGCACAACTGGCCGCAATCATGCGCAGCACCTGCTGGCCCAGCGCGTCGGATGCGCCATGCTTGGCCGTCGGCTCGACCACACGGCCATGCAGGCCGCGTGTATCGGCCACACTCACGGCGACCTTGGTGCCGCCGACATCGACGCAGGCTTTCACACCGTCGAACCCGGCGAACAGGCCTGGCGAAATTGCTGGATCCGTGTTTGCTTGCTGCTTCAATTGGCCACCTGGTCAAGACGTGGGGCTCGCAGGCCACGAGCGATTGTGGAGGATTGTCGCCGGTCCGCAGGGCGCGGTCAGCCCCGGCCGTAGTCGTCCTGCAGGCGCACGATATCGTCTTCACCCAGGTAGTCGCCGAACTGCACTTCGATGATCTCCACCGGCCCGGACGTGCGATTGGCCAGCCGGTGCACCGCGCCCAGCGGAATGTCGATATGCTGGCCGACGCCAAGTTCCACCTGCGTAGCGTCGACCGTCACCATCGGCACGCCCAGCACGACCACCCAGTGCTCGGCGCGCCGGAGGTGTTTTTGCAGGCTGATCTGCTGTCCCGCGTCGACGCGGATGCGTTTGACCTTGCTGCCGGGTTGCTCGGAGACGGTTTCATACCATCCCCAGGGACGGAGGGTGCGTGGTGGCATCGGTTGCTGCGGTTTGCTCCGGATGATGGGGAACGACCTGCCGGCGCCAGCCAGGCAAGGCCCTTGAAACCCGTATTTCAACAGAAGAAGGGCCGCGCGGCGTCGGCATGCAGCGCGGTGCTGCAGTGCAGGCGGCGGCCTCGGCGCTGCAGCCGGCTGCGCCAGTTCAGCGCAGATGCGAACGCGTCCAGCGCACGATGTCCGCCGCGCCCATGGCCCCTGGCTGGCGCGCGATCTCGCGCCCGCCACGGAACAGCGCCAGGGTCGGGATGCTGCGGATATTGAAACGCGCGCCCAGGGCCTGCGCCTCTTCGGTATTGACCTTGGCCAGTTGCACATGGGGTTCGAGCTGGGCCGCCGCCTGCTCGAATGCCGGCGCCATCTGGCGGCACGGCCCGCACCACGGCGCCCAGAAGTCGACCAGCACCGGTATGTCGCTGCGGCCGATGTGCCGCTCGAAGGCGGCTTCGTCCAGCGCAACCGAATGCGCGGTGAACAGGGGCTGGTGGCATTTGCCGCAGTCGGCCTCGTTGTCGAGGTCGTCGACCGACAGCCGGTTGGTGGTGTGGCAATGCGGGCAGACGATGTGCTGGGTGGTGCTCACTGGTGTGTACCTTCGCGCTTTGCACTGCGGAATCCGCCCTTGGGGTGGCCCGGCGTGCTGATGGTGGATGCCTGTCGCGGCGGGGCGTTCCGACCTCGGTCCGCCATGCCCTCCTTCCAATCAGAGTGAGGACAAAACCGCAGCGTTCAAGACCCGTGGCCCCACCGGATCGAGTTCAGGTGACCCGATCCAGCCGCCCGGTGAGGAACAGCAGCAGCAGCAGCGCCAGGCCAACCACCGGCATGATGGCGGCAAGCCCCCACTGTGCACCCAGCAGCCCCAGCGTGGCCGGACCCATCGCACCACCCACATACGCGAACGCGACCTGGCGCCCCACCACCTTGCGGGCGGTCGCCGGGTCGAACCGGCGCGTGGTTTCGTGCATCAGGCCCGGGTAGACCGGCGCACACCCCAGGCCGAGCAGCACCAGACCCAGCAAGGACAATGGCGCGGGCAGGCCGCTGATCGAGAATACCGCCGCGCCAGCCAGTGCGACGAGCAGGCCCAGGCGCACCAGGCGACGGTTGCCCAGCCGGCCCGCGACCAGGCCAACCGCGAATCGCCCGCCCATGATGGCGCCGAAGAAGCACGACACCCACAGGCCGGCCGTGGGTACATCGACGCCCCGGCTGTCCACCAGGATACTGGCCGTCCACAGGCCGGTGCCGACTTCGACGGTCGCATACATCAGGTACAGGCACGGCGCCAGCCACGCCGCCCAGACCGGCACCACCCGGCGCGGTTCCGGGCCGCCATCCGCCGCCACCGGCGGTGGCGCAACGGCATGCTCCCGCTGCCACAAGCGCAGGCTGAGCAGGAAAACCAGCGCCAGGCCCAGTTGCAGCGCCGCAATCGTCCGATACCCTGATTGCCAGCCGCCGGCGCCCGCCAACGCCGAGCCCATCAGTACCGGCCCGATGGTGGCGCCGATCCCCCAGCAGCCGTGCAGCCAGTTCATGTGGCGCGACGAATAATGGTCGGCCACGAAGTGGTTCAGGCCCGCATCCACCGACCCGGCCCCCAGGCCCAGCGGCACCGCAAAAACCAGCACCCAGGCCAGCGACGGCGCAAACGCGAATCCGAGCAGCCCGAGCCCGGTCAGCAGACTGCTCACCAGCACAACCGGGCCGGTGCCCAGGCGCCTGAGCACCGTCGCGCTGGCGATGCTCGACAGCGCCGAGCAGGCCGTGATGACCAGCGTGACCAGACCCGCCGCAGCCAGTGGCTGGGCCAGACTCAGCCGCATCGACGGCCAGGCCACGCCCAGCACGCTGTCGGGCAGACCGAGGCTGATGAAGGCCAGGTAGACGATGGCAAGCAGTGTGATGTGGGCCATGTCAGCCGCTCAGCCTAGATTCGGCAGTTGGACGCGCCCGAGCGGGCTGCGATGTGGTGCGCTGGCAAGGCGCGACGACGCTGCGGGCTCGTGCCCGCGAGGAGAAGCAACGCCGCCAGCGTGCCGCAGCGCGGCTCGATCGGGCGCGTAGCGCTCTCACCCAGGTGGTGAACGCCGTCGTGGGCAAAAAACTCAATATTCATATGGTGTTGCAAGCGGAAACAAGCGGTCAACTGCCGAATCTAGGTTCAGTTGCGCCTTCTCCAGTCCACTTGCCAGAAACTGCCACGGTCTGTATATGCCTGCTTGCGGCCCAGAGCGGTCATTCGCTGCCAGGTCGGCGCTGCCATTGGCGCGCGTCGCGGCAGGCGCAGCCCGGCGGGCGCTCATACTGGAACGGTCGGGCGCTGAACGCGCCGACTGCCCTGTGGTGTTGGCTCCGGCATCACAAGCGCTACGCGCAATTGTGAGCCTCGCCGCAACGTTCGTTGTCGCTCGAGGGTCGGGCCGCAGAACTCCCTACGCGCCCTGCGGGCGCTGCGTTCGGACAGCCGCGGCCAGAATGACAACGAAGTGCGCTTCGCGCACCGACCCTCGGGCTGGCCTTGCAGGCCGCGCTGGGCCAGTGGCCCAGCCGCTCGCCAGGCACAAACAGTCCACTGGACTGCTTGTGTCCGGGGCTCGCCTCCTCGGCGTCCCAGAAATCGCACCCGCCGGGCTGCGCCTGCCGCGACGCTGGGTCTTTGGTATTTGGTGTTCCGGGCTCCAGCACTCCAACCAAGTCGCGGGATCAGGTCGGCGGTGCGTTCGGCGCAGCGGCATAAAGGGGGAGCCCGCAGGGCGGAGGACAGCCGCGGAGCCGAATGCGCCGTCGGCCTGGTCCCACACCACTTCACCGGTATCCTGGCTGCCATGGTTTCAGAAAAGACCAACAACGTCCGCTCTCGGCCGAAAGCAGACAGTCACCCCGCATTCCGCCACCAGCCGCGTCCCGTCGGCACTCTCCCCATTCACAGCCAAGGATCCCCCATGAACACCCCGGCAGACTACATCCGCGCCTACATGCCCGAGCGCCCGATCGACACAGCGCGCAGCGCGCTGGTGATGGTCGACATGCAATATGCCACCGGCTCGCGCCACGGTGCGCTGGCGCGCAAGCTGCAGGCCGAGGGGTCGACGGTCGGCGACTACCGGTTCAACCGCATAGAGCAGTTGGTCATGCCCAACACCCTGCGCCTGCGTGCGCACTTCACCCGGCTGCAGCGGCCGGTGCTGCATGTGACGATCGGTGCCGCGCATCCCGAAGCGCTGGACGCTCCGGTGCACATGCGCAAGCTGTTTGTCGAATTCCGCAACCACGTGGGCAGCCGCGAGCACGAGATCGTTGACGAGCTCAAACCGTTGCCGGGGGAACACGTGCTGCGCAAGACGACGATCGGTGCGTTCGCGTCGACCGGCATCGACAGCCTGCTGCGCGCCCTGGGGTGCGAGCAGCTCTACATGACCGGCGTATCGACCAACATGTGCGTGGAGACGACGGCCCGCGAGGCGGCCGACCGCGGCTACCTTGTCACGCTGGTGGAAGACGCCTGCGGCACGACGCACGCGGACCTGCACCAGAACACGATGCGCAACTTCCAGCGCCTGTTCGGCCGCGTGCGCTCCTGCGCCGAGGCGCTGGAGGAACTGCAGCCATGACGCCGGCAAAGAAGCGGGTCCTGGTCGTCGTGCCTTTCGCCATGTCGCCCGACAACCTGGCGCTGCGGGAGCAGCAACTCGCCGGCCTGCAGTTCGGCAGCGAACTGACTTTCGAGTACCGCTGCGTCAAGGCCGGCCCCGCGAACTACTCCAGCCACCATGACTTCGCCCTGGCCGACGTCTCGATCTTCGAGGCCGGCTGCCGCGCGCAGGACGAGGGCTTCGCCGCGGTGTGCGTCGACACCATGAGCGACTCCGGCGTGGCCGCTTTGCGCTCGGTGCTCGACATCCCGGTGTTCGGTCCCGGCAAGGTGTCCATGCTTACGGCGCTGATGCTCGGCGACCGCTTCTCCATCATCACCATGGCCAGCCGCTGGAAGCCGCTGTACAAGAAAGCGCTCGACGAGCTTGGCCTGCACCACAAATGCGCGTCGGTACGGGCGATCGAAGTGCCGCCCGACAACCAGGGCCTGCTCTCCGGAAAGGAGGACGCGGTGTTTCCGCTGCTGGAAGCCGCCGCGCACTTGGCGATCGAACACGACGGCGCCGACGTCCTGATCCTGGGCTCGACGACCATGCACCAGGCCCACGGCTACCTGCAAAGCCGGCTGCCGGTGCCCGTGATCAATCCTGGCCCGCTGAGCTACACCATGGCGCAGACTGCACTGGCCCTGGGCTACTGCCAGAGCCGGCAGGCCTACCCGAGGCCGATGCATCCGCGGCTGGACATGCTGGAGGCGATGCTGCGCGCCGGGCAGCAGTTCACTGGGGGACCGCCCCCATGACAAGACTGCTCACGCCCGAGCAGGTGCTGCGCTACGAGCGCGACGGGTTTGTGCACCCGGTGCCCGTACTGTCGCGCGACGAGGTGCGCGCGCTGCGCGGTGAACTCGAGGACTGGGAACGCACCCGGGGCGCGCCGATCGACTTTCCCGAGAAGTCGAAGTCCTACCTGCTGTTCGACTGGGCCGACCATCTGGTGCACCACCCGAAGATCCTGGATGCGGTCGAGGACCTGATCGGACCGGACATCCTGGTCTACCACTCCACGCTGTTCCTGAAAGAGGCGCACTCCGGCGCCTTCGTGCGCTGGCACCAGGACAGCACCTATTTCTACCTGGAGCCGCACCTGCATGTGACCGCGTGGGTCGCCCTGTCCGACGCATCGGTACAGGCCGGCTGCATGCATGCCCTGCCGGGGAGCCACCGCTGGGGCCCGTTCAACCATGACGACAAACCGGGCCCGGACAACATGATCCGGCGCGGCCAGGGCATCAGCGAACGATTCGATAACGCCACCGGCACCCCGATGCCGGTGGCCGCGGGCGAGATGTCGCTGCACCACACCGACCTGGTGCACGCCTCGGGCGCCAACGCCAGCGACGACCGCCGCATCGGATACGCCATCAGCTACATCCCGGCCCAGGTGCGCCCGGTGGGCGGCATCCGCCCGCACGCGCTGTGCGTGCGCGGGCGCAACCACGGCAATTTCGTTCCGGAACACCGGCTGTGCCAGGCCCTGTCGGAGGCCGACCGTGCACAGCATCGCGAGGCGCTGGCGGCCTTCCGGGCACTGCAGGATGCCGGTTTTTCCCGGTCGGCCGAAGCCGGCGCGGCCGCATGAGCGCGCCAGCCGCTACAAGGGCGGGTACCGCGGTGCGCAGCATGGAGCTTGCCTGATGGGCGCGCCATCCACCGCCGACAGCACGCACCTCATCCGGCTGGCGGAAACCTATTTCGCCGCCGTCGACCGCATGGACCTGCCCGGCACACTGGCGTGTTTCACGCCCGATGCGCGTTTCACCATCGCCACCTACAACACGCTGTACCAGGGCCGCGACACGCAGATCCGCGCCATGTTCGAGCGCCTCAACACGCGGTATGCCAGGGTCTGGCACGGCGACTTCGACCATGTGGTGCAGGCGCCCGACCGGATCGCCTGCCGCTTCCGGGTCGAGAACCGCACGTTCGACGGCCAGACCCTGGTCAAGCACAACAGCAACTTCTTCCGCCTGCGTGGCGACCTGTTCGAGGAAGTGTTCGTCTACATGAGCGGGGACAACTCGCTGGGGTGAGCTGGCGATTGCCGGCCAGCCCGCCGGCTGGCGTGCCAGAATGTGCGTGATCCGCCCTGCATCCCGCACACAGAGGAAAACCCATGGCCGCCTACCTGGTTGTCGACTCGCAACTCACCGACCCCGAGCACTACGAGCAGTACAAGCTCCAGGCCAAACCCATTGTGGAGAAGTACGGCGGGGAATACCTGGCCCGTGGTGGCCAGTTGTCGGTCAAGGAAGACGACCTCTGGTCGCCCACGCGCATGGTGCTGATCCGGTTTGCGTCCAGCCAGCAGGCCGAGAACTTCTACCGGTCGCCCGAGTACCAGAAGGTGCTCGGCATCAGCAAGAAGTCTGCGCGCAGGACGGTCTTCATTCTGGACGGCATGTAGGGCTTGCGCCAGGCCGGACAGGCCGCCCGGTGCCGCCGGACTTCCCCCGCGCGGGTGCACGGTCACAGCTGCCGAATCTTGGTCAGCGCATCTGCCGGTCGCTCGGCACCATCCAAGGGGTTGTTCTCGAACACCATCATGCGGCGGTAGTCCCGGCCGGCCTGGGCCTCCCACAACTTGCCAAGCTTCAACTGCAGCGCGGAATTCAGCCGGGCCACAACTTCGCAAAGTCATACGTGAGTTGTCGATGGTGCCGGATCGACAGCAGGTGCACGGATGCATCCGTTTCCACGGCCGCATAAAGCAGCAGGTAGTCGCCGTGCAGGTACTCCCGCAGTGTCTCCGGTACGCCGGCGGGTAACGCCGCAAGCCGGGCCAGCGCCTCAGCCGACTGTGGCGGGTTGGCCAGGTAGCGCCGGCCAATGCGCGGGAACCGGCGCAGGTTCGGTATCACCGTGGCGCGCAGCTCGGCCAGCAGCGCGTCGAAGGCAAACCCTGCGTCGGCTTCCAGCAGGAAGGCCTCGATGGCATCCAGACGCTCCAGGAAACTGGTGGTCAGTTCGCCCCGAAACAGCTTGTCAGCCACGCTTCTTCGTTGTCCTGTCGATCATGGCAGCCTGGGGGCGTGCGGCGCGGCGACGCTGCTGAAGTTGCGCAATGGCACCATCCGCCTCGAAGCTGCGACCCGCCGCAATATCGGCCAGGCCACGGCGGGCGTCGTCGATCAGCAGGAGGTGAATGCGCTCGCGCTCCAGGCGATGGTAATAGTCCAGCCGGCCGGCGTCGATAAGTGCGACGTAGCTCTCGCCGTTTTTGGTGATGATCTTCTCGGCGCCGGCCTTGGCCTGGTCAGCCAATTCGGACAGGTTCGCGCGCGCCTGCGTGAAGGGCACCACATCGCTGGCAGAAAAACCCATGGCCGGCTCCTTGAAACGTGGATGACAGAATCCTGTGCAGTCTAACGCAGCGGACAGAAAGGAACCAAATCGCAGCGCTGTGGTCCACTCCAGAGACTGGCGCCCCGGCCGAAGCAGCCGAGCGACATTCCGACTCCCTTTGATTTCAACCCTCGTCAGGCCCCACCACCATGCAACACATCGCCATCCGCACCTTCCTGGGCCTGCTGGTCCTGGCCACCTGCACGCTGGCACAGGCCCAGCAACGCGTCAACATTCGCGGCACCGTCACCGCGTTCGACGGCCGGATCATCTCGGTCAGTTCCCGCGACGCCGGTGCAGTGCAGGTGGTGCTGCCAGACAACGTGAACGTGTCCGGAACCAAGTCGATCACGCTGGCCGACATTGCACCGGGCACCACCCTGGGCGTGACCACGGTAAAACGCGCCGACGGCTCCACCGTGGCGATCGACATCCGCCCGATCCCGGCCGCGGCGCCCCTGGGGCTGTCGCCGTTCGACCTGGCACCGGGTTCCACCATGACCAATGCCACGCTGGAAGGCCAGGCCGTGTCGTCTGGCGGCTCGGAACTGGTGCTGAACTACAAGTCCGGCACGATCAAGGTGGTGGTACCGCCCAACACACCGATGTCGCAGGCCGTGCCGGGAAACCGCGCCGACATCAAGCCGGGCGAAACCGTCTTCATTGCCGCGACGATCGGCGCGGACAACACGATCACGGCGGCACGGGTGCAGGTCAGCACCAACGGCGTCAGACCGACGCAGTAGCCGCTCGCCGGGCGCAAGCCCATCGGGCACAGGGCGTGGTGGACAATCGCGCGACGCCTTTCACCACCCGACCCAAGGAGCCCCGCCATGTCCGACTGGCAACCATCCGCCCGCTACCCCGACCCGTCGGTCGTGGTCATCGACCCGTCTTTCGAGCGCTACCGCCTGGCGCTGGCCAAGGTCGAACGCCTGGCCACCGGCATGCGCTGGTCCGAAGGGCCGGTGTGGCTGGGCGACACCCGCGCGCTGGTCTGGAGCGACGTGCCGGGCGACTGCATGTACCGCTGGGACGAGGCCACCGGGCTGACCAGTGCGTTCCGCAAGCCGTCCAACAACGCCAACGGCAACACCCGCGATCGCCAGGGCCGCATCGTCACCTGCGAGCACCTGACCCGGCGCGTCACCCGTACCGAACACGACGGGCGCATCACCGTGCTGGCCGACGCCTACCAGGGCAAGCGGCTGAACTCGCCCAACGACATCGTGGTGAAGTCCGACGACTCGGTCTGGTTCACCGACCCGAGTTTCGGCATCGGAGGGTTCTACGAAGGCATCAAGGCACCGGCCGAACTGCCGACCAACGTCTACCGGATAGACGCCAACGGCTCGATCGATGTGGTCGCCGAGGGCATCAATTTTCCCAACGGCCTGGCGTTCTCACCTGACGAGTCGATCCTGTATGTCGTCGAGTCTCGCGCCAACCCGCGCCGCATCCTGGCATTCGACGTGCAGGACGGGCGCAGCCTGGTCAACCAGCGCGTGGCCATCGACGCCGGGCCGGGCACACCCGACGGCTTTCGCCTGGACGTGGACGGCAACCTGTGGTGCGGCTGGGGCATGGGGACGCCGGGGCTCGACGGCGTGCATGTGTTCAATCCCGCCGGCAAGCTGATCGGCCGCATCGACCTGCCCGAGCGCTGTGCCAACCTGTGTTTCGGCGGCGTGCACCGCAACCGCCTGTTCATGGCGGCGAGCACCTCGCTGTATGCGCTGTATGTGAATACCCAGGGCCTGGGGTACGCCAATCCCTGAGCCGGCGCAGCGCAGCGCTGTCAATCTGGCGGGCGCGGGGCGGCGGCTCGCCGGGCCCGGGCCGCCGCCAGCACGTCCGCCACCGCCTTCAGGAGCTCCTCCACATTGAAGGGCTTGGTGAGGTAACACAGGAAACCGGCGTCCAGGCCCTCCCGCACGTCGGAGTCCATCGCCGCGGCGCTGACCGCGATCACGGGCAGGTCGACCGTGCGCGCATCGCGCCGGATGAGCCGCAACGCGTCCAGCCCGCTCATGCCGGGCAGATGGATATCCATCAGCACCAGATCGGGCGGATCATGGCGGATCAGGGCCAGGCCTTGTTCGGCGGTCTCCGCCACCTGCAGACTGACGTGGGGCAGCGTGCGCAGGATCTGCTCCATGATCCGGGCGTTGACCAGGTTGTCCTCCACGTACAGCACCCGGGCAGGCACGGGGGGCCCGTCATCGGCGACTGCAGTTGCGACTGCGGCCGCCCGATCCGGCAACGGCGCGACGGCAACGGCAACGGCAGCAGCCAAGCCCGACAAGGCTGGCCCGGGCCTTGTCGCCAGGGGCAACACCACCCAGAACTCGCTGCCGACACCGACCTCGCTCTCATACCCTATCTGGCCGCCCATGGCGTCCACGATGCGCCGGGTGATGACCAGGCCGATACCGGCGCCCTCCACCTGTCCACGCTCGGCGCCGAGCCGATCGAACGGATTGAACAGACGCCCGCGCTTCTCGAGGGGAATACCGACGCCCGTATCCGACACGCGGATTCGCACCGTGCCGCCTTCACAGACATGGTCGACACGCACAGAACCGTGCGGACGGTTGTACTTGATGGCATTGGACAGCAGGTTGATGAGCACCTGGCGCAGGCGCACCGTGTCGGCCAGCACCACCGTGTCCCGGCCACCGGTGCCCAGATGCAGCCCGATGCGCTGCTTGCGCACCAGGGGCTGGACCATCTCGACGCTCTGCGCCAGCACATCCTGCAGCGCCACCGGACCGAGCTCCAGATCGAGCTTGCCGGTCTCGATGCGCGCCAGGTCGATCAGGTCGTTGACCAGCGCCAGCAGGTGCCGGCCGGCGTTCTCGATCTCTGCGGCCCCGGCCCGGGTTGCATCGGGCAGGTCCGGGTCGATCGCAAACAATTGGGAGAACCCCAGGATGGCATTGAGCGGGGTGCGCAGCTCATGGCTCATGCTGGCCAGGAACTCGCTCTTGGCACGGCTCGCCGACTCGGCTGCGTCCCGCGCCGCGACCAGCGCCTCCTCGGCCAGCTTGCGGGCCGTGATGTCGACCCCGAAGCCGTAGTAGTTCATCTGCCCATCCGACCGTTTCGGGCCTGCCACGAAGGTCACTTCCAGGTCCAGCCGGGGGCGCTCCGCCGTGCCACCGTAACTGCGCTCCAGGACCACGGCGCCCTGCTCGCGGGCACGTTGCGCCAGGGCCAGTTTGAACTGGTAGCGCTCCTCCCCCATCAGTTCACGCACGGAACGGCCGCTGATCTGCGCGAGCGGAACGCCCATCACGGCGGCATGCCGCTGGTTGGCGTAGGTGAAGACCAGGTCCTGGTCGGTGGCCGCGATGTAGCCCGGGAACGCGTCCAGCAGCGCGCGCAGCTCGGCTTCGCTCTCCCGCACTTCCGCCTGGGCATCGAAGTAGGCGGTGACGTCCGAGTAAGTCCGTACCAGCCCGCCGTCGGGCCGCTTGCGGGTGCGCACCTCGAGCACCGTGCCCTTGCGGGTGCGGCGCACATACACCTCGGGGGAGTTGATCCGCCCGCCCTTGAAGAAGCGCCGCTGCCCTTCGACGTCGATGAAGCTGTGGTCCTGGGCGAGGTCGCCCTGCTCGCGCTGGTAGCGCACCACGTCGTCGTAGCGCATGTCCGGCCCCAACAGGTGTTCCGGCAGGTCGAGCAGCTCCAGCACGCGGCGGTTGTAGACACCGACCCGCCCCTCGGCGTCGATGCTGACGATGCCCTGGGCGATGTTGTCCAGCGTCAATTGCAGGGCCAGGCTGGCGCTGGCCAGCTTGGCGCTGGTCTCGCGCAGCTGCTGCTCGGCGCGCTTGCGGCCGGTGACGTCGACACCGAACGAATAGACGGCCGGCGCGCCGGTGCGGGGGTCCGTTCCGACGGCCAGCGTCACCTGGTCGTAGACACCGGAATCGCTCCCTGCCGGGCCAGGATGGTCACGCTCGTAGGTCACGTGTTCACCGGCGAGCGCCCGTTCGACGAACGCACCCAGCCATGCCGCACGCTGTGCGCCGGCCACCTCGGCCACCGAATGGCCGATCATGCGGTCCACTGTGGTGCCGAGCCGCTCCGCCACCCGCCGGTTGGCATAGGTGTAGACCATGTTGGTATCGATCCGCGTGATGAAGCCCGGAAAGGCGTCGAGCACGGCGCGCTGCTCGGCCTCGCGATCCCGCACCACCGCCATCGCACGCTCCGCGTCGGTCACGTCACGGGTGACCATCACGACGCTGCGCGGTCCGCCATTGGCCTGTGCGTAGGGGTAATAGGTGGTTTCGACTCGGCGCCCGAGCACGCCGGGCAGCTCCAGGCCGTCGCGCACCACCTGCAACTGCTGCAACGCGAGGCACTCGCGCAATGCCCGCGCGCGATCCGGGGTGGTGGCGGCAGGCACGATGTCCACCGTGTGGCGTCCCAGCACCTGCTCGCGCGCCAGGCCGGCCATCCGGCACCAGGCGTCGTTGACCATCTGGTACTTCTGGTCTTCGCCGACGACGCTGACGATGTCCGTGATGGAGTTGATCGCCAGCTCGTAGCTGCGCAGCGCCAGTTCGGCTTCGCGGCGGCTGGTGATGTCGGTCCACAGGCCGATGGACCCCACGTTGCGGCCCAGCGCATCATGGACCGGTGTGGCACTGTTCAGGCAATGGCGCCGCGAACCGTCGGGCCGCACGATGCTGACTTCATAGGAGCCGGTCATCCCCTGCCGGCGTGCCCTGATCTGCTCTTGCAGCAACTGCAGGTCGGGGCCCTGGAAAAAGTCGAACACTGCGTGGCCCATCACCTCCTCGCGCATACGCCCCAGCAGTTCGCACATCGCCGGATTGATATCCCGGGTCAGGCCGTCGGAGTCGATGAACCAGTAGCCCTGTTGCGTGGTGCGCAACAACAGCGGGAACAGGTAGTGCTGCTCGGCCATCTCCCGTCGGGCGGCGTTGGCCAGTTCGGCCTGCCGACGCGCCTCGGCCGCCAAATCCTCCTGTGCCAGCCGCAGGCGCACCCCCTCCCGCACGGTCTTCTGGGCCCGCAAGGCACCCACCAGTCCGGCAGACAGCAGCAGCAGCAGGACCAGCAGCAGGGCTGCGCGGTCGACGTCGGGCCGGCCCGGCAAGGCCAGCAGCAGCGAGGCCACCGCCGGCGCGACAAATGCCACTGCGGCAAGCACATCGAATGCGGTCATGATCAGCGAGCCAGCCGCCATGGCGATCACCGCGTAGGCCAGCATGCTCAGTGGTTGCGGCCCGGCGCCCGGCAGCAACAGCCACACGGCCAGCGCCCACACCATGCCATGGACGGCGAAACCCACCCGGTAGCGGAACAACCAGCGTGCGCTGCGGGCCGGGTCAGAGCCGGTGCGCCGCCAACGCGGCCCCATCGCGAGCCGGGCGAACAGCACCAACCCCAGGCAGGCCAGCCACAGCAGGCACAGCGTGCGATCGGCGCTGTCCCAGAGCAGTATCACCAGGCCCAGACCCATCACCGCACTGGCACCCATCGAGCCGGCCAGGATATTGCCATGCAGCCGGACACGCTCGGCCTGCAGCGCCAGGTCGACGGCATTGGGGGGACGGACAGGAGTAGTGTTCAAGGTCGAAGACACGCTGCAAAGGCAGTCTAGCCGATGGCTGGTGGCGCCGCGCCATCCGGCGCGCCTGCGGATCCGTCAGCGCGGCGCCTGCCCCAGCAGCACTGCCCACTGCGCCAGCGGCGCATCGCCGCGCGCCAGCGCCAGCGTGGCATCCAGCACCCGGGCGGCGTGATCCGCTGGCCAGGCCCGCGTGGTCAGGTCGATGAACTTGCCGCGCAGTTCGTCCCGGGTGTAGGGCAGGCTGTCGTCCCCCCGGTTTACACCCACCTCACCCGCCAGGGTGCGGCCGTCCATACAGGTGATCTCGACCCGCGCCGGGCGCTCCAGCGGCAGGCGGCGCGTCATCTGCGCGTCCTCGCGCACATCCACCCGCTGCGCCAGCGCCAGCACTGCCGGATTGCGCACGGCCTCCCAGTTGAAACTCGCCAGCGCGCTGCTGCCATGGACGATGCGTGTGGCCACGGCAAACGGCACCGAGAACTTGGCGGCCAGCGTGTTGTGGGGCGCCTTGCCATTCAGCTCCGCCGCCAGGTTGTAGCTGTCGACCTGGACATGCCGGATCTGCTCCGGCAACGGCAGCGGCCCGCGCGCCGCGATCTGGTCGATCGCGTCGAGTGTTCCATGGTTGAAGCGGCAGCAGGAATGCAGCTTGAAATAGTTCTGCATCAGGTGCCACTCGCTGCCCAGGCCGCGCAGCAGCATGGCGGTGTCGAAGTGCTCGGAGATGACCTTGCCGAACAGCGACGCCAGGCCATCGCGCTCGCCCGTGAATCCGCTCTCGGCGAGCTGCAGTGCCAGCAACCCGTTGCGGTTGCTCATGCCTGCGTACACGTTGCGCACCAGGCCGCCGTCGAGCATGGTCTGCTTGGAGGTCGCTGTGGTGAGGGACGCGCCGATGTTGATCGTCTCGCGCATCGCCTGCGCGTCCAGGCCGGCCACCCGCGCGCAGGCCGCAGCGGCGCCCACCGTTCCCCAGGTGCCATGCGGGTGCATGGCGGCGCGCAGGCGCGAGGCCGCACCCAGGCGCGAGCCAACCTCATAACCCACCACCACGGCGGACAGGAACACCCGGGCGTCGGCCTCGCGCTCTTCGCACAAGGCCAGCGCAGCGGGAACCACATGCACCGCCGGGTGCCCGCGTGAAAAGCGGTTGCCCTCGTCCATCTCCAGAAAGGTGCCCGCGGTGCCGTTGACCAGTGCGGCAGCATCCGCGCTACCGCGCCGGCCCAGGCCCGGCAGCGTGGCACTCCCGGCGGCGGTCTGCGTCGCCGCCAGCGCGCGGAGTTCGGGCTCGGCCGCCCCCCCCACGATGGACGCGATGGTGTCGGCAAGGATCCAGCCCAGTTGCTCCCGCACCGGCGCGGGCAGGTTGACGACATCGAGCTGCGCCGCGAAGCGGCTGAGGGAATCAAGGTAGTCCATGTCCGGGCTCCGTGGCAGGGGATGGCATCATGTCCGACGGGCTGGCCCACCACACGCCGGGCGGGGCCCGCAGGCGGGTCAGCAGCGTGCGCAAGGCGGCGATGCGGCTGGGCATGCAGCACAACCACGGGTGCAGGCCGAGCCCGTAAACCGCGCTGCGCTGCTGCTGCCCGCATTCCTGGTGCAGCCGCTCGAAGGCGGCGCCGGCGAGTTCGGCGTGGGCACGCGGATCGAGCTGGCGCAGCCACTGGCACTGCACGTCATCCCACTCCGAAGACAGCGGCACGGCCCACAGCGGCGGCGCGGTCTTCTGCCAATAGGGCTGGTCGTCGTTGGACCAGTCCAGCGTGTAGCGCACACCCGCGTCGGCCAGCATCTGCGCGGTATCGGGCGTGGTGCCCCAGTCCTGGCTGACCCAGCCCTGCGCACGCCGGCCGGTGGCCTGTTCGATGGCTGCCAACGACTGCCCGATGTGGGCGCGCTGCGCGTCCGCCGGCATGCCGGAGTGCAGCATGCGCGTGGCCGAGATGCCGTGACCGAGCCATTCGCAACCCCAATCGGCGAAGGTCTGGACCAGCCGCGGAAGACGCTGCACAGCCATGGCATTGCCGGCGATCACCGGTCGTATGCCGGCCTGCTGCAACGCGTCGATGACCCGAAACACGCCGACCCGCAAGCCGTATTCGCGCTGCGACCAGCTGCGGTAGTCGGGAGAGAAGCTGCCGAACTCGCCGACCATGCGCGGATCGCGCAGGGCATCGGCCGGAGGCGACATCTCCCAGTGCTCCAGAAACAGCACCACGAAGGCGGCCAGGCCCTGCCCTGCCGGCCACAGGGCGCGGGGCCGCGTCGGCAGGGCCGAATAGTCGTACAGGGCGTGGTCCATGGTCTGTAGTGTGCCAGTGTAGGGGGCGCCGCAGGCCCTCGCCGCGTCCCGAATCGCCGGGTGCAGAAGCACGGGCAGCGGGACCTGCCAAAGGTGTTGACTTGCGCGCGGGATGCGTGCATAGTCTGCGCCAATTGTTCTACTTATGGAACAATATTCCTTCCACCACCATGAGGACCCGCATGACCACCACCACTCCCCTGTCACGTCGACTGATTCTCCAGGCCGGTGCCGCATCCGCCGTGCTGGGTGCACCGGGCATGTTGCTGGCGCAGCCCAAGCCGGTCAAGGTCGGGCTGCTGCACCCTGTGAGCGGGGCGCTGGCCTACAGCGGCGGGCAGTCGCGCATGGGGGCGCAGATGGCCATCGACGAGATCAACGCCGCGGGCGGCATCAAGTCCATGGGCGGCACCCGACTCGAGGCGCTGCTGGGCGATTCCCAGTCGCGGCCGGAGGTGGGCGTGGGCGAGGTCGAGCGCATGCAGCAAGACGGGGTATCGGCCTATATTGGCTGTTTTTCCAGTGCCATCGCCTTGCCGGCGACACAGGCTGCGGCCAAGTACAACACGCCCTTCCTGATCGACGTCGGCGTATCGGACGCCCTGGTCAGCCGCGGCCTGAAGAACGTGTTCCGGCTGGCGCCAGGCAACGGCAAATGTGTCGATGATGCGTTCGCCGGGTTGTCCGAGGTCAACAAGGCGGCGGGTGGCATCGCCAAGACCGCCGTGCTGGTGCACGAGGACTCCGAATTCGGCACCAGCACTGCCAAGTTGCTGACCGCCAAGATCGCCGGCATCGGGCTCGAGGTGAAGGAATCCCTGCCCCACGCCTCGCCCACCCGCGACTTCACCAACCTGGTGCTGCGCATCAAGGCGATCAAGCCCGACATCGTGATCATGAGCAACTACCAGAACGAGTACGTGCTGATGGCGCGCACCCTCTACCAGCAGAAGGTCGATCTGGCGGGCATGTTCAGCGTGCTCGGTGGCGGCTTCAACTACAAGTTCATCAAGGAGCAGCCCGATGTGGCCCAGTACATGATGGACTTCAACCACTGGTACAACCCGCGCAACCCCAAGGCCATCGAGATGCGCAAGAAGGTCGAAGCCACCGGCGGACTGTTCACCTTCGAGGTCTACTGCTCGTACAACTCGGTCAAGCTGTATGCCAGCGCGCTGGAAGCCGCCAAGTCGGCCGACAAGGCGGCGGTCATCGCGGCGCTCGAGGCCAGCACCTGGTCCGATCACTTCATGCCCTACGGCGCGACGAAATTCGTGAACGGCCAGAACCAGGGCGGCCGCGCCGCCCTGCTGCAGGCCTCCAAGACCGACATCGACGTGGTCTGGCCGAACGAGTTCGCAGGCTCCAAGGCGGTGTTCCCGCGACCGAAGTTCAGCTGACCGCATCCTTCCTGTTGTCAGCGCGGGGCGGTGCACCGGCACCGAGGCCCCGCACCTTTTCGGGAGACTCACTTGGATCCGACCATCCTCGCGGCGGCCACCATCAATGGCGTGCTGCTGGGCGGCATGTACACGCTGGTGGCATGTGGCCTGACCCTGATCTACGGGGTGCTGCACATCATCAATTTCGCCCACGGCAGCCTGTTGATGCTAGCCATGTTCGGCGTCTACTTCCTGCTGACCAAATGGGGCATCGATCCGTACGCGGCGCTGCCGCTGATGATGATCGCGATGTACGCCGGCGGCTACCTGCTGTATCGCGGCGTGATCGGCCGCTTCTCGCACGGCAAGGATGAGAACATCCTGCTCATCACGCTGGGCCTGTCGATCATCATCGACAACGCGGCGCTGTTTTTCTTCAAGGGTGATTCGCGCACCATCGCGGTGTCATATTCGGACCGCATGATCGAACTGGGGCCGACCATCGTGCCGCTGCCCAAGCTGGTTTCGTTTGTCGCCGCGATGGCGCTGTGCGCGCTGCTGGCACTGGTGATCCGCAAGACCGACCTCGGGCGCGCGATCCGCGCGGTGGCCAAGGAGCGCCAGGGCGCGCGCTTGGTCGGCATCGACGTCGATCGCATCTTCGCCGCCTCGTTCGGCATCGGCCTGGCCTGCCTGGGTGCCGCCGCCTGCCTGCTGATGCCGATCTTCTATGTATCGCCGGCCAGTGGCAACGTGTTCGTGCTGGTGGCCTTCACCATCGTGGTTTTGGGCGGCATGGGCAGTTTTGTCGGCGCGCTCTTGGGTGGGCTGATCATCGGCCTCACCGAATCGATCGGCGGCCTGTTCCTGGGCGAGAGCCTGGGGCAGATCGGCATCTCGCTGATCTTCATCCTGATCCTGTTGTTCCGGCCGACCGGCCTGTTCGGCGGCGGGCGATGAGGGCCTGGGCGCCTTACTTTCTGGCCCTGGCGGTGGCGTTGACCTTCCCGCAGGTGTTTCGCTCGAACTTCGCGGTCAACTTCGGCGTCCTGGTGCTGTTCGCCGCGTTCATCGGCCAGTCATGGAATATCGCCGGCGGCTTCGCCGGGCAGTTGTCGTTCGGTCATGCGGTCTTTTTCGGCTCCGGTGCCTATGCCTCGACCCTGGTGCACCTGAAGCTG
>JANMZX010000629.1:0-4754 GCA_031383745.1 Rhodoferax sp. | reverse complement strand
CAGGGCGTGGGACTCGTGGTCGCATGCGAGTGGCTGCATCGGCGACAGCAGCGACACCTCGATCTCGGTGCCAGGCAGCTCTGCCGCGGACAGCGGTGCAAAGCGCGGATCGCGCAGGGCCGCTGCCACCGCGTTGGCCTGTACGTCGGCGAGCACCGTGCGGCGAGCCTCGAGGGAGCCTATACACCCGCGCAGCTGTCCGTGCCGGTTCAGCGTGACAAAGGTCGCACCGGGCTGCTGCAGCCAGGGCATGTCTTCGGAGGCTATCGCCGGGCGAGCCACTGACGCGCTGGGTGGCGCCTGCCCCAGGGCCGCTGCGATGGCGGCCCTCGCAATCGGAATCAGCACCGCACCACGTTCAGTCTGCATCGGCCTGCTCCTGGTCGAAGGCGACCGAGGCGTACCCCACCACGCGGCGCTTGTCGCCGGCGGTATCGCCTGAATTGCACAGCCCGAGCAGCTCGGGGCGCAGGCGGTGGTAACGGGCGGCGAGCAGCAGGCCGTTGATCGGGGTGCCGCCACAGGCCTGCGCATGCGACAACGGCCCGGCCAGCGCGAGGATGTGCTGCACCGTATCGGCGTCCATCGATTGCGCTCTGGTGTAGGGCATGAAATGCGACAGGTCGGAGCTGACCACGATCAGGGTCTCCGGCCCGCCCCACAGGATCTCCAGCACCTGCGCCACCTCGGCGGGCTGCGCGTCGCCCACCGCCAGCGGGACGAGCATGAAGTCGTCCAGCACCGACTGGAGAAACGGCAGTTGGACTTCCAGCGAGTGCTCCAGAGCATGCGCCGCAGGGCTCACGACGACCTGGCGCAGCGGGGTGATCAGTGCGACCGCCGCCTGGTCGATAGTGATCTCGCCCAGCGGGGTAGCGAAGCGGTCGGCGCCTGGCAGCGCCAGCCCTCGCACCGGCACCCGGTGCACCGGGCCAAGCAGCACGACACGCCGGATGCTGGAGCGCAGTGGCGCCAGTCGGGCGTAGGCGCGGGCCGCCATCGCTCCGGAAAAGACATAGCCGGCATGTGGGACGATGAGCGCCTTGGGCATCGCTGCGGCACCGGTGCGGGTGGCAGCCGCCGCATCGACCAGCGCCTGGACCTGTGTGGCCAGCGCGTGCTGCTGCGACGGGTAAAAACTGCCGGCGACGGCCGGTGGACGGGTCGTGTGCATGGGAACCTCCGCGCAGTTGCAGGAGCCGCTGTTGCGCCATCATCAGGATCGCAGCTTCGCTGTCAAGCCGCTTTGCGCGGGCGCAACTCCCGGGGCACTTGTGCGACAGCCGTGCGTGAAATGCGCGGCCCGCGCGGCAGGGCGATGTCCCTGGCCGCGCGCCGGACGCGCCGGTTGGCCAGCCACCACATCGCGCGCCTCAAGGTGCCACGATCGTCAGCCTGGGGAAGTAGCTGCGGTAGCGGGCTGCATCGCGTGTCAGCAACTGCAGATCGCGCACGATCGCATGCGCACCGATGTAAAAGTCGGGCATGGGCGACCTCTTGGCACCCGTGCTGAGCCGATAGATCTTGAACGCCTGGCCGGCAAGAAAGGCTGCGTCCCAGGGCAGGGGTTCGCGCACCAGCGGCAAGGCTCCCAGCGTGGCTTCCAGGTCGGACGCACGCTCGAACCGCGGGCTGACTTCTGCCAGGATGATCGGGTTGATGAACAGCGGCCCGCGCTGACCGCACAGGTCGAGTTGGTCGAGCGACCAGTCGGCCCACTGAGGATCATCGGCCAGCACATCGATCAGGATGCAGCTGTCCACCAGTGTCCCGGCCACGGCCGGCAAGCGCAGGTAACGCCCATCGGGCTCGCGCACGTGCCTGGACGCGCCGGAAGCCACCGTCTATCCGCGCAGGAAGGCCATGAACTCATCCGTGCACATACCCTTGAACTGCGTCGCGTTGGCGCACCCGCGAACGCCCTCGAAGGCTGCGCGCAGGGTGGCGGCAGGTTTGATCAGCGGGCGGATGACGACCTCGCCATTGGGCCGCACTTCAAACTCCACTTCGCTGTGCGGGTGCAACCCTGCCTGTTCACGGACCGCCTGTGGAATGGTGACCTGTCCCTTGCTGGTGATTTTCATGATTCTTACTCTCTTCAGTAAGAATATTACTTCCTGGGGGTCGTCTTGGCAAACTGGCACGTCGCGCACGGCTCCGTCCCGGGAGAGGGTCCAGGTCTCCTGGACCGGTTGCCGACAGTGACGCGGATCCAGCCATGAGGGGCTATTTGGGCGGGGCTGGCTCCCATTTCACGAGTTCCGTCACCGTATCGTTCCACATCTGGCCATTGCTCTGGCGGTTCATGTAGGTGGACTTGACCAAGCCCTTGACCCCTGGCGCGTACCAGGTCGTTCTTTCCACGCGACCGCTGTAGTTTCCGCCGTCGCGCTGGTTCCAGAAGCCGGAATACTTGATGCGGTAGGCGTCAAACTCTCCACCGTCGACCTTGATCTTCTCGAACGCCTGCACCTCGGCGTCCAATTCGTCAAATCCGCGTCCATTGTCCCAATTGAACTTCACCCTGAACTTCTTCCCAACCGCGAGTGGGAATTGCAGCGCGCCGTCGCTGGAGGTGCGGTCGATCGTGCGTTTACCGGCGCCGTTGGCCGCCGCAGGATCGGAGTTGAAACGCTCGACATAGTCTGCGCGCTTCAGGTCGAATCGCCATACCGACGTTGTCACCTGCGCAGCATTTTGCTGCGACTCGCCATGGATCCAGGCAGAACCGCCATCAAGGAACTTGACCTGGTTGGTGTACAGGTACGGCTCTCGCTTGTCCCCCTTGTTGTGGAACCGGTACGTCCATTTGTCTCCCACTTCGGGCGTGGGTGGCGCATCCAGGGTTTGCGCCCAGACGCCAAATGCCGCGACAGCCGCGAGCAACGCCGCGCAGAATCTGGTTGCGAGAGTGAATTGATTCATGGATGGCGACCCCGATTGGATGTGACAGGGCCGTTGTGTTCTGACGCGCTTTTTGCGCCGGGCCCCGGACTGGCGCGATTTATTCTATTGGCGGGGTTGCGAGTGGTCCTTCCCACAACGGGATGATGCGCTGGGATGCCGATCGTGTTGGACTTCGCTGCCCGATCCCCCAAGGCAGATGCGGATGACCTCGGCAAGCGTTCTCCTCAAGGAGATTCACACACCAACTTTGTCGCGCGTTCACGTCGTCGCTGGGCTGGCGGCGCCCCCAAGCATCGGGCCGGCATGCGGTGCCCAGCTTGCCACCGCAGAGAGTTGGCCGGCACGCGTCACACCTCGTCCCAGTCCTTCCAGTCCACCGGGAACTTCTCGCGGTACAGGTTCACCGCCCGGCCGACGGTGGGCGCAAAGAAATCCTCGCCGAGGACGGCCAGCGTGCCATAGTGGCGCAGGCGGTCCTTGGCCGGGCCCTTCAGGCCGGCGAACCACAGCTCGACGCCCTGCTGCGCGAGTTCCCGGTGCAGCATGGTGAGTACATCGGCGGCGGTGATGTCGATGTCGGTGATCGCGTCGGCTGCCACCACGACACGCCGCGGCGTGGTGGGGGCCTCGATCACCGCCCGGTTCACCTGTTCGCGGAAAATCTCCGCATTGGCGAAGAACAACTGGGCGTCCCAGCGGAACAGCACCAGCCCTGGCACCGGACGTCCGTCGGGGTGGCGGCGCACGTCGTGGAAGCCCTTGATGCCATCGACGCGGGCCAGCACCGCGAAGTACGGATGCCAGGCATTCCAGACCAACACCAGCATCGCCAGCGCGATAGTGATGAAGATTCCCTCGACCACACCTACGAACGCGACGCCCACAAAGCTGCTTACCGACAGCGCGAATTCCATGGGCCGCAGCCGCAGCAGAGCCCACATGCCGCGTGGGTCGGCGAAGGACAGGCAGGCCGCCACCACCACGGCGCCCAGCGCCGCACTGGGCAGGTCGCGCAGCAGCTTGGGCGCAAACAGCAGCAGCAGGGCGATCGCCAGCGCGCCGACCAGACCGGTCACCTGGGTCCGGGCGCCGGCGGATTCAGCCACCGGTGTACGCGAGGCGCTGCTGCTGATCGAGAAGCCCTGGAACAGGCCAGCCGCCAGGTTGGCCATGCCCAGGGCCACCATCTCCTGGTTCTGGTTGACGCGGTAGCCGCCCCGCTGCGCCAGCGAGCGCGACAATACGCTGGTGTCGGCAAACGACAGCAGGGCGATGATCAGCGCGCCTGGAACCAACCGGATGATGTCGTCCAGTGTCACCTGCGGTATCCGGAACGCCGGCAGGCCGTGCGGCAGATTGCCGACCACGGCAAGGTGTGCGCCGCGGGCCAGTTCCAGTTCGGCGCTGACCAGGGTGGCGAGCACCACCGCGATCAGGATGCCCGGCCATTGCGGGCGGTAATGCCTGGCGATCAGGATGATGGCCAGGCAGCCGCCACCGACGGCCAGCGCCACAGCGTTGGTGCGTCCTTCCGCGATGCCGCGCAGTAGCGAGAGGGTTCGCTCCGGCAGGTCGTCGGCACGCACCTGAAAGCCGAATATCTTGGGCAGTTGCCCGACCAGCACGGTGAGCGCAATCGCGTTCATGAACCCGATGCGGATCGGCTTGGAGATCAGGTCGGCCACCAGACCCAGCCGGGCGAACCCGATCAGCAGCGAGCAGCAGCCCGACAGGATGGCGAGCATGCCGGCCAGCGCGACGGCGCGCTCCACGCTGCCTGCCGCCAACGGCAGGATCAGTGCCGCGATGACCGCCGCCAGCGTGGAGTCCGGCCCCAGCACCATGAT
>JANMZX010000573.1:0-5362 GCA_031383745.1 Rhodoferax sp. | reverse complement strand
CGGTCGACGGCGTCGATCGCGCTGCGCAGCTCGGCAAGGTTCTTCGCCATTCGTGACCTGGAGAGGGTGCGGCTCAGGCCGGCGCGTCGCCCGCGGCGGGATCGTCTTCGGCCTCGCCTTCGGCTGCCTGCGCATCGTTCTCGACGATGCGCTGCAAGCCGCTGAGCTTGGAGCCCTCGTCCAGCCCGATCAGCGTCACGCCCTGGGTGGCGCGGCCCAGCTCGCGGATTTCGCTGACCCGGGTGCGCACCAGCACGCCCTTGTCGGTGATCAGCATGATCTCGTCGTCCGCATGCACCAGGGTTGCGGCCACGACCTTGCCGTTGCGCTCGCTCTGCTGGATGGCGATCATGCCCTTGGTGCCGCGGCCGTGGCGCGTGTATTCGGTGATGCTGGTGCGCTTGCCAAAACCGTTGGTTGTTGCAGTAAGCACGCTCTGTTGCTCGTCTTCCGCCACCAGCATCGCGATCACGCCCTGGCCGTCGTCGAGCATCATGCCGCGCACGCCCCGGGCATTGCGTCCCATCGGCCGCACATCGTTTTCGTCGAAACGCACCGCCTTGCCGCCGTCCGAGAACAGCATCACGTCGTGTTCGCCATCGGTCAGCGCCGCGCCGATGAGGAAGTCGCCCGGATCCAGGTCGACCGCGATGATGCCGGCCTTGCGCGGATTGCTGAATTCGTCCAGTGTGGTCTTCTTGACCGTGCCCATGCTGGTGGCCATGAAGATGTAGTGGTCGGGCGGGAAGCTGCGCTTCTCGCCGGTCAGCGGCAGCACCACGGTGACCTTTTCACCGTCCTGCAGCGGGAACATGTTGACGATCGGGCGTCCGCGCGAGCCGCGCGACCCTTGCGGCACCTCCCAGACCTTGAGCCAGTACAGCCGGCCGCGGTTCGAGAAACACAGGATGTAGTCGTGGGTGTTGGCGATGAACAGCTGGTCGACCCAGTCGTCTTCCTTCGTGGCGGTGGCCTGCTTGCCGCGGCCGCCGCGCTTTTGCGCCCGGTATTCGGACAGCGGCTGGCTCTTGATGTAGCCGCTGTGGCTGAGCGTCACCACCATGTCGGTGGGGGTGATAAGGTCTTCGGTGCTCAGGTCGTAGGAACTGTGCTCGATCAGGCTGCGGCGCATGCCCAGCTTGCTCTGCCCGAACTCGTGCTTGATGTGGCCCAGCTCGTCACTGATGATGGTGGAGACGCGTTGCGGCTTGGACAGGATGTCGAGCAGGTCCTCGATCTCGGACATCACCTCCTTGTATTCGGCGACGATCTTGTCCTGCTCCAGCCCGGTGAGGCGCTGCAGGCGCATCTGCAGGATTTCCTGTGCCTGGGTGTCCGACAGGCGGTACAGGCCGTCGCTGCCCATGCCGAATTCGCGCTCCAGGCCGTCCGGGCGGTAGTCGTCGGCATTGATCACGCCGCCATCGGCACGGGTCCGGGTAAGCATCTCGCGCACCAGTTGGCTGTCCCATGGCCGGTTCATCAGTTCCACCTTGGCCACCGGGGGGGTGGGTGCATTGCGGATGATGGCGATGAACTCGTCGATGTTGGCCAGTGCCACGGCCAGGCCTTCGAGCACATGGCCGCGCTCGCGCGCCTTGCGCAGCGTGAAGACGGTGCGGCGGGTCACGACCTCGCGGCGGTGCTCCAGGAAGACTTCGATCAGGTCCTTCAGGTTGCACAGCTTGGGCTGGCCGTTGACCAGGGCCACCATGTTGATGCCGAAGGTGTCCTGCAGCTGGGTCTGCTTGTACAGGTTGTTCAGCACCACCTCAGGCACTTCGCCGCGCTTGAGTTCGATGACCAGGCGCATGCCGGACTTGTCGCTCTCGTCCTGGATGTGGCTGATGCCCTCGATCTTCTTCTCGTGCACCAGCTCGGCCATGCGCTCCTGCAGCGTCTTCTTGTTGACCTGGTAGGGCAATTCGTCGACGATGATCGCCTGGCGCTGGCCGCGGTCGATGTCCTCGAAGTGGCACTTGGCGCGCATCACCACCCGCCCGCGCCCGGTGCGGTAGCCGTCCTTGACGCCGTTGATGCCATAGATGATGCCGGCGGTGGGGAAGTCCGGCGCCGGGATGATCTCCATCAATTCGTCGATCGAGCTTTCCGGGTGCCGCAGCAGGTGCAAGCAGGCGTCCACCACTTCATTGAGGTTGTGCGGCGGGATGTTGGTGGCCATGCCGACCGCGATACCACCCGATCCATTGACCAGCAGGTTCGGCAACTTGCTGGGCAGCACCAGCGGCTCTTTCTCGGAGCCGTCGTAGTTCGGGCCGAAATCGACGGTTTCCTTGTCGATATCGGCCAGCATCTCATGCGTGATCTTGGCCAGCCGGATCTCGGTGTACCGCATGGCGGCGGCATTGTCGCCATCGACCGAACCGAAATTGCCCTGGCCGTCGACCAGCATGTGGCGCATCGAGAAGTCCTGCGCCATACGCACGATGGTGTCGTACACCGACTGGTCGCCGTGGGGGTGGTATTTGCCGATGACATCGCCGACGATGCGCGCCGACTTCTTGTAGGCGCGGTTCCAGTCGTTGTTGAGTTCGTGCATGGCGAACAACACGCGCCTGTGCACCGGCTTGAGGCCGTCGCGCGCATCGGGCAGGGCGCGCCCGACGATCACGCTCATGGCGTAGTCGAGGTAGCTCCGCCGCATTTCCTCTTCAAGACTGATGGGCAGGGTTTCTTTGGCAAACTGGGTCATGCGAGGCTTTTTCGGCGGAAACCTCGATTTTACGGGCAAGCAGTTGTAGTTAACAGGCAACACATCGATACAAACACGGCCTCGTCCTACACAAGGCCGTCCTTCCCGCGCTTGAAGCTCCTGATGTGTATGGCACAATACATTTCATGCTTCAGGTGGTGGTCACCAGGGGCTTCCAACACCTCGCAGCGCCGCTGCGGTTTTTGTCTCACTGAGGAGAAATATGAAGAATCTGAACAAAGTGGCAATGTTGTTCGCAACGGCAGCCCTTGCCACTGCGGCCGGCGCACAGTCCATCGACAACTGGCGCAATGGCAGTTCCGAGCTGGTCTGGAAGAACGGCAGTTCTGAACTGTGCTGGCGCGACAACTTCTGGACGCCCGCCACCGCTGCCGTCGGCTGCGATGGTGCAATCGTCGCTCCGCGTCCCGCCCCTGTTGCCGCTCCGGCACCCGCCCCGGCGCCAGCGCCAGCGCCTGCCCCGGCTCCAGTTGCTGCCCCTGCGGCAACGCCCGCACCGGCACCGGCTCCAGCTCCTGCAGCCGCCGCACCCCAGCCACCCGCTGCCACCAAGGTCACGTACGCTGCAGACGCGTTCTTCGACTTCGACAAGGCCGTTCTCAAGCCTGAAGGCAAAGCCAAGCTGGACGATCTCGTCGGCAAGGTGCAGGGCATCAACCTGGAAGTCGTGATTGCCGTGGGCCACACCGACGCCGTGGGTAGCGATGCTTACAACCAGAAGCTGTCGGTCAGGCGCTCGGAAGCCGTCAAGGCGTATCTGGTGTCCAAGGGCATTGAAAAGAACCGCGTCTACACTGAAGGCAAGGGCGAGAAGCAGCCTGTCGCCGACAACAAGACCACCGAAGGCCGCGCCAAGAACCGGCGCGTGGAAATCGAAGTGGTTGGTACCCGCGCCAACAAGTAAGCTCCCAAGGCTTTCCCTGGTACCGGTTGGAGGTACCCCTCACAAAACCCCGCCCCGGCGGGGTTTCGTGTTTCTGCGACGGATCGAAGTCCTTCGTCGTTCATCCGGAGCGCTTGTGCGGATAATGCAGCCATGACTTCCAATGCCAACGCCGATCCGGCCGAACTTGCCAAATTCTCCGATCTCGCCCACCGCTGGTGGGACAAGGAAAGCGAGTTCCGCCCACTGCATGAGATGAACCCTTTGCGCCTGGACTGGATCGGCCAGCTCAGCCCGCTGGCGGGCAAAAGGGTGGTTGACATCGGTTGTGGCGGCGGTATCCTGACCGATGCCATGGCGCGCAAGGGCGCGGAGGTGCTGGGGATTGACCTGTCGACCAAGTCCTTGCGGGTGGCGCAGCTGCACGCCCTGGAAGCGGCGACCCCCAATGTTCAATACCGCGAGGTCAGCGCAGAAGCACTGGCGGCCGAGCAGCCGGGCAGTTTCGACGTGGTCACCTGCATGGAAATGCTGGAGCATGTGCCCGAACCGGCGTCCATCGTGCGGGCCTGCGCGGCGCTGGTCCGTCCGGGGGGGTGGGTGTTCTTTTCCACCATCAACCGCAATCCCAAGTCGTTCGTATTCGCTATCGTGGGCGCCGAGTACGTTTTGAACCTGTTGCCCAGAGGCACCCACGCCTATGCCAAATTCATCCGGCCCAGCGAACTGGCCCGGTTTTGCCGCGATGTCGGCCTCGAACTGCGCCAGCCGCGCGGCATGCAGTACAACCCCTTGACGCGTCGGTATTGGCTCGACGACGACCCCAGCGTCAACTACCTGTTTGCCACCCAGCGGCCTCTGAACCAGGGCGCATGACCGAGCTGTCACCACGACTTGTACATGTCAGGGCGGTGCTGTTCGACCTGGATGGCACGCTGATAGACAGTGCGCCTGATCTCGGCGCCGCAGCAGACAGGATGCGCCTGGCGCGCGGGCTTCCAGCCCTGTCGCCTGGGCGCTACCGACCGATGGCCGGCTCTGGCGCCCGTGGAATGCTCGATGTGGCCTTTGGCGTGGCGCCGGAACACCCCGCGTTCGCCGCCTTGAAAGAGGAGTTCTTCCTGTACTACGCACACTGCATGATGGACCGCACCTGCGCCTTTGCTGGCGTTTGCGATCTGGTGCAGGGCCTGACCCGGCGCGGACTGGTCTGGGGCATCGTGACCAACAAGGCGGCCCGTTTCTCGGAGCCGCAGACCCAGGCACTGGGCCTGCGATCGGCCGCTGGAGTGTTGATCAGCGGTGACACCACGGCGCACCTCAAGCCGCATCCGGCCCCGCTGCTGGAGGCAGCCCGGCGTTTGGCCGTGGAGCCGTCGACCTGCGTGTACGTGGGTGATGACGAGCGCGACATCCAGGCCGGTCGCGCGGCCGGCATGGCGACGGTAGCAGCCAACTACGGCTACCTCGGTGTCGGGGCGGATACCAGTCGCTGGGGCGCGGATGCGACAATTAATTCTCCGCTGGAGCTCTTGGAATTGCTGCCATCGGCCTAAAATGATTCGCGAGGGGCTGCATTGGTTTCGACGTGGGTTCGGAATCGTTGTGGTGCATGTCGAGCTGAATGCGCTCGTAAAACAGATTCAAACAAACTAACTGCAAACGACGAACGTTTCGCACTCGCTGCTTAATAACCAGTGAGCCTTACAACGGCAGGCCGGTGGGCCGGGCAAGGGTGTCCTGAT
>JANMZX010000566.1:0-6926 GCA_031383745.1 Rhodoferax sp. | reverse complement strand
GCCGCCCCGGCGGAGCTCAAGTTGGCCACCACGCCGGAGGTGTACAGCGTGGAGCACGCCGCGTTGCCGCAAGCGACCACCGTCAGTGTGCTGGCGGCACAAGCAATACCCGACCAGGATGCATGGCGCAGCTCCAGGTGGTCGATGGCAAAGGTCGGGCAGGCATGGGTCGTGATGCTGGCGCCCGACACCTGGCCCTGGTTCAGCTCAAAGTTGTAGATGCGCAGCTCATCCATGCTGCCGTCGGCCGAGTTGACTGACCCCTTGGTGCCGGTGAGACCCGAAGGGTTGTCTCCCATGTGCAGGAAGGTCAGCGAGGTGGACAGCGAGCCGGTGGTGGTGAACGCGGACGTACTCGGCGCACCGGCGTTGATGAAGATA
Source organism: Rhodoferax sp. (assembly GCA_031383745.1). Classification (GTDB taxonomy): domain Bacteria; phylum Pseudomonadota; class Gammaproteobacteria; order Burkholderiales; family Burkholderiaceae_C; genus CAISIP01. The sequence goes on along the minus strand of JANMZX010000566.1, from coordinate 6,545 downwards.
CTGATCTTGTCGCTGTTGGCCGCCGCCAGCGCATTGAAGTTCCAGCGTACCGCCACATGCACCCAGGCGCCGGTGGCGAAGGTCTGCGCTGCGGTCTCGACGCTGCGCACCACACCCGTGCTGTCGGTGATCTCGAAAAACAGGGTGCCCGCGGCGGTCTTGGTCAGAGCGAACCACTGGCTGGCCGTCTGCCCCGCGTCGAGCAGCTGAACCGCCTTCGCGCCGGTGCCGCTCCACGGCGTATTGGCCCGGTACCAGAACATGACAGTGCCCTGCCCCAGCATGTTGACCCCGGCATCTGAAAATCGCACGCCGGTCTTGATCGCGTCGACCGTACCGGCCGAGGTATTGGCCGGAATCGAGGCACCGCGGCAGACCTTGCCGGCAGCCGTGGCCTGGGCCTCGCCCAGCGACGAGCCGGACCGCGCACCGACGGCAGAATCGACGACCTGGCCCGCCCCGCCCGCCGCCCAGGCCCCCTGTTCGAACTGGTAATCCGCCAGCGGAGCTGCCGAGGGCACGTAGAACAGGATCGCGGTATTGGGCGGGGGCTCGGTCGATGCGCCGAAGGTCAGCACCTCGAAGTCGCTGGTGGTCAGTTGCCAGCCGATCTGCGCCGAGCCCGAACCACCGTGCGAGATCGTGCCGTACTGGTAGATGAACGTCCCGTTTTCGTTCAGGATGATCTGCAGGTCGAACGAGCCGCTGGTTTTGCTCGCCGTGACCCATTCCGGAACGTTTTTCCAGGTCACCACGAAGCTGCGGCTGGGGGCCGTTCCGACCGTCGCGACACTCACGTAGCAGGTGGTGGAACTGGCACAGGATGTCCGGTTGCTGGCAGTCGGGTAATTGGGCGAATCCGCCAGGCTGGTCGGGTCCAGATCCACACCGAACACCTTCATGGTCGCATTCATGGAACCGTCCGGGTACAGGAAAGGATAGGTCTGGGGCGGCCCGATGGCGTTGGTGCCGGCGCCGCAGGTGGTATTGCCGAACTGCAGCCGCCCATTGGTCTGGACCCGCAACGTCGTATAGGCCGTGGCGCCGAACGTGAAGGTGAAACCGATCGGTATCACGTCGCTGATGGCGTCGTCGATCGTCGGTGGCACCGTGCCGCAGCCGGTCGAACCGCCACCATTGAACTTGTACGGGGTCGTCAGGTGCCCGACCCTGGTATGGGTGGCCGGATCGATCCAGCTGAACACGGTGGACCCGTTGGTATAGGTGGCCGCGTGGGCCACCCCCTGGACCAGCAGCAGCGCCAGCAACCACAGCAATGCACCGGGGCGGCGCATCAGAACTCCACCGCTGCCGACACGGAGCGCTCCACAAAAGCCACCGCACCCACCGTTCCGCCGGCCGATGCCCGGGCGGTGAGCGTGTAGACCACGCGCGCAGCCCCGTTTTCCTCGAACGAACTGCCCGCGCAGGTGACCGACAGCGCGAAGCCGTCGACTGTGAAGGGAGCAGGCGGTGTGGGGCAGGCCCCGGGCGCGGCAGCGAGACTGCCGAGCGCCCATTCCAGCCCGGCCTTGGCCGCCCAGTAGGCCCGCGAACCCTGGATGTCCTGCCCGGAGCTGACCTGCTGGGATGACGATATCGACACCATGAACGCCCCCAGCGCGGCCAGCACCACCAGGAGGAACAGCGCCACAATGGTGGCGAAGCCGTGTTGCCGGGGTGTCCTGCGGCCCGCCGGTGCACCTCCGTGCCGCGCACTGCGGTGGTCGCACTTGGGGATACGGGGCGGGCTCATGGCGTGTTGCTCACATGCACTTCATGGTAGAGGCTCACCGATTCACCCGCGGAGTCGGTCAGCACCATCGTCATCTGCACCAGCGCGTTGCGCTGCAGATCGGAGTCGTTGTAGACGAAGTTGCACGACGCCACGCGGTCGGCCAGCACCGCCGCACCCGCGGTCGGGCAGGAATTGCCATAGGCATGGTTGCTGCTGCGGTACAGCTTGCCGCCACTGCAGACGAAGGCCACTATCTTCTCGTCGCCCGGCACCACATGGAAGCGGTTGCCACCAGAGGCCAGCGGAAACAGCTTGGACGCGATGCCGATGGTCGATTCCGCGGCACTGGCCACCGAAGTCACGACCGCGGTGTTGTCGCCGGCATACGCATCCGCACCTGCGATGCCCAGGTTGTAGACCACGACCACGTCGCCGGCACGCACCTGCTGCTCCGCGGGCACGGCGGCCAGGTTGCCGAACACGCCGAAACTCGTGTCTGCGGCGCTGAAGTCCAGGATGTCGCCTGCGCCGGCCGCGGTTGTCTGCGCCCGGTAGCGCCCCCCGGTGCGGGTGGGGATGAATTCGACACACTGGTTGCCGGGATTGCGGATGCTGTTGGGCAGTGCACGCTGGATGTCGCGGGCCATGCGCCGTACGGCGGTGTCGGCCAGGTCGCTCAGCGCGGCACGGCGCGCAGTGTCCACATAGGCATCCACCGGCTTGCGCATGAACACCGCCACAGTGGCCCCGATGACGCCGAGGATGACGATCACCATGACCATTTCGATCAGGGTGAATCCGCGCTGGGCCGAGGCTGGAACCATGGCTAGTAGGCGCTGCGGTAGCCGGTGAGCGCAATCGACTCCGCGCCGCGGGTGATCGTCACGGTGACCCGCTTCACGGCCAGTGCGCCCAAGGTGGCGGGCACCACGGCAATCGTGATCACATAGGCCGACAGGCTGGCCGGCAGGTCGGTGAAGGTGGCGTTCGAGCGGCCGTTGTAGTCGTCCACATCATCGAAAGTCGCGCGGGTGCTCTCGCCGGTAGTGACCAGAGGGTCCGGATCGGCATAAGCTTTTTGCAGTACTTCCTGCAGGATCGACTCGGCCAGCGCCAGCGCCTGCTTGCGCACCAGCGGGTCGGCGCTGGCCCGGGTGGTCACCTGCATCACCTGCAACACGCCGGCCAGCGCCACCGACACGACGACGATGAAGAAGATCAGTTCGATCAGCGAGAAACCGCGCGCCAGTGGCTTGTCCATGCTGTCATTCATGGACGTAGCCGGTGGCGGCCTCCACGGTGATCGAGCGACCGGCGCCAGCGACCGTGATCACGACACCGGCGCCCGGGCTGCCCAGGCCATCGAACACCACCGTGGCGGGTGTCGTGGTGTATTGCACCGAACCCCGGGCCGCAAGGCTGCCCGGGGATTCGCCACGCGGGCCGGTCAGGTCGGCTTCGCAGCCGGCGCTGCCGGTGGCGGAATTGCGGTCGGCATCGATGCGCAAGGTGGCACCTGCCGCAGCGAAAACCACACACACCGGCCGGCGCTGGGCGATTGCCGACTTCTGGGCGAAGCGCAACAAGGAGGCGGTCTCGTCGTGAAAGCCGCGGGCATTGAAATCGGCCAGGCTGACCAGCCTGGGCGCCACGAAAACCGCCAGTACGGCCACCACCACCATGACCATGACGAGTTCAATCAGCGTGAAGCCGCACGCGCACCAACGCTTGCCCAAGCCTGCCGGCCCGACCCTGCCGTTGTGCGCCGCCCCGCGCGAAGAGCGGCGGTTGCCGACCCCCGCGATCATCGCCGCAGAACGTCAGGGAGCCGTGGTGGCCGTGTAAGTCGCTGTTTGGCCAGCAGCCGTGCCGTCGCCGACCACCACCGTACAGCTGACACCCGAGGCCGAGGTAGCCGTATCGGCCGCCACGTAGACCGTACCCGCAACCGTGGTGCCTGGCTTGACGGCCATTGTCAGCGACGGCTGCAGCAGGTTGCCAAGATCGGAACACTTGGCCACGGTGACGCAGACGTTGGCCGTGGCGACACCGCCCTTGGCAGCACAGCCTGCGTAGTTGATCGCGTTGGCCGAACTCAAAGCGCCCGCGTAACCCTTGGCCGAGGCCAGGTAGGCATCGGTCTTCAAATCCACAAACTTCGGAATCGCCACCGCGGCGAGCACGCCGAGAATCACGATCACCATCACCAACTCGATCAAGGTAAAGCCGCGTTGCATCTGTTTCATAGGTCGTTTCCAAGTCCTGCCCAAATGATTTGTCTACCTGACTATCGACAAGAATCATGCAACACTGAAGTGCGACTAAGAACTATTCGAATGGATTGAACGGGAATTCGCCGATCAAATTATGTAACTTGTGGCAAAAATACATCAGCATGCGTCAATCCACGCGCTGACCCTGCCAGAGATAGGTTTCCAGCGCCGCCAACTGCATCGGGCCGCCCGCGGTGAACACGCGAAACCGCAGCAACGGCTCGCCGGCGCCGCCGGCCAGCCAGCGCTGCTCGATGGGCGCATACACCGCGCAACTGCACTGCGGATCGAACCACCAACTGCCGGGATGCAGCGTCGACACCTGGCCGGAACCCAGTACCCCGAGGTAATTGAGCGGCGGTGGCTGCAACAGCTCGAACGGGTTGGTCACCGTCGCGGCTGGCCTGCCCCTGGCCCTGCCCTGCAGGTCATCCATGACGGCCGCCGTGCGCAGAGCCCCCAGCGTCGTCTTGATGCTTGCCAGCTCAGCCTGCCCCTGCACCTGTTGCCCCTGGCGCAGAAACAGCAACACGATCACCAGGACCACAACCGCCAGCAAGCTCCATTCGAGCAGCCGGCGACCCGGGCGCGCCGGCTCGCGCCATGGGGGGGTCGCAGCCACCGCCACGATCAGCCGGACCGGCCCATCGCAGCCTGGCCCATGCTCCACAGGGGAAGGAACACACCCAGCGCCAGGACCAGCACCAGCACCGCGATTACCGACAGGAGGATAGGCTCGATGGCCGCCGACAGGCCCTTGATGTTGTAGTCGGTCTCGCGTTCGTACATGCCGGCGATCTCGAACAGCAGGCTGTCGAGTTCGCCGGTTTCCTCGCCCACGGCGATCATCTGCAGCACCACCGGGGTGAACACACCCGTCGCCGCCGCGCAGCGCGAGATGCTTTCGCCGCGTTCGATGCCGTCGCGCATCTGCTCGATGCGGCTGCCGATGTAGGCGTTGTCGACCGTCTGCGCCACCACGGTCAATGCCTGCACCAGCGGCACGCCGCTCTGGCTGGACAGCGCGAAGCTGCGCGCAAACCGCGCCAGCGTGGCCTTCAGGACGATGTCGCCGATGATCGGCAACCGGAGTTTGCGGCTGTCCCAGCGGTAGCGGCCTTCGGGCGTGCGCAGGTACGCCCGCAGCATGACGATGGCGGCAATCAGGGCCGCCAGCAGGATGTGCCACCAGGCCACCATCCAGGACGAAAAACCAAGCAGCCCGCGAGTGATCAGCGGCAGTTCGGCGTTGAAGCCGGCAAACACCTTGGCAAACACCGGAATAACGAACACGTTGATCACCACCAGCGCGATCGCCATGGCGATGATGACGAAGCTCGGGTACCGCATGGCCTGCTTGATGCGTTCGCGCACATCGCGTTCGAACTCCATATGTTCGTTCAGACGCAGAAAAACCTCGGTCAGGCGGCCGGTCATCTCGCCGACGCGGATCATCGAGACATAGAAGGCGCCGAAGATGCCGACGTGGCGCTGCAGCGCCACCGACAGCTCGCGCCCCTGGTCGAGGCTGGCCCGGATGTCCTGCAGCAATTCGACCATGGCGGGTTTGACAGCCGAAGCCTGCAGCCCGGCGAACGCTCGCAGGATCGGCACCCCGGCCTTGCTCAGTGTGTACATCTGGCGCGAGAAAACCAGGATGTCTTCCACCGAGACGGGTTTGCGGTTGAGCCGGGCCCACCAGGCCTCTGCGCCTGCCGGTTCAGCCGTGGCCGCAGCCACCGCAATATGCACCGGCGCCACGCCCATGGAGACCAGCTGGTCCGCCACCGCGCCCTCGCCCGCCGCGTCCAGCTGCCCGGTGACCAGCTCACCGCGGCCGTTGCGGCCACGCCATGCGTAGGTGGCCATGCGTCTAGTCGACTCCGTCGTCGTCCTGGCCCACGCGCAGCGCCTCGGCGACCGAGGTACGGCCCTGGCGCACCAGTTCCAGTGCGTGGAACGCCATGGTGCGACCCTGCATGCGCTCGCGCCCGGCGCGCATGAACGCCGCCGGGTCGGCGCGTGTGGCGGCAGCGGTGAGCTCCGCGTCCATTTCCAGCAGTTCGTACACCCCCTGGCGACCGGTGTAGCCTGTGCCGTTGCAGGCCGAACAACCGCGCCCGCGCTTGGCAACCAATGGTTCCCCGGCCGGCACCATGGCCGTGAGCCAGGCCTGCTCCTGCGGGCTTGGCGGGTGCGGCTCGGCGCACACGTCGCAGTTGACCCGCACCAGGCGCTGGGCGATCACGGCCTGCAGAGACGTCGACACCATGAAGGGCGGAACACCCATGTCGAGCAACCGGAACGGCGTGCTGATCGCGTCCCGCGTGTGCAGCGTCGACAACACCAGGTGCCCGGTGATGGCGGCGCGCAGCCCGATCTCGGCGGTTTCCGGGTCGCGCATCTCGCCCACCAGGATCACGTCCGGGTCCTGCCGCAGGCAGGCGCGCAACACGCGCGCAAACGTCAGCTCGATCTTGTCGTTGACCTGCACCTGCGTCAGGCCGGGCAGGCGGTACTCCACCGGGTCCTCC
>JANMZX010000481.1:0-3611 GCA_031383745.1 Rhodoferax sp. | reverse complement strand
GCGGTGCACGACGTGTCATTTTCGCTCGCCAGCGGCGCGATCGGCGGCCTGATCGGCCCCAATGGCGCCGGCAAGACCACCCTGTTCAACTGCCTGGCCGGTTTCATGCAACCCAGCACCGGGCAGGTCTGGCTGGACGGTTTGCCGATTGCCGGGGCGTCGCCGGCGAGGGTGTTTGCCAGCGGCCTGGCCCGCACGTTCCAGATCCCGCGGCCGTTTCCGGAGATGAGCGTGCTGGAGAACGTCATGCTGGCGCCGTCGCACCAGATCGGCGAGCGCTTCTGGACCAACTGGCTGCGCCCGCAAGCAGTAAGCCGCCAGGAGCGCGAGACCCGGGAAGCGGCGCGCCACTGGCTGTCTTTTGTAGGCCTGTCGGAGCTGGAGCACAAACCGGCCCGTGTGTTGTCGGGCGGCCAGCGCAAGCTGCTCGAACTCGCACGCGTGATGGTGGCCCGGCCCAAGCTGGTGCTGCTCGACGAACCGGGGGCGGGTGTCAATCCGGCACTACTCGACCAGATCGTCGACAAGATCGCCACGCTCAATGCACAGGGCACCACCTTTCTGATCATCGAGCACAACATGGACCTGGTGGCGTCCCTGTGCCGGCCGGTGATGGTGATGGCGCAGGGGGAGATGCTGGTCAGCGGTGATGCAGATACCGTGCTGGCCGACCCGCGTGTCGTCGAGGCCTACCTGGGAACCGCCTGATGCAGCAGCCCGACACGTTGCCGGCGCCAGCCCTGGTGGTGGACACTCTCGAGGCCGGTTATGAACCCGGCCTGCCGATCGTGCGCGGCGCCTGCCTGACCGTGCAGTCGGGCGAAATCGTGGCCATCCTGGGCCCCAACGGGGCGGGCAAGTCGACGCTGGTCAAGGCGGTGGCCGGGCTGGTGCCGGTGAGCAACGGACGCACCTGGCTGTTCGGCCAGGACATCACCCACGTGGCAGCGCACCGCATGGTGTTCGAGGGCCTGGCCTTCGTGCCCCAGACCGAGAACGTGTTCGTCAACCTGAGCATCGCGGAGAACCTCGAACTGGCCGCCGCCATCGTCAAGGCCGACCGGCATGAACGCCTGGCGCCGGTCTACGCGATGTTCCCCGACCTGGCCCGGCAACGCTCCCTGCCGGCGGGCCAGCTGTCCGGCGGACAGCGCCAGATGCTGGCGCTGGCGCGCGCCCTGATCACCCGGCCGCGGCTGCTGGTGCTGGACGAGCCTTCGGCCGGGCTCAGCCCCAAGCTGGTGGGGCTGGTGTTCGACAAGCTGCGCGAGGTGCGCGCCAGCGGCGTAACGGTGTTGCTGGTCGAGCAGAACGTCAAGGCCGCACTGGCGCTGGCCGACCGCGCGGCGGTGCTGGTCGAGGGCCGCGAGCGCCTGTTCGCGCCGGCCGCCGAACTGCTCGACGACGAGCGCGTTGCCGCCCTGTATCTCGGCCGCCACACCGGCCGCCAGGCGAGCGGGGCGGTGCACTGATGCTGCAGATCCTCGCCGACGGGCTGGTCATCGGGTCGGTGATATCGCTGGGCGCCATCGGGCTGAGCCTGACCCTGTCGATCGTGCGTTTTTCGAATTTCAGCCACGGCGAGCTGCTGGGCTGGGGCAGCTACCTGGCGCTCAGCGCCTTGGCCGTCTTCACCGCCACCCGTGAATCCCTGGCCGCGCCGCTGGGTCCGTTCTCGTTCGGCTGGGGCCTGCTCGGCGCGTTGCTGGTGTCGACCGTGCTGACGGCGCTGCTGGCGCTGGCGCTCGACCAGCTGCTGTTCCGCCGCCTGCGCAACCAGGGCGCGATCACGCTGGTGATCGCCAGCTTCGGCGCGGCACTGGCACTGCGCAACCTGCTGCTGTTCTGGTACGGCGGTGTGCCCCAGTACTACTCGCAGAACCTGCAGATCGCCATCCCGATCCTGCCGCGCAGCGTGTGGGGAGGCCTGCGCGTGACGGCCGACCAGCTCCTCGTGCTGGCGCTGACACTGGCGACCGTCACCGCGCTGCACCTGTTCCTGCGCCACAGCACACTGGGCCGCTCGATGCGCGCCACGGCCATCAACCCGAGCCTGGCACGGGTTGCCGGCATCGATCCGGAGCGGGTGCTGCGGGCGACCTGGATCATCGGCGGCATCCTGGCGGCGGTGGCGGGCGTGTTCGCCGGCATCACGGTGCAATTGCGCCCGACCCTGGGCGTCGACCTGCTGCTGCCGCTGTTTGCCGCGGTGATCCTGGGCGGCATCGGCTCGGTGTGGGGCGCGGTGCTGGGCGGTTTCATCGTCGGGCTGGCCGAAAGCGCCTCGGTTTCCATTGTCGGCGCCGAATACCGGGCGGCAGCGGCGTTTGCCGTGCTGATCCTGATCCTGCTGGTGCGGCCCACCGGGCTGTTCGGGGAGAAACATTGATGCCGGACCTGATCGGCTGGTTGTCGTACGCGAGCTTCTTCCTGGTGTTTGCCAGCAGTTTCGCCATCGTGGTGCTGGGGCTCAACCTGCAGTGGGGATTCACCGGGCTGTTCAACGTGGGGGTGGCCGGGTTTGTCGCCCTGGGCGCCTACACGTCGGCGCTGGTCACGACGCCGGAAGTTGCCGGCCGGCTGGGGGGGCTGGGCTGGCCCGTGGCCGTCGGCTGGTTGTGCGCCATGGGCGTTGCGGGTCTGGCCGGGCTGGTGGTGGGCGCGCTCGCGCTGCGCCTGCGGCACGACTACCTGGCGATCACCACCTTCGGCGTCGCGGTGACGATCCAGCTGGTGGCCAACAACGCAACCGCCCTGACCGGTGGCCCCTTTGGCGTGCAGTTCATCCCCAAGCCGCTGCAATCCTGGCTCGGCACCGGCCTGCCCTGGACGCTGGGTTACCTCGCCGTGTCGCTCGGCCTGCTGGGCCTCGTCTACCTGGCACTGGAGCGGCTGGTGCGTAGCCCCTGGGGCAGGGTGCTGCGGGCGATCCGCGAGGACGAAGCCGCCGCCGCCTCACTGGGCAAGCGCCCCTTCGTCTTCCGGCTGCAGAGTTTCGTGATCGGCAGCATGCTGATGGGCCTGGGTGGTGCGGTGTACGCCCACTTTGTCGGCTACATCGCGCCGGAGGACTTCCTGCCCATCCTGACCTTCCAGCTCTGGGCCATGCTGATCGTGGGCGGCTCGGGCAACAACCGTGGCGCCGTGCTGGGTGCATTCGTTGTCTGGACCTTCTGGGCCGCGGCCGGCAGCCTGCTGCGCGGCTGGGTGCCGCAGGCCGAACAGGCGCGCGCTGCCGCGCTGCAGGTGGTGCTGATCGGCGTGTTGATCGCCTGCATGCTGGTGCTGCGGCCCCGCGGCCTGATCGGCGAGGAAGTGGCGGTTTCGCGCGCCGACTGAGCCATCCTGCACCAGGCCGTGCAGCCCGGCACGCGCCAGCCTGCGCCAGGCGGCGCGGCACGCATCAGGTCGGCGGCGTGGGGGCTGCGCGTGCCGGTGTCGTCCCGCCCCCTGCGTTGACGGCCCGGGCATCCATGAAGGCGTCAAATGCTGGCGCCGGCATCGGCCACGCAAAGAAATAGCCCTGCCCGAAATCGCAGCCGGCGGCCGCCAGCAGGTCGCGCTGGGCGGCGGTTTCCACGCCTTCCGCGATCACCTGCATGCCGAGCTCA
>JANMZX010000477.1:0-3276 GCA_031383745.1 Rhodoferax sp. | reverse complement strand
ACCAGCAAACGCCTTGAAAACCCGGTGGTGGAGCGCAGAGCTGAAACCAGCACGTTGGTGTCGAGAACAATCATTTTCAATATTGTAGGCAATATTGAATTTTTAGTCCACCACATCAATTTGCGCTCGCGCAAGCGCCTCGGGCGGGATCACACCCGGGTAGTTGAGCCACACGTCAAGCGGAATCTCCGCATCGGCCACGAAACGGTGGTCGTTATACCTTGTCCAGCGGCAATTGCGCCAGTTCAATGCCCGTTTCGTCGGCATCACGCACCTCGGGCACATCGTCACCTGCAGCGGCAAGGTGGTGGAAAAGTTCGAAGCCGACTTCGCTGAACGGTTCATCAAGACCGCGGTCGACAACTACAAGGGTATCGACATCATCGTCAACAATGCCGGCTACACCTGGGACGGCGTGATCCAGAAGATGACCGACTAGCAGTGGTACGCCATTCTCGATGTCCACCTGACGGCGCCGTTTCGCATCCTGCGCGCGGCCTATCCAGTCATCAGCGCGGCGGCCAAGGCGGAGGCCGCAGCCGGACGGGAGGTTTTCCGAAAGGTCGTCAACATCTCGTCGGGCTCGGGCATCAACGGCAATCCCGGCCAGGCGAACTACAGCTCCGCCAAGGCCGGTGTCATCGGCCTGACCAAGGCGATCTCCAAGGAGTGGGGGCGCCTCAAGGTCAACGTCAATTGCGTGGCCTTCGGGCTCATCAACACGCGTCTGACAGCGGCTGACGCCAGTGCCGGCGCAACGATCGATATTGAAGGCAAGTCGCTGCGGGTTGGCATGAACCCCGAACTGCTGAAGTCACACGCCCAGCGTTGCCCACTTGGTCGTGCTGGCACCGTGGAAGAGGCGGCCGGGGCGATCTACATGTATTGCACGCCGGAATCGGACTACATCACCGGCGAGGTGGTCCGCGTGGGCGGCGGCGCCTGACGATTTGTGCGGCGCGGTGGCCGAATCTATCGCTGGGTCATGGCGGAGATTGCTATGCGATGCGCAGCGCAAGCCACCGCCCCGAAATCCGCATGAACGCTGGCCGCCCATCTCGGCATGCCTGGTCGAGGCCGCGTTGGCGGTGAATGTCCAAACGAGGCAGCCGCCACACCATCCGCCTGCCGATCAAGTTGGCTGGCGGTCTCATGCAGTGGAGCGCCGCGGCCGCGGGCAGAGCTGCACGAATCTGGACCGGGACCATATCGGACGGCTACCTGCCGGCCGAATTTCCTGGCCCGCAGTGCGCGCCGCCGTTGGCAAAATCATGAAAGAGCTGGAATGCGGCCTGGATGACCGTGCGCATGTGGCCTGCGCCCAGGCCATGCCATATTCGATCAAGAGCATCACGGGGTCATCACCGCTGGGACTCAGCAGTCGGTTCAGTTTGACTTGGGTGAAGGTCTGGTTGAGCGCTGCAACCGACGCTGTGTTGTTGGTGTTGGTGCCGCGCAGCCTTCAGTATTACCGAAGTTCAACAAAGGAACCATGGGCAGAAACATGGGCAGAAAAATGAAACGGGCCGCGAGGGCCCGTGTTTACTAGCTTCCTGGCGGAAGCGGTGAGATTCGAACTCACGGACCCTTGCGGGTCGCCGGTTTTCAAGACCGGTGCAATCGACCACTCTGCCACGCTTCCAGTGGCGCGATTCTAGCCGGCCAGCAGCATGCCGCGGGTTTCGATGAAGGCCACCACGTCGTCCAGGCCGGAGTTGGTGCGCAGGTTGGTCATCACGAAGGGCTTCAACTGGCCGCCGCTGTTGGTGCGCATGCGCCGGGTGTCGGCTTCCATCACCTCCAGGCTGGCGCCGACGTAGGGCGCCAGGTCGGTCTTGTTGATCACGAACAGGTCGCTCTTGGTGATGCCGGGGCCGCCCTTGCGCGGGATCTTCTCGCCGGCGGCCACGTCGATCACGTAAATGGTGAGGTCGCTCAGTTCAGGACTGAAGGTGGCCGCCAGGTTGTCGCCGCCGGACTCGATGAACACGATGTCGGCGTCGGGGAATTCCTCCAGCATGCGGTCGATGGCCTCCAGGTTGATCGAGGCGTCCTCGCGGATGGCCGTGTGCGGGCAGCCGCCGGTTTCCACGCCCATGATGCGGTCGGCGGGCAGGGCGCCGCTGACGGTCAGGATGCGCTGGTCTTCCTTGGTGTAGATGTCGTTCGTGATCGCCACCAGGTCGTACTTGCTGCGCATGGCCTTGCACAGCATCTCCAGCAGTGTTGTCTTGCCCGAGCCGACCGGGCCGCCGATACCTACTCGCAGGGGGGGCAGCTTCTTGGTGCGGCGGGCAATGTGATGCAGGGCGTTCATGAGCGGAACAGTCTGGAGTATTGGGTTTCGTGTTGGGCCGACAGGATGGCGAGCATGGGCGCGAATGCCTGGCGCTCAGTATCCTCGACACGCAAGGCATGTGCCACCACCGCGGGTATTTCCTGCGCCAGCATCGCCAGGATGCGCTGGCCGGCGCTCTGGCCCAGCGGCACCGCCTTGACGGCGGCCTGGGTCATGTTCTCGGCCCAGCCGAAGGCGTAGCTCAGCAGGCAGTCGCGCGCGCTGGCAGCAGTGATGGAGGCTGCCAGGGCGTAGGCCACGGGGTAGGTCGGTGATGTGCAGGCCCGGCTGCGCGCCTGTAACACGGCATCGTCCGGGTGCTGCACGCGCAGCCAGTCCATCAGCGAGCGCCCCATCTGCTCGGTCTGCAGGCGCAACTCGCTGCTCTCGCGGGAGTGCAGCACCCAGGCATTGAGCCTGTCGATGCGGGGCAGGTCGTACGCCCGCCAGGCGGCGATCGCCCGGGCCAGCACGGGCAGGTCGGAGCGCGCCAGCGACAGCTGCAGCTGGTCGCGCAGCCAGTCCGCGGCCGTCGCTTCGGTGGTGACACCGGCGCGGTCCACCGCTGCCTCCAGCACCTCGGAATACGAAAACCCGCCTACCGGCAGGGCGGGGGAGGCCAGCCAGATCAGTTGCAGCAGGCTGGCCGGGGATAGCGCCGCGTCATCCGCCGCGAGCGCGGGCGCAGGGTCGCTCAATGCTGGTGGCCGTCGTGTTTGCCGTGCGCGTGGTCGTGCCCAGTTCCATGGTCTTTCGCATGGTCATGGTCGTGCCCATGCGCGCGCTGATGGTCCTGATTGTGGCCATGGTCGTGCGAGTGGGCGTGTCCGTGGTCCTGCTGGTGCGGGTGGTCATGCCCGTGATCGTGTGGGTGTGCGTGCGCCTGCGCGGCAGCGTCGTGCGCTGGCGGGCTCTCGTGGGAGTGACCGTGGTCATGG
>JANMZX010000468.1:0-2998 GCA_031383745.1 Rhodoferax sp. | reverse complement strand
GGTGATGTACAGCGTGGCGAACTCCTCGCCTTCGGTGGTGCCCACGCCCACGTACAGGTCGCCGTTCTCCTTGTGTTCCCAAACCAGGGCGTCCTTTGCCTGAGGGTCGCCGAGTTGGTGGTAATACACTTTCTGGAACTTGCTCCCGCCGCTGAACTCGGTTCCCTTCGCGGGCACCGGGTAGCGGCTGTAGAAGAAGCCATGTTTGTACCAGGCGGCGCCGCTGAACTTGCACCACTGCAACAGGTCCGGCGTCTTGGTCAGCGTGCTCAGGTCCCACACCTCGATGTCCTGCCAGTCGCTTCCTGCCTTTTGCACACCGATCGCCAGATAGCGGTGATTCATGCTGGAGGCCAGCAGGCTGAAGGTGGTCGTGCCATTGGGATCTTCCGCGTTGGGGTCGATGAAAACCCTGTCCGCACCATCCATGCCCTTGCGCACGTAGATCACGAACTGGTTTTGCAGGCCACTGTTCTTGCTGATGAAATACAGGTCGCCGACCTTCAGTGGCGCCGCCACTTTGGGGAAGTTGTAGAGCGCCTCAAAGCGCTTCGCGATAGCGTGACGAAAGGGAATCTTGGCCAGGAAGTCTTCCGTCACCGCGTTCTGGCGCTGCACCCAGTCCGCCGTTTCGGCGCTCGTGTCCTGCTCGAGCCACCGGTACGGATCGGCCACCCAGGTGCCGTGCAAGGTGTCGCCGGCAAAGCTGTCTCTTCTGGTGTCAGGGTATGTCAACTTGCCAACGCGCTTTGCGCTCCGATGATTGGCCACGTGGTGAATCCGTGCACGGAGTCAGGCCCCAATTGCGCCGGGTAGCGACATGAAGAACGCAACCCACAAGGCCACAAGCAGCATGAAGCTGAGAAGGAATGCAGCCAACCGATGTACGACCTTGTTGTAGGTGCAATGGATGAAGCTGTGCACCACGCGCAAGCCGACGAATGCCCAGGCGCCCACGACCAGCCAACCCGGTGTTTGTTGGGTGGCAAGTGCGACGGCTCCAAGCGCATAGAACAGGACCGGAACCTCGAACAGATTCCTGAAGTTGTCCGCGGCCTGAACGTTCTCCAGACGCGCAGCCATCTTGACGGAGGTGGCGATGGCCTGGGGATGAATACGCTTCTGCCGTGACTCCCGCACTCGGGAGAACAGGAGTCGAGCGCCTACGATGGCCGTGAGGATCACGAGCGCGAGCAGGGCGCCGATGAGCTGGGAGGTGTTGGATGGCATGTTGGCGGGTGTTCCGTGGGGCTATGGTTATGAACTCTGCGCTACCTGATTGGCAGCAGATGTCGCTGCAGGATTGCGGTAGCTACCCGATTCGAACCTGGGGTGTCCTTTGCGCTGGATCGTACAAAACGTTTCCTCGGCAATTCTTTCTCCGTCCCAGCGCTTGTACGCCAGTTCTTCCCTATGTGTGAAGCTGCCATCTTGCCACTGAAACTTGAATTTCCAGCGTATGACAACCAGATCTCCGCTTACAAACACGGGCCTGACACACTGCGATGCCGGTGACTTGGCTCAAGCCATGACCTTTCTCCCAGCTATCGCATGTGCGTCCCTGCCCCGACGCGCAGTGCCGTGGTTCTCCTGCATGGTGGAACGCACCTGGTGGTGGGTCGCGATACCGCGTGGCGCTGGGCGGCCGATAGCGTGCTGTTTTGGCCGCGACGGAGTTACCATGTCCTTCGACGCCAACACCGACACCAACGATCCGACCCGATCCGCGAAGCACACATCCACGCTTCTCTTGGCTACTCACCAGGCACGCGTTCGCAGCCATGCACCTGTGCCTGCCTGACCGAGTCCCCACCGTCCCCAGAACCACCCCAATGATCGATCTCTCCACCTTCCATGCACTCGCCCAAACGGCGCTCGGCCCGTTTGCCGCCAAGCCTACTTCCCTGCAGGCTGGCCAGCAAGAGGCCAGCCTGCCGCTGTGGACATCTCCCGATGGTCGGGTGGCGATCGGCATCTGGGAATGCACACCCGGCCGCTTCACGGCCGATCGCACCAAGGCGTCGGAATTCTGCCATTTCATTTCCGGCACCGTGGAGATGACCCATGCCGATGGCAGCAAGGTCCTGCTGGGCGCGGGCGACGCGATCAACCTGCCGCTGGGCTGGACGGGCACCTGGAACGTGTTGACGCAGGTGCGCAAGTTGTATGTCATCACGCAAGGCTGATGCGGCCTGTCCGCCCGCAAGTGCCACCCACCGGGACGCTGGCGCAATCACATGATCCCCACGCCCGCAGCGCTGCAGACATACCATGAGACGCTGCTGCGTACAGCCCTGCCGTCGCCCCACGACGGCATGTTCGCCTGGTCGATCCGCAACGACGTGGGCGAGTCCCCGGTGTGGGACGCCGATGCGGGCCGCCTGTTCTGGATCGACATCCGCGCACCCGCGGTGTTGTGCCTCGACCCCGGCACCGGTGCGCTGACACGCTGGTTGCTGCCCGAAGTGGTCGGGGCACTGGGGCTGGCGGGCGACCACCGACTCGTGCTGGCGCTGCAACACCGGCTGGCGCTGCTGGACACCTCCACCGGCATGCTGCTGCATGTGGCCGACATCCCGGGCGAAGCCGCGACCAACCGGCTGAACGAAGGCAAGGTCTCGCCGAGCGGGCGCTGGTTTGTGTTCGGCTCCATGGACGACCGCGCCAGTGACAAGCAGCCCGTCGGTGCCCTGTACCGGGCCGGTGTGGATGGCGCGGTGCAGCGGCTGTTCCATGGGGTGACCGTGGCCAACGGCATCGCCTGGGCGCCGGATGGGACCTCGATCCTCTTCTCGGACAGTTTCGCCGGGAAGATCTGGCGTGCGTCCTGGGATGAGCAGCACGGCATCATGGGAGCGCCGACGCTGTTCGCCACCTCGGTCGAGGAAGAAGGCAGGCCCGACGGCGCGCTGATGGGCATGGACGGCAACTACCTGTCGGCCGGTGTGTCGGCCGGGTGCCTCAATACCTTTGATCGCCATGGCAACCGGGTTGGCCA
>JANMZX010000444.1:0-19222 GCA_031383745.1 Rhodoferax sp. | reverse complement strand
GACCACGACCGCGGAACCTTCAAAGTACAGGTGGACCATGGCACCCATGGGCGCCGTCAGCCACAACCAGACCGACAGCCCCCACCCGGCCGAGGTGCCCAGGGCCACCAG
The DNA here is from genome assembly GCA_031383745.1 of Rhodoferax sp. GTDB lineage: Bacteria > Pseudomonadota > Gammaproteobacteria > Burkholderiales > Burkholderiaceae_C > CAISIP01. The sequence goes on along the minus strand of JANMZX010000444.1, from coordinate 19,111 downwards.
CAGGTCCATGTTGCCGGCACCGGCGCGCAGGGCCTGCCAGCCCGCCTTGTAGAACCTGGCGCCGAGAATGAACTGCACCGGCGTGGCCAGCACGAACTGCAGCCAGGCCGGCAGCATCCAGTGCCACCCCAGCAGTTCGCCCAGCATCGGCAGCACCAGCGGGGCGCTCAACAACAAGCCGATCGCCACCGGGGCGAAACCGGCCCAGGGCGACACGTCCTGGTCCAGCGCATCGGCCTGGGCCTGCGTGCGAGGCTCGTACCCGGCGTCGCGCACGGCACGGCGCATGCGCGCCTCCATCTCGGGTGAGGGTGCGTAATGCACGCGAGCGGACTCGGTGGCCAGGTTCACCGACGCGTCCTGCACGCCGGGCACCTTCTTGAGTGCGCGCTCGACCCGCATCACGCAGGAGGCGCAGGTCATGCCGCCTACACCGATGTCGAGTTCCAGTGATTCTGTCGATGTAGTCATGGATCAAGGGTAGGCCAATTCGACACCCTGCGCATTGCGGATGACACGCAGTTGGCGCTATGCTGGCACAAATCAACCACACGAGGCCACCATGAACCAGCTCTTCACCGTCACAGGCATGACCTGTGGCCATTGCGAGAAAGCCGTCACCCGGGCCGTCAAACAGCTCGATCCGCAAGCCGAGGTCAGGATCGACCGTCCACAGAACAGGGTCGAGGTGGATTCCGCCCAGCCGCGCGACGCCCTGGCCAAGGCCATCGCCGAAGAGGGATACGCCGTAGCCGCCTGATGGCCCCGCTGGCGCACCACCAGGACCGCCGGCCGGCACGGTGGCCGGCATGGCCGCGCACCCGTGGTACAAACCTGCCAGCGCCCCGGCCGGGGCGACTCTGGGAGATTGCCGCGTGAAACTGAAGATGGCACCGAACTCGCTGTTTGCGGTGCTGTTGCGCTCGCCATGGTGGATCAGCCTTGCGATCGTGCTGGTGGTGGCGCTGGCCTCGCGCGCGCTGCTGCCCGAGCAGTACGTGCCGTTTGGCGTGATGGGTGGGTTTCCGTTTCTGGTGATCGGCGGCATTGCGGCCTATCGGCAGTTCCGTGCCCCCAGCGACGCCGAAGTGGCTCACACGCTGGCCGCCCTCGGCGCGCTGCCCTGGAACGAGTTCTGCGATCTGCTGGACCAAGCCTACACGCGGCAGGGCTACACCGTGCAACGAAGCAAGGGCGACGCTGCAGACCTGCAACTGGTCAAGGCCGGCCGAACCACCCTGGTCGGCGCGAGGCGCTGGAAAGCGGCCAACCAGGGCGTGGACGCGGTGCGTTCCCTGGTGCAGGCGAGAGATGCACAGGATGCCAGCCACTGCGTCTACCTTGCGATCCCTGCCGTGGGTGACAACGCGCGCCGCTTTGCCGCCAGCAACCAGGTTGCGCTGGTGACGGGGCCAGACCTCGCCCGCATGCTGCAGGGCCATCTGCCGAAGCAAACAAGCTGACCACGCGCGGCTTTACAAACAGTTATCGCAGGGTCATGGTGCCGATACACGGCACGCGCAAACTCGCTTTCAACCTGACGCCAACACCGCGCAGTCAGGTGTCTTCTCACCGAAAGGACTTTGACATGACCGCGTTTTTCAAACCTCTGTTGATCGCCTCCCTGCTGGCTGCGGCCGGCGTCTCGGTTCACGCCCAGGGCATGGGCATGGGTGGCTCGCCATCCGGCCCGATGGGCCAGCACCAGCGCATGGATCCGGCCAGGATGCAGGAGATGCGGGCCAGGCACCAGGCCGACCTGAAAGCCAAACTCAAGCTGGCGCCGGCGCAGGAGAGCGCGTGGACTGCCTTTACCGCCAGCATGCAACCACCAGCGGGCAAGCCCATGACCCCGGAGAGCCGCCAGGCCATGCATGACAGCATGAGCAAGCTCAGCACGCCCGAACGCATCGACCACATGAATGCGATGAAGGCGCAGCGCGATGCCGACATGGCCAAGCGCCACGACGCCACCAGGACGTTCTACGCTGCCTTGACCCCCGAGCAGCAAAAGGTGTTCGACGCCAACACCATGGGGCGTGGCCATGGACGCGGGCATGGCGGGCCGGGCATGCACATGGCCCCGAAGAGCTGATCCCCGGACACCACGGCCGGGACGGCCCTGCCGGCCGCGGCAACCATGCCGCGGCGCGCGGGTATCAGGCCAGCATCTTCCTGAGTTCTCCGCTGGCGAGCAGGGCTTCCAGGTCCGAGGCACCGCCGACCAGCGTGCCTTTGACAAACACCATCGGAAACGTTGGCCAGCCGGTCCACATCTTGAGCGCATTGCGCCGCCGCCAGGTGTTGAAGTAACTCCCGTACTCCAGGTAGTGGAAGGCGATGCCAGCGCCGTCGAGCAGCTTGCGCGCCTGCTTCGGCGCCGGGTTCTGGGCCATGCCCACGACGACGACCTGGTGCGTGGCAACCGCCGACTGCACCTCACGCACGATATCCGCCTGCAGGTTGGCGATCTTGTCGCGGATCGCAGGGTGGATGTGTGCTTCGTCGAGAACGGGTCGCGGCATGGCGGCCTCCTGAATATGGATTAACGTCGATTATGCGGCGCGCACAATGGCAACCAGCCCGGCTTGACTCAGATCAACCCGACGCGCACCGCCCCGACCTAGACTCCAGCCCTGCCCGGCCGCCCACCCACCCATGAAGATGCCCCGCCCCGTACCCGCCCACAGCCCCGTTCCGACCGTGCGGCAGATCGCTGCCGGCCGCCCGCTGCAGTGGCTGCTGCTGGGCGTGCAGGACATGGTCCGCAGTGGGTGGCTGAGCGTCGCCCACGGCGCAGCACTGGCGCTGTTCGGCGCAGGTCTGCTGGCTGTCGCCCACCACAAGTTCTGGCTGCTTGCAGGCGCCTTCTCCGGCTTTCTGGTGGTGGCGCCGGTGCTTGCGACCAGCCTGTATGCCATGAGCCGCGCACTGGAGCAGCACACACCGATCAGCCTCGCCCTGATGCGAGATACCTGGATGCGCTGGCAGCAGTCGCGTTTTGTCGAGCGTGGCGGCTACTGGTGCCTGGTGCGCTTCGGTGTGATGCTGGCGCTGGCCGGCACCGGCTGGGTTCTGACCTCGGCGGCCCTGATCACCTTGATGGCACCGGCACCGATCCAGACGCCGATCGACTTTCTGCGCCATGTGGTCCTGGGGCGCAACCACTATCTGTTCGAGTTGTGGCTGTCCATGGGCGGCATCCTCGCCGCCCCGATCTTTGCGTCCAGCGTGGTTTCCATGCCCCTGATGCTGGACCGGCGCATCACGCTGCTTGATGCCGTCCTGACCAGTTGGCGCGTCGTGCTGGCCAACCCGGTGCCGATGGCCGTGTGGTCCGGCGTGATCATGCTGCTGGTGGCGCTGGGTTTCGCCACCCTGCTCACCGGCCTGCTGGTGGTGGTGCCGGTGCTCGGGCACGCCAGCTGGCACGCCTACCGCGACCTGGTCGACGCTTCCGCCTTGCCAGAGCGGCCGGCGGCGCAAGCGAGGCGTTGATGTTCGGATTCACCGAGGAGCAGATCGCCGGCTTTGGCCTGTCGTTCGGCCTGGGCGCCTTCATGCTCTACATGCTGTTCATCGTGGGGCAGCTCGCCTGGGAGGCCAAGGCGGGCAGGTTCGGCACCTTTGTGATCTTCATCGGGCTGGCATTCGGCATGGTCGGCTTCGTTGCCAAATACCTGATCCAGTGGGCCCTGGACATCCCATAGGCCCCCGCACCGGCGTCAGCCAATCGGCCGGATGCCGATCCACCAGCCATGCAGCCACATGGCAAACACCGCCCAGGCCACGGCGCCAGAGACAACCGTCACCACCGTGGCCGCGGGGCGCCCCGGCGGATACACCGTGCCGGCAGCTCGGTCGCGTCGGCGCGCGGAAGAAAAATCCAGCACCGCCCACACCAGGAAAGCCCCGAACAAAACCACATGCGCCAGATTGCCATTGGCCAGCAGGTGAGCCAGCGCCCACACCTTGACGCCCAGCACCATCGGGTGGTGGACGCGCGCCTTGATGCCATTGCCCGGCACATACGCCGCCGCCAGCAGAACGAATGCCAGCAGCGTCAGCAACGAGGCGACATGGCGCATGCCCGGTGGAGGGCTCCACAGCTGCATCGGTTGCATGCGGGCCTGGCCGAAACCCCAGATGATCAGAACAAACCCTGCCAGCGATGCCAGCGAATACAGGCCTTTCCAGGCGTTGGCTCCGCCCCTGGAAACGACCCGCGCGCGCCAGCCGTCGGCGACGATGCGCACGGAATGCACACCCAGGAAAACCAGCAGACCCAGAACCAGATAGACCATTGTTGTCACCCTTCATCCAACCACTATGGGCCGGTGGCGCTCGTCACGCACCCAGGACCCGGTTCTTGCCCGCCCGTTTGGCCATGTACATGGCCTGGTCGGCACGCTTGATCGCATTGGCGCCTTCTTCATCCGGCCCGACCTGGGCCACACCCGCGCTGAAGGTGATGAGGATCTTCTCGGTGCCGGCGAGGAAGAAGCGTTTGGTGAGTTCGCGTTGCAGCCGCGTCATGGCCTCGATGCCCTTGTCGAGTGGGGTGTCGGGCAGCATCAACACGAATTCCTCGCCGCCGAAACGTGCCAGCGTGTCCTGCGGACGCATGCTTTCCCGCGCCACCTGGGCCAGGTGGGCCAGCGCCTGGTCCCCGGTGGTGTGCCCGAGGGTGTCGTTGATCTTCTTGAAATTGTCGATGTCGAGCAGCGCCATGCACAAGGGGGTCTCCTTGCGGCGCATGTTCGATACCTCGCGGTTCAGCGCCTCGTCGAGCCCCTTGCGGTTGAGTGCGCCGGTCAACGGGTCGTGGCGCGCCTGTGCGCTCACCCGGTCGAGCTCCATGTGCAGCTTGACGATTTCCGCCTCGGTGGCTTCCGCGCGCTCGCGCATGCCCCGCAACTCGTCGCGCGCGGTCAGGGTGTCGCTTGCCATGGTGCGCGTGGCACTGACCACCTCCTTGAGCACCGGCGCGAGTTCCTCCAGGCTGGTGGCCTGCTCGATGAGCCGGGCGTTTTCCTCCATCTTGCCACCAAAGGTGCTGGTGGTGTCCGTGATCAGCGACAGCCGCTCGATGAAGGTGCCCAGCATCAGGCGCATTTCCTTTTGCGCCTCGACAGCGCGCCCCTTGGCCTCGGCCTGCTTGAGCATCACGTCGCGCAGCCGGCGCTCCACGTCGTCGAGCCGGCGCAGGGTCAAGGGCGGCGTGGCAGCCCCCATCAGCGCATCCACCTGCCCCTTGAGCCAGCGGTCATCGATGCTCAACTCGCCGATGTTCTCCATGATCAGACGCAGCAGGTGCAGCAGCGTGGACTTGATCTCTGCCTGGTCTTCGGCAGCGAACGACACCCGGTGGCCAAACGTGCTCAGCATCTGCTTGACGCGCACGATATCCACACCGGGTTCCCGCATCACCCGCAGCAGTTCCTGGGTCTGCTCGCTGAACCGTGCGTCGTCCGTGCCCAGCGCCGGCCGGGCGAATTCGATCAGGCGGGCGATCTGCTCCAGGAAGTCGGTCGTCAGTGCAGGTGCGGCGGCGGTGCTGGGTGGTACCTGCACCAACGCAGACACCTCGCTGGTATGCAGCACACCGAATCCAGAACTCTCCGGCTTGGGTGTAAAGCTGCCGTAGGCCAGCAAGGCGCTGTAGACACCCTCCCAGTTCGACTGCGAGATGGCGTATTCGAACAGGCTGCGCTGCTTTTGCTGTCCGGGCGTCTTGGCCGGCAGATCCTGCGCAATCCGGCGCAATTGTTCAGCCGGAAACGGCGGCTCGGTCTTGACCCCACCGATCTCGTTGTAGATGGCAAGGTAATTCGCCGGTGTGGGCGCGAGTTTCCTGACCACCAGTTGTTTGAGCGTGTCTCGTGCCAGCTCCGGTACCGTCTTTTCACCCATCGGCTGATGTCCCTCAGTTCGCCTGTTCGTCACCCAGGAAGCGCAGCAATTCTCGCACCGTCCGCTGCGGGTCCTCCTGGTGGGGCAAATGCCCGAGATCGTCGAAAACCACCAAGGTGGAACGCGCCACATCGCGCGCAAACTGCTGCCCCGACTGCAGCGGGATCAGGCGGTCGCGTCCGCCCCACAGGATCAGCGTCGGAACTGCTACGCTCCTGATGCGCGCCGATTCATCCACCAGACCGAGCGCAACCCGGTAACCCAATGCGCGCCGGTTTCCCTCGCGCAGGGCCATATCGTAATACCTGTCCACCAGCGCGGGGGTAACTTTTGACGGGTCACCGTAGACGTTGCGCACACTCGCCATCACCAGCCCGCGTGGCAGCACGTGCTCCAGCACCCGGCGCAATCCAGGGACACGCGCCAGGCGCAGCGCCGCCGGCACCTCCTGTGGTGGCACGGCATAACCCCCGGCGTCCACCAGCACCAACCGCACCACCCGCTGCGGCATGGCCAGGGCCGCAGCCCACGCGACATGGCCGCCAAGCGAATTGCCACCCAGCACCACGCGCTGGACGCCAAGGTGGTCAAGCACGGCTTCGACCTGGCGCACGTAACGCGGAATCGAATAGTCGTTCTCCGCATTTGGCCCGGTCAGGCCGAATCCCGTCAGGTCGAACCGGATGACGCGGTGTCTGCCGCCGAGGGCGGCGGCCCAGCCATCCCAGGTATGCAGGCTGTCCGAGGTGCCGTGCACCAACACGATCGGCAACGGATCGTCGCGCGGGCCTTCATCGCGCAAATGCACCTGCTGGCCATCCAGCAGAACGAATTGCGAAGGCGGGCCGGCCCAGCGCAGCTTCAGGCTGTCGACCGGCTGATCGGGCGCCCACACAGCGACCACGCCAGCCAGCGCAAAGAAGATAGCCCCGCCCAGCAGCAGCAGCAGCGAACGCACCAGCAGCTTCATCGGCCCGGGCGGTGCGAGCGGCACAGGAAGTCACCCAGCAACTGGCGCTCGATCTCCGTCAGCAAACCGGGCCCGCCCGCACTGGCCTGGCACTGCTCGATGCGCCGGGTCACCCGGTCGAATACCTCGTCGCGCTTGCACACCTCGCTCAACTGTCCGCTCAGCGGCCAGGTGATGTCGACCTCGTCCTGGACGACCACCAGCACGTCGAGCTCCAGCCGGTCGAAGAAACCGCGCTGCTGGACGCGCCGGTCCAGAAAGGACTTCAACAACAGGCCCTGCACATAGGCACGCGTGATCGGCGAGCCGAAGTCCACCGCATGGCCACGGACCCAGCGTTGCCAGTAACCTTCACCATCGATCCGGACGGGATCGGACCCGGCCTCGCGGCTGATCAGCAACAGGCCATGTGAATGCAACAACAGATGGTCCAGGCTTGCCACCGCGTCGCCTGCCGACACCCGCAATTCGTTGAGCACATCCACCTCGTGGCTGCGGCGGTAATACCGGCGCAGGTAGTAGGCCATGCGGTCTGCCACCAGCCGCGCTGCCACGTCGGCCTCGCCACCGCGAAATGGATCGAGTTCCTTGAAGATCATGGCAGGTCGGGCGCGCTGTCAGGGAGGCGGTGGCATCTTGGCCAACGGTCGGTGCAGCGAGCGCAGGAAATCCGCCAGGCGCCGCCGCTCGGAGGGTGTCAGCAATCCGGTAACAGTGGCTACGCGGCGACATTGCTGCACGCGCTGGTTCACCCGCTCGAAGACCTGATCTGCGTTGCAGACTTCGGCCAGCGGCCCCATGGTCGGCCACTGGATGACGTTGGTGTCCGGCACGGCCACCAGGATATCGAGCTCGACGCCCTCGAAAAAGCCCTTCTGCTTGACGTTCTTGTCGAGGAAGGCCTTGAGCGACAGGGCGCGCAGGTAGGCCCGGGTGATGGGGGAGCGCATTTCGGCGGCGGCGCCATTGCGCCAGCGCAACCACTGCCCGTCGTCCTTGATCTGTACCCGATCGACCAGGTTCTCGCGCTCGACGATCAACAGCCCGTAGGGATGCAGCACCAGATGATCGACATGGGCCACCGCCGTGCCGGAGCCGACGCGCAGGTAGTTGAGAACGTCGACGTCCTCGCTCTTGCCGAAGAAGCGCCGCAAATGGTAAGCCATCCGGTCCTGCGCGATGCGCCCGGCGATCTCTTCCTGTGTGCGCCCGTAAAACGGGTCCAGCTCCTTCAACACCATGGTGTGCAACAACCTCTTGGACGGACTGACGGATATTACCTGTCGCCGCCGAAACGGCCGGCCGTATCGACCGCGGCCCGCACCAGCCCCGGCCGATGCTTGAGTATCAGGAATTCCGCCAGGCGCCGGCGTTGTGCGGGCACCAGCAGCCCCGGCCCCACGCCCAAGGTTCGGTATTGGTGGACGCGGTCATGGACCAGACGGGGCAACTCGTAGTCGTTGCACACCTCCACCTGGGGACCGCTGCGCGGCCACTGGATCGCGTCGACGTCCGGCACGGCCACCATGACGTCGAGTTCGACGCGGTCGAAGAATCCCTTCTGCCTGACCTTCTTTTCCAGGAATGCCTTCAGCGACAGTGCCTGTTCGTAGGCCTGGGTCACCGGGGAACGAATCACGCGGACCCGGCTGCCGTCCAGGCAGATCCAGCGGCCATCCTCCTCCACCTGCAGATGGCCGAGCACGCTGTGGCTGTCGACCACCACCAGCCCATGGGTGTGCAGCAGCAGGTGGTCGATGCGCGTCACGATGCCGCTGGTACTCACGCACAGCTGGTTGAGCACATCGACCTGTGTGCTGTCGCCAAAAAAGCGCCGCAGGTAATACGGCATCTGCTCATCCGACGTCCGGCGCACGACCGCCGACTGGTCCTGCCAGTCGACGGCATCGAGCTCCTTGAAGACCATGTGCGCCGCGGTTGCTACCGCGCCGCCGGCAGGGCGCGCCGCGCGCGCACCGCCCGCGCCAGACCGTGCAGCACCGGCAGGGTCTGCGCCATGCTGATGCAGGCATCGGTGACCGAGACCCCGGGCAGCAGCGGCGTGCCCGCAACGATGTCCTGGCGCCCTTCCTCGAGGTGGCTCTCGATCATGACACCCATGATGCGCCCTTCGCCGGCGGCAACCTGTGCCGCCACATCAGCGGCCACCTCGATCTGGCGCCGGTGCTGCTTGCTGCTGTTGGCATGGGATACATCGACCATGACCTGCTCGCGCAATCCGGCCGCCTTCTGCACGCTGCAGGTGGCGGCAACATCGGCGGCGCTGTAGTTCGGCACCTTGCCACCACGCAGGATCACATGGCAGTCCGCATTGCCACGTGTCTCGAAGACTGCCGCCTGCCCCATCTTGGTCATGCCCATGAACGCGTGGACGGCCGAAGCTGCCTGGATCGCGTCGGTGGCCACCTTGACGCCGCCGTCGGTGCCGTTCTTGAACCCGACCGGGCAACTCAGGCCCGACGCGAGTTGGCGGTGGCTCTGGCTCTCGGTCGTGCGCGCGCCGATCGCGCCCCAGCTGACCAGGTCGGAGATGAACTGCGGGCTGAGCAGGTCCAGGAATTCGGTACCGACCGGCAGGCCCAGCGCCAGCACGTCAAGCAGCAGCCGGCGGGCCATCTCCAGCCCCTCGTTGATGGCAAAACTGCCGTCGAGGTGCGGATCGTTGATATAACCCTTCCAGCCCACGGTGGTGCGCGGCTTTTCAAAATACACCCGCATCACGATCAGCAACTCGTCCTTGAGCGCATCGGCCTGCGCCTTCAGCTGTGTCGCATAGGCAATCGCCTGCGCATGGTCGTGGATCGAACAGGGGCCGACCACCACCACGAGCCGGTCATCCGCGCCGTGCAGAACGCGCGATATGGCCCGCCGGCTGTTCTCGACCAATGCCAGCGCCGGCGCCGGCACGGGCAGCCACTCCTGAAGCAACGCGGGCGTGATCAGGGGCCGCACCGCGCCGATACGGGTGTCGTCGATGCGCGTCGCATCCTGGGTGGAAAGAGGGGCCAGTACGGTAGGTATGTGCGTATTCATGCCCAAATTGTCGCGATTTTCCACGCCACGTCCAGCTTTCACAGGGCCCTCGATAGGCTGTAATAGGGGCATCCATGACACCTTCGACGCCCGCCACGACCACTGGCTCTGCCACGCTGCCGCCCAGTCTGGCCGATCTGATGCATGCGGGTCCAAGACGCGCACCGGTCACATTGGCCCTGCTGACCATCAACGTGCTGGTGTTTGTCACCATGCTCGGTTTCGGCGCCGGCCTGTGGCACACCTCCAACGGCGTCCAATTGACCTGGGGCGCCAACTTCGGGCCCGCGACCCAGGACGGGCAATGGTGGCGGCTCGCCACCGCGCTGTTCCTGCATTTTGGCGTGCTCCACCTGGCGCTCAACATGTGGGCGTTGTGGGACGTGGGCCGGCTGGTGGAGCAGCTTTACGGGCGCTGGCGATTCACGCTTCTGTACCTCGGAAGCGGGGTCTTCGGCAATCTGCTCTCACTTGTCCTGCAAGGCAACAAGGCCGTGTCCGGCGGAGCGTCCGGCGCCGTGTTCAGCCTGTACGGCGCGCTGCTGGTGTTTCTGTGGCGTGAGCGCCACCATGTCCAGCGCCACGAGTTCCGCTGGTTGTTCGGCGCCGCCATTGTCTTCACGGTGGTGACCTTGGGCATGGGGCTGGTCATCCCGGGCATAGACAACGCCGCACACGTCGGGGGACTGGTCTGCGGTGCGGTGCTGGCCCAACTGCTGGCGCGCCGCTGGGAAGGCAACCACAGCGGACCAGGCGTGGCCAGCCGCGTGGCGGCCGTTGGACTGCTGGCCGCCGGCGTGTTCGGGCTCGTCACGCACATACCGGCGCCGAGCTACCGCATGGGCGACGAGCTGCGGGCGCAGCAGGCGATCCGGAAATTTCTCGATGAAGACCGCGTACTCAGCCAGAGATGGGATGCGCTGCTCGATTCCGGTCGGCGCGATCGCCTTTCCTTTGATCAGCTGGCCGGCGCGATCGACAGCCGGATCACTGCCGAGTACCAGGAGAACTTCGAGGAGCTGTCGCAGCTTCACCTGGAACCGGCCGCCCCGTCGGCCCAGACCCTGGAAGTGCTGCGCAGGTACGCCACGTTGCGCGGTGATGCTTCGCATGCCCTGGCCGAAGGCCTGCGGTCCAAGGACGGGGACAAGGTGCGCAAGGCGATCGAAAAAGCGCGCCAGGCGCCCCTGCTGGCCAGGGGTATCGCGCCACCGGCGTCGGCAGCATCATCGAGCCGGAACTAGTACCCCGGCCCAGAAATTCCGAAACACGAAAACGCGCCTTCACGCCGATGGCGGCGTTGCACATCCGCGCGATACCTTCGGGTATCGCTGTGGTGTGCGCCTTGCCCTCGACGCGAATGCATCGTTTTCGTCATGTTCCGAAATCTCTGTGCCGGGGCACTAGGGCAACGGCCGGTGCCCGTCCCGGCATAGGCAGGCAGCCACACAGGGAGAGCGGCCCAACGAAAGCTGCCCGGCTCAGCCGTCCAGCCTGCTCGAACGCAGGCGCAGCGCGTTCGCGATGACACTCACCGATGACAGGGCCATGGCCGCCGCAGCGACTGCCGGGGACAGGAGCATCCCGGTGAACGGATACAACACGCCAGCCGCAACGGGAATGCCGGCGATGTTGTAGGCAAACGATAGAAACAGGTTCTGCCGGATGTTGCGCATCGTGGCCCGGGACAAATTGCGCGCCGACACAATGCCCATCAGGTCACCCTTGAGCAACGTCACCCCCGAGCTCTCCATGGCCACATCCGTCCCGGTGCCCATGGCGATGCCGACGTCGGCCGCGGCAAGCGCCGGCGCGTCATTGACACCGTCGCCAGCCATGGCCACCACACGACCCTCCTGCCGCAGTCGTGCAACCACCGCCGCCTTGTCGGCGGGCAGGACTTCGGCGCGGACATCGTCGATACCCAGCGCCCGCCCGACCGCCTGGGCCGTTGTCTTTCCATCGCCTGTCAGCATCACGATGCGCACACCCGCAGCGCGCAGCGCATCCAGTGCGGGGCGGGTGCTGGGCTTGACGGGATCGGCAATGGCAACAAGACCGGCGAGCTTTCCATCCAGCGCCACGAAGATGACCGTGGCCGACTTGGTGCGCTGGGCCTCGGCAAGTGCTTCCAGCGGCGCTGTGTCGATGCCGGATTCGCCCAGAAACCTGGCGCTGCCACATACCACGCGCGCACCGTCGACGCTGCCAACCACGCCCTTGCCAAGAGGAGAGTCGAAGTCCGTGACAGGCGTCAACAACAGCGCGCGGGCTCCCGCCTCGGCCACGACCGCTGCCGCCAGGGGGTGTTCGCTCGAGCGCTCGACGCTGGCGAGTTTCTGCAACAACAACCCCGCATCGATTCCGGCCACGGTGTCGACATGCACCACCTTGGGCTTGCCCTCGGTCAGCGTGCCGGTCTTGTCGATGACGAGTGTGTCGACCTTCTGCATGCGTTCCAGCGCCTCGGCATCACGAACAAGCACGCCGCCTTGTGCTCCGCGACCCACCCCCACCATGATCGACATCGGCGTTGCCAGCCCCAATGCGCACGGACAGGCGATGATGAGCACTGCCACGGCTGCGGTCAGTGCATAGGAAAACGCCGGGTCCGGCCCCCAGACCATCCAGGCGACAAACGTGGCCATCGCCACGCCAATGACCGCCGGGACGAACCAGCCCGCCACCTCGTCAGCCATGCGCTGGATCGGCGCACGGCTGCGTTGTGCCGCCGAGACCATGTGCACGATCTGGGCCAGCAAGGTGTCTGCGCCGACTTTCTGCGCCTGCATGACGAAGCCACCAGTCTGGTTGAGCGTTCCCGCCGTCAGCTTGGCGCCAACGGACTTGACCACAGGCATCGGCTCGCCAGTCACCATCGACTCGTCCACGGTGCCCTGGCCGTCTGTCAGTTCACCGTCGACCGGGATCTTCTCGCCCGGGCGCACCCGAAGCAATTCGCCAACCTGGATCGTATCCAGCGGCACGGTTTCGTCTCCGCCCCCGGTGTTCACGCGTACCGCCGTCTTGGGCGCGAGGTCGAGCAGTGCCCGGATCGCCCCGGACGTCTTTTCCCGGGCCCGCAATTCGAGCACCTGACCCAGCAGCACGAGCACCGTGATGACAGCCGCGGCCTCGAAGTACGCGGCGACCGCACCATCTTCCATGCGCAGTTCGGACGGGAACCAACCGGGGGCCAAGGTGCCGACGATGCTGAAGGACCATGCCACGCCGGTTCCCAGTGCAATCAGCGTAAACATGTTGAGGCTGCGATTCTTCAGGGACGCCCAGCCCCGCGCAAAGAATGGCCACCCGGCCCACCACACCACCGGTGTCGCCAGCAGCAGTTGCACCCAGTTCGACATCTGCGGGGTGACGAAGCCATGGATATCGACCAGATGGCCGCCCATTTCCAGCGCAAACACAGGCACGGTGAGCGCCAGCGCCACCCAGAAGCGCCGCGACATGTCGCGCAACTCGGGGCTGCCCGCGCCATCGGCAGTGGCAACCACCGGTTCCAGTGCCATGCCGCACAACGGGCACGTGCCAGGCCCCATCTGCCGAATCTGCGGATGCATGGGGCAGGTGTATTCGACGCCAGTCGCAGCCCCCGGCGCCGGGCCGGCTCCCGGCACGGACTCCCCGGCCAATTGCGTCGCCGGCGTTGCCTTGTGCGGGTGGTGGGCAGCACCTTTCAGGATGGATGACATCGATGGCTCCTGTGGGACGAACCTGACCACCCTGCGTGGCGGTCCGGCATCCGGAAGGCTATTTGGTTGGCGCTGGCTTCATGGTGTCCCGGTCCATCATCATCTGCATCATCATGGTCATCTTCATGTCCATCATGTCCATGCGGCAAGCCGTCATGCCCCGGTGCATCCCCATGGCCATGGGCGGCTTGCCGGTTTCAGGCATGGCCATCCCGGGTTTCATCTGACCCATCATGCCCATACCCCCCTGCATCGCCTTCATGTGCTCCTGCATCATGGCGGTGCGCTCCTCGGCGGTCCTGGCGCCGGACATCTTCTGCTGCATCTCCTGCATCATCTTCATGTGGTCGGCGCACATGGCGTCCTGGCCGCCCATCGCGGCCATGTCATGGGCGGGATTGCCTCCACCCATCCTGGCACCCGCACCAGGCATGGACGAACATGCTGTGAGCAGGGCAGCGGCGGCGATTGTCAGAATGCGTTTCATGATGGTCTCCTTGCGGCAAAAGTGCCATGACCCGTCAATCACCGTAACAGCCCGCATCCAGGGGTCTGTGCGCTGGACAACACAATCACCACGGGAGAGCGCACATCAGGCGGCAAGGGCAGGATAGTCGGTGTAACCCCTGGCGCCTGGCACGTAGAAGGTGGCCATGTCCGGCGCGTTGAGCGGGGCGTCCTGACGCATCCGCGCCACGAGATCCGGATTGGCCAGGAATGGCCGCCCGAAAGCGATCAGGTCGCCGCGTTTTTCGCGCAAGGCCTGTTCAGCAGTCGCGTGGTCGAAACCCCCGGAGAGGATGAACAGCCCGTCGAAACCGGCGCGCAGCCTGCGCTTGAAGTCGGCAGGCACGGGTGGTGCGCCCATGGCCGAGTGATCGACGAGGTGCAGGTAGAGCAAGCCCAATGCGGACAGCGCCCTGGCCAACGCCAGGGTCTGTGCCTGCACGTCGGGGAACTCACTGGTGCCGTTGAACACCCCGTAGGGCGACAACCGGATGCCAACCCGGTCGCGGCCAATGGCCTCGACCGCGGCACGCGCGACCTCCAGTGCAAAGCGATTGCGGCCGTCGATGCTTGCGCCATAGGCGTCGGTCCGAAGGTTGACCACCGGGTTCAGAAACTGCTCGATCAGATAGCCGTTGGCGCCGTGCAGTTCGACGCCGTCGAAGCCCGCGTTGATGGCAAGCCTGGCGGCAGTCGCATATTCCTTCACGGCGTGTGCAATATCCGCCTCGGTCATGGCGCGCGGCGGGCTGTGCGGCTGCATGCCCTGTGTGTCTGTGTACATCTCTCCCGGGCACACGGCCGTCCCCGGCCCGAGCACTTCGGCGCCGGCCGGCAGGTTCGCCACATGCGCCACCCGGCCGCAATGCATCAACTGCAGGAAGATCGTGCCACCGTGTGCGTGCACCGCGGCCGTTGTGGCCTTCCATGCCTCCACCTGCGCCGCGTCGTACAGCCCGGGGATGCGTGGGTAACCCAGCCCATTGGGACTGGGCGACGTGCCCTCGGTGACGATCAGGCCGGCGGTCGCGCGTTCGCCATAGTAGGTAGCCATCATTGCAACCGCCGCATGCCCCGGCGTAGCCCGGTTGCGTGTCATGGGCGCCATCACCATGCGATTGGCGAGTTGCAGCGAGCGGAAAGCGAACTTGTCGAACAGCATCAGAGGGACTCCTGGTGGGATCGATCCCGCGCAGCGCTGCAGGGCGGGGCGGCGGGAAACGAAGGGTTTCGGGAACCTGCAGTCTGCGCGTCAGGGCTGCCAAGAACTGTGCTACGGCGCACACTGGACGGCGCTTGCACCGCCGACCAGTGCGCGACTCGGTCTGTGAGCGGATGCCGACGAGCAGGAGCACGTCGTTGAAGTTGTCCCCCGATGAATGGATGGATGCGTTCCGGGAGCATCGCCGCGCTGCCGGTGGTGCCGGCAACCACGCGCTGGGTTGCCTCGGTGGCGGCAGTGGCCTCGGTTGCGACGTGGATGGGCAACATCGAAGCCGCGGGTACCGGTCACGGGGCAAACCAGTCTGGTCGACGCGGTTGCCGTTCGTCTGTGCGGTGGCCAACCGTGTGCATCTGTCTTGCCGCGAACGCACGCTCGAGGCTGCGCTCCGCGCCGGGGTTAGTTATCGTCCAGAGCGTGGGGGCCGGGCTGGCCATGCCCACCCTGGCGCTCGCAAGCGCGATCAACTCGACCGGAGCGAACACTCCGGCGCTGCGACGGGGTCGCGCCATCTATGGGCGATCAGCCTCGTCGTGCTTTTTCGATCGTGGCGATGTCGATGTTTGTCATCTCCATCATGGCTTCAAATGCGCGTTTGGCCGCTGCGCGATCCGGATCGGTTATTGCGGCCATGAGGGCACGGGGGGTGATCTGCCATGACACACCCCATTTGTCCTTGCACCAGCCGCAGGCGCTTTCCTGGCCGCCATGTCTGACGATGGCGTTCCACAAGCGGTCTGTTTCGGCTTGGTCATCGGTCGCAACCTGGAACGAGAAAGCCTCGTTGTGCTTGAACGTCGGACCCCCGTTCAAGCCAAGGCAAGGAATGCCCATGACCGTGAACTCGACCGTCAAGACATCACCCTGTCTGCCATCGGGATAGTCTCCCGGTGCGTGGTGAACAGCTCCAACCGTACTGTCCGGGAACGTGTCGGCGTAGAACGTCGCAGCGTCCAGCGCGGTGCCGTCGTACCAAAGACAAATCCTGTTCTTGCCGACCATCCTGGTTCTCCAAACGTGCGGCAGATTCGGGCAACCATGTACACACATCCACGTGCGCCTTGGCACGCTCAACTCATGGGTCTGCGTTGCTCGGTATCTGCGTCACTTTAATAAAACTGTCAAACGTCGATATTGCCCGCCCGCAAGGCATTCGTTTCGATGAACTCCCTGCGCGGCTCCACCTCGTCACCCATCAACATCGTGAACACCCGGTCGGCTTCGATGGCGTCGTCGATCTGCACGCGCAACAGCCTGCGCACCGTGGGATCCATGGTGGTCTCCCACAACTGCATCGGATTCATTTCGCCCAAGCCCTTGTAGCGCTGGCGCGACGTGGCATTTTCCGCCTGGCCGATCAACCACGCCATGGCCTCGCGAAAATCGCCGACCTTCTCCTCCTTTTGCCGCTCGCCTTCGCCGCGCGTCACCTTGGCACCGGTACCGAGCAGGTCCTTGAAGGTATTCGCAGCTTCAGCGAGTGCCGCGTAGTCTGAGCCGTGGACAAAGTCCTGCGTCAGCACACTGCTCTTCACATTCCCGTGATGGCGACGGCTGATGCGCAGAATCGGCTTGTCCGTGCGCTGGTCGAATTCTCCGGCCACTTCAGCATCAGGCAGCCTGGCTTGCAGGGCAGCAGCCGAGCTTTCAGCATCACCAACCGTGTCCAGGTTCAAAGCGACACCGTCGGCAATCGCTCGCAGGGCCTCGGCATCCATGAAATTGTGCAGGCGCGCAATCACCGCTTGTGCCACCTGGTGCTTGCGCGCCAACTCGGCCAGGGTGTCGCCACTGATGACCGAGCCTTTGTCTCCGCCGGTAAAGACCGACGCATTCACCAGCGCAATACGCATCAGAAAACTGTCGAGGGCGTTTCCATCCTTGAGGTACAACTCCTCCTTGCCGGCCTTCACCTTGTACAGCGGTGGCTGAGCGATATAGATGTGGCCCCGCTCGACCAGTTCGGGCATCTGGCGGTAAAAGAACGTGAGCAGCAGCGTGCGGATGTGGGCGCCGTCCACATCCGCGTCGGTCATGATGATGATGCGGTGGTAACGCAGCTTGGCCACGTTGAAGTCATCATTGCCGGTCGTTCCCCCGGCCTTGCCGATACCCGTGCCCAGTGCCGTGATCAGGGTCAGGATTTCATTGCTGGTCAGCAGTTTTTCGTAACGCGCCTTCTCCACGTTGAGGATCTTTCCGCGCAGCGGAAGAATCGCCTGGAACTTTCGGTCCCGTCCCTGCTTGGCAGATCCGCCCGCGGAGTCACCCTCGACGATGTAGATCTCGCACAGGGCCGGATCCTTCTCCTGGCAGTCGGCGAGTTTTCCTGGCAATCCCATGCCGTCCAGCACCCCCTTGCGCCGGGTCATGTCGCGTGCCTTGCGCGCCGCCTCGCGGGCACGCGCCGCCTCGATGATCTTGCCGACGATGATCTTGGCATCCGCCGGACGCTCCTGCAGATAGTCGAACAGCAGCTTGCTCACGATGTCTTCCACCGGACCGCGCACTTCGCTGCTGACGAGCTTGTCCTTGGTCTGGCTGCTGAATTTCGGCTCCGGCACCTTGACGCTCAGTACACAACACAAGCCCTCACGCATGTCGTCACCCGTGACCTCTACCTTGGCCTTCTTGGCCAGTTCGCTGTCGTCGATGTACTTGTTGATGACGCGTGTCATGGCAGCCCGCAAGCCCGTCAGATGGGTGCCGCCGTCACGCTGGGGGATGTTGTTGGTGAAACACAGAACCTGTTCGTTGTAGCCGCTGTTCCACTGCATCGCCACTTCGACACCGATGTTCGTGTTCTGGTCGCTCTGGCGGTCCCCCATGGCATGAAACACATTCGGGTTGAGAATGGTCTTGCCCTTGTTGATGAAATTGACAAAACCCCGAACTCCGCCGGCGCCTGAGAAATCGTCTTCCTTGCCGGTGCGTTCATCCTTGAGGCGGATCTTGACGCCATTGTTCAAAAAGCTCAGTTCTCGCAGGCGCTTGCTCAGGATCTCGTAGTGAAAATCGGTGTTGATCTGGAAGATTTCCAGGTCCGGCAGGAAGTGCACCTCAGTGCCGCGTTTTTCGGTGTCACCGATGACCCGCATCGGAGACACCTCGACACCACCGACCGTCTCGACGATCCGGTTCTGCACAAACCCCTTGGAGAACTCCAGCACGTGCACCTTGCCGTCGCGGCGTACCGTCAGGCGAAGCATCTTGCTCAATGCGTTGACGCAACTCACACCGACCCCATGCAGGCCGCCGGACACCTTGTAGCTGTTCTGGTTGAACTTGCCACCGGCGTGCAGTTCGGTCAGCGCGATCTCCGCCGCCGAGCGTTTCGGCTCGTGTTTGTCGTCCATCTTGACGCCGGTCGGGATACCCCGCCCGTTGTCGACCACACTGATGGAATTGTCGGAGTGGATGGTGACCAGGATGTCATCGCAGTGCCCTGCCAGCGGCTCATCGATCGAGTTGTCCACCACCTCGAACACCAGGTGGTGCAAACCGGTACCGTCGGACGTGTCGCCGATGTACATGCCCGGGCGCTTGCGCACAGCCTCCAGGCCTTCGAGGATCTGGATCGCGCCTTCACCGTAAGCCTCCGAGGCGCCAGCCTGGTTGGCATCGATCGTCGGCTGGAAATTGGAACTATCGGCCGAGCTTTCCCCGGTGTGGACGGCATCGTCGCCATGATTTGCTGCAGGCGCGGGCTTGTTTTCTTCTGTCATGGCGGGCTTT
>JANMZX010000432.1:0-1817 GCA_031383745.1 Rhodoferax sp. | reverse complement strand
TCGGTGCGACGGCCCGCATCCACCTCGATCACGCGCTGTTCGATCACCGGTTGCGCGTCGGCGGGTGCATCCGCCACGTCGATGCGCACCGGGTCGCGCAACACCGACGCGGCCAGCGCCTGCACCTGCGGCCCCAGCGTGGCCGAGAAGAACAGGTTCTGCCGCTGCGCCGGCAACAGGGACAGCAGCGGGCCGACCTCGTCGGCAAAACCGAGCTCCAGCAGCCGGTCCGCCTCGTCCAGCACCAGCAGTTCCACGCCGGACAGGCGCAGTGCGTTGTGGCCCAGCAGGTCCAGCAGGCGACCCGGCGTGGCCACCACCACGTCGGCACCGCCGCGCAGGCCCATCATCTGCGGATTGACCGACACACCACCGAACAACACCGCGACCTTCAAGGCCTGCGGCAGGTGCTGCGCCAGGCTGCGCACCACCTCGCCGACCTGGGCTGCGAGCTCGCGCGTGGGCACCAGCACCAGCGCGCGTAGCCGTCGTGGCGTGTGCGCGGCCCCGGTCTGCAGGCGTTGGAGCATCGGCAGCGCGTACGCCACCGTCTTGCCCGATCCGGTCTGCGCCTGCACGGCCATGTCGGAGCCCTGCAGCACCAGGGGAATGGCCTGCGATTGCACCGCCGTCGGCACGTCGAAACCGAGCAGACGGACCGCACGCACCAGCGCAGGGGACAGACCCAGGGAATCAAAGGACATGGCGTATTGTGGTTGGTGGCAGGGGACGGGTCACGCGGCGTGTCTCAAGGGCCGCTGTCCCAGCGCCAACAGGGCGCCAAGCCACAGGGCCACGGCCGACAGCACAAAACCCCGAGCCAGACCGCCGGCACCGTCCGACACCCAGCCCACCATGGTCGGACCGACGATCTGGCCGGCGGCAAAAACAATCGTGAAGGCCGCGATGCCCGAGGCCCATTGCGCCGGCGGCAGGTTGTGGCGCACCAGCGCCGTGGTGGACGCCACCAGCGACAGGAACACCGCGCCGAACAGCAGGCCGGAGAGCAGCACCAGCGCCCAGGCACTACTGAGCGCCGGCAGGATCGTGGCCACACCGAGCAGCGCGTTGAGCAGCGCCAGCGGCCGGCCGTCCCGGTAACGGTCGAGCAGCCAGGCCCACAGGCGCGGTGAGGCCATCACCGCCACGCCGAGCAGCGCATAGAACACGGTGATGCCGGTCGCCGACTGGCCCTGCTCGCGCAGCAGCGCCACCACGAAGGTCATGTACCCGATGTAGCCCACACCAAACATGCCGTAGGCAGCCAACGCGAATGCGAAACGCCGCACTGGCACCGGCGCGCCGGAGCCGTCGCCTGGCGCCCTGGCAGCGGCCACCGGGCCGCCGAGATGCGCCAGCTGCGCGACCGGCCAGCGCAGCAGCACGGTGGCCACCACACACAACAGTGCCAGCGCCGCCCAGCCCCAGGCCCAGGCATGCGGCTGCCCGGCGGCGAGTTGCAGGACAAGCGGCACCACCAGCGCCGATAGCGTGATGCCCAGGCCGGTGCCACCGTAGTACACCCCGATCAACAGCCCGCCACGGGCCGGGTCGGTGGCGCCGAGCCGCGCCGCCATCAGGCCGCCGGTCGCGAACACCATGGCGCTGGCGATACCCACGGCCAGCCGTTGCGCCAGCCAGACCGTGGTGTCCGTGAACAAGCCGCTCAGCGCCATCAGCACACTGGCCAGCACGCTGCCCGCCATCAGCACCGCGCCCGGCGTGAACCTGCGCAGCAGCGCCGGTGTCGCCAGCGCGCCGAGCAGGTAACCCGCGGCATTGCTGGTGTTCATGGCGCCCGCCAGCGCATAGGACCA
>JANMZX010000430.1:0-11546 GCA_031383745.1 Rhodoferax sp. | reverse complement strand
GGGCGCCCGGCGCGCCCGCTGCTGGTTCCGCAGGCGCAACTGGTGCAACGCGCGGTCGGCACCCGCGAGGGGCGCGCTGCCCTGCTCCACGCGCTGGCGCATATCGAACACAACGCGATCAACCTGGCGCTCGATGCCTGCTGGCGCTTCGACGCCATGCCCGATGCCTACTACCGCGAGTGGTTGTCCGTCGCCCGCGACGAGGCGCGCCACTTCTGCCTGCTGCGCGACCACCTGGCCACGCTGGGCTGCCGGTATGGCGACTTCCCGGCGCACGACGGCCTGTGGGAGATGGTAGTCAAGACCCGCGACGATGTGCTGGCCCGCATGGCGCTGGTGCCGCGCACGCTGGAGGCGCGCGGCCTCGACGCCTGCCCCGCGGTACGCCAGCGGCTGGTGTCGGTCGGCGATCTGGCCGCAGCGGGCATCGTCGACACCATCCTGCACGACGAAATTCGGCACGTGGCCGTTGGCAACCACTGGTACCGCCATCTCTGCGCCGCGCGCGGGCTGGATCCGCTGGCGCACTTCGCGGTGCTTTGCCGGCATTTCCAGGCGCCCGTGCTGCATGGCCCGTTCAATATCGCGGCACGCAAGGCCGCCGGGTTCCTCGATTCCGAACTGGCATACTTGCTCGACGGCAACCAGAACACGACCCGCCGGCACACCACGGAGACATCACCCCATGCCGCCCCCCGCATCCAGCCAGCACGGCGGTGACCGCATCGCCCAGGCCCTGCAGGCGCATGGTGTACGCAGCATCTTCACCCTGTGCGGCGGACATATCTCGCCGATCCTCACCGCGTCGCGCGCGCGCGGTATCCGCATCGTCGACGTGCGCGACGAGGCCACCGCGGTGTTCGCCGCCGATGCCACCGCGCGCCTGTCGGGCCTGCCGGGCGTGGCCGCGGTCACCGCCGGCCCTGGCATCAGCAACACCATCACCGCGCTGAAGAACGCGCAACTGGCGCAGTCGCCGGTGCTGCTGTTCGGCGGCGCCGCCCCGACCGCGCTGCAGGGCCGCGGCGCCTTGCAGGACATCGACCAGCGCCCGCTGGTGGAACCGCATGTCAAGCGTTTCATGAAGATGCGCCGCGTGCGCGATCTCGGGCCGGCGGTGGACGAGGCGCTCGCCCTGGCACGCTCCGGCATTCCGGGGCCGGTATTCATCGAGTGCCCGGTCGACCTGCTGTACGACGAGGCATCGATCCGCCAGTGGTACACGGACGCCGGCGGCAAAGGCAGCGCGATACCCGACCGCCTCCTGCGCTGGTACCTGCAGCGCCACGTGGGGCGCATGTTTGCCGGCAGCCAGGCGCCCGCCAACTCCGACGTGCGCCCGGTGGCCGTGCCCGCGGCATCGGCTGCAAGCCTTCGCGCCGCGCTGGCCGCACTGGCCAGTGCGCGCAAACCGCTGATGGTGATCGGCAGCCAGGCACTGGTGCAGTCGGCGCAGGCCGCGGACCTGGCGCAGGCCGTCACGCGGCTGGGTATCCCGGTGTATCTCTCGGGCATGGCCCGCGGCTTGCTGGGGCGCGACCACACGCTGCAGATGCGCCACCAGCGCCGCCAGGCGCTGCGCGAGGCCGACTGCGTGGTGCTGGCCGGTGTGCCGTGTGATTTCAGGCTCGACTACGGCAAGCACGTGCGCGCCAGTGCGACGCTGATTGCCGCCAACCGCAGCACCAAGGACGCACGGCTGAACCGCCGCCCCGACGTCGCTGCGATCGGCGATGCCGGCCAGTTCCTGCAGTCGCTGGCTCGGGCACGGGCCGACGCCGGGCCACCGCAACCGTGGCTGGACTGGACCGGGCAACTGCGCACGCGCGATGCCGCGCGCGAATTGGAGATCGATACCCAGGCCGCCGTAACCGGGGCCTTCGTGAACCCGGTCGCGCTGCTGCGCGAAGTCGACAAGGCCGCCGGCGACAACGCCCTGCTCGTAGCCGACGGTGGGGATTTCGTCGCCACCGCAGCCTATGTGCTGCGCCCGCGCGCGCCGCTGCGCTGGCTCGACCCGGGCGCCTTCGGGACCTTGGGCGTGGGCGCGGGGTTCGCGCTTGGCGCTGCTGTCAGCGAGCCACAGGCCGAGATCTGGATCATCTATGGCGACGGCGCCTGCGGCTACAGCCTGATCGAGTTCGACAGTTTCGTGCGCCACCGGATACCGGTGATCGCGCTGGTCGGCAACGACGCAGGCTGGACCCAGATCGCGCGCGAACAGGTGAAGATGCTGCATGATGACGTCGGCACTGTGCTGGCCCGCACCGATTACCACGCAGTGGCAGCGGCGTTTGGTGCCCAGGGCATCCTGGTGCAGCACCAGGCCGAGGTGCCGGCGGCGCTGGCGCGAGCGCGCGAGATCGCCCAGGGCGGCACGCCGGTGCTGGTCAACGTGTGGCTCGACAAGACCGAATTCCGGGACGGTTCCCTTTCGATGTAGGTACAAGGCGGAGACATGTGATGGCGGATGGAAAAGCGATTCTGGATGACATATACCGGCACGAGGCGGCGCGTGCAGACAAGGTGTTCCTGACCCAGCCGCTGGGCGGCGGACAGGTGGCCGACTACACCTGGTCGCAGACGCTGGACCAGGCGCGGCGCATGGCCGCGCACCTGCAAAGCCTGGGGCTCGGAGCTGGCAGCCATATCGCCATCCTGTCCAAGAACTGCGCCCACTTCTTCATGGCTGAACTGGCGATCTGGATGGCTGGCGGCACGACGGTGGCGATATTCCCCACCGAGGGGCCCGACACGATCCGGTTCGTGCTGGACCACAGCGACGCACGGCTGCTGTTCGTCGGCAAACTCGATGCCTGGGAGCAGCAGGCGCCAGGCGTGCCGGCCGGCATGCCCTGCATCGCCTTTCCACTGGCGCCACCGACTGCGCTGCCGACCTGGGACGGCATCGTCGCCAGCACGCCGCCGCTGGGTGGCAAACCGTCGCGCAAGCCCGACGACCTGGCGATGATCATCTACACCTCGGGCTCTACCGGCACGCCCAAGGGCGTCATGATCAACTTTCGTGCCGTCACCGAGGTGGCCAGGGCGTACGCCGCGGACATCCGCGAGCAATCCGGCGTGGCGGGTGACTACCGGGTGTTGTCGTACCTGCCACTAGCGCATTCGTTCGAGCGCGCCGTGGTCGAATGCGTGTCCTGGGCCGACGGTGGCGGTCGGGTCTTCTTTGCCGAAAGCACCGACACCTTCCTGGCCGACTTGAACCGCGCCCGCCCCAACCTGTTCATTTCGGTGCCGCGGCTGTGGCTCAAGTTCCAGCAGGGCGTGCTGGCCAAGATGCCCGCCAGGCGACTCGACTTCCTGCTCGGCCTGCCGGTCATCGGCAAACTGGTCGGCCGCAAGGTGCTCGCCGGCCTGGGCCTGGACCAGGTCCGCCTGGCGGCCAGCGGGTCCGCACCGATTCCGTCCGAGTTGATCGCGTGGTACCGCAAGCTGGGCCTGAATCTGATGGAAGGCTACGGCATGACCGAGGACTTCACCTTCTCGCACCGCTCCACAGCCGCAGCCAATGCACCGGGCTACGTCGGCACGCCCTACCCCAGCGTGGATGTGCGCATCGGGCCGGGCAGCGAGATCCTCATCAAGTCGCCAGGGCAGATGGTGGGTTATTTCAAGCGCCCCGACCTCGACGCCGAGGTATTCACCACCGAGGGCTACTTCCGCACCGGGGACATGGGCGAGCGCCGGCCCGACGGCCTGCTCAAGCTGACCGGCCGCGTGAAGGAGTTGTTCAAGACCGCCAAGGGCAAATATGTCGCACCGGCACCGATCGAGAACCGGATCAACGAACACCCCATGGTCGAACTGTCCATCGTGTCGGGCGTGGGCCGACCTGCCGCTTTCGCCAGCGTGGTGCTGGCCGACCATGTGCGCCCCCGGCTTGCACAGGCAGAACTGCGCGCCGAGGTCGAGGCCGAGATGACCCGCCTGCTGAAATCCGTCAACCAGGGACTGGCCGACTACGAGCGGCTGCAGATGCTGGTGATCGCGCGGGACCCCTGGACCATCGAGAACGGCTGCCTGACACCCACCATGAAGATCAAGCGCAGCCGGATCGAGGCGGATTTCGAGCCGCGCCTGGACGCGTGGTACGCCAGCCACAAAGCTGTGGTGTGGGCCTGAACCTTCCCGCCACCCACCTAGAATCTGCCGATCACCGGCCCAACCGCAGCACGCCCATGCCCCCAGACACGCCCCCGGACACCACCAACGCTGCCACGGACCAGACGGCCATCGCCCGACAGGCCATCGTGGACAAGTCCGGTGCGGTCTATGGCTACGAGCTGTTCGACCGCTCGCTGGCGACGCTGCCCCACAGCGCCGCCACGGACGCACAGCTGCTGTTCAATGTGTTGTCGCATGCCGACAACGGCGCCTTGATCGACAACCGCAAGATGTTCATCAACTGCACCTTCGCCAGCCTGGCTGGCGGGCACCTGGATCTGGTGCAGCCCGAACGCATCGTGCTGGAAATACCGCCGGTCACCGACGAGTCGGCCGAGGAAGTCGATGACCGGCTGCAGACCTTGTCCGACCTGCGCAAACGCGGCTTCCATCTGGCCTTCAAGGAAACCATCCTCGATCCGCTGTATGCGCCCTGGCTGCCGCTGGCGGGTTTCATCAAGATCGACATGATGCAGGTCCAGCCGCAGGATCTGCCCGCCCTGGTCGGCCGCGCACGCAAGAACTCGCGCGCGCTCCTGATCGCCGAGAAGGTGGAAACCGCCGAGCAGCACAAGTTGCTCGCCGACCTGGGTGTCACCCTGTTCCAGGGCTTCTGGTTTGCCAAGCCGGTGCTGGTGACTGGCCAGACCATCCGCCCCTCGCAGGCGGTGATCGTGCAGCTCATCAACCTGGTGCGCAAGCAGGCCACCACCGCCGAAATCGAGGACGTGCTCAAGCGTGATGCGAGCCTGTCGTTCAACCTGCTGCGTTTCATCAACTCGTCGGGCTTCGGCCTGAGCTGCGAAGTCACCTCGTTCCGGCATGCGGTGATGATCCTCGGCCTCAAGAAGCTGTTTCGATGGGCCGCCCTGCTGCTGACGACCTCCCGCGCCGGCGGCGTGCCGGCGGCCGTCGGCATGACCGCCATCGTGCGCGGGCGCCTGATGGAACTGCTGGCCGCCGAACTGCTGCCCGCCGAGGAATGGGACAACGCCTTCGTGGTGGGCGTCTTCTCGCTGCTCGACACCATGCTCGGCATGCCGATGGACAAGGCGCTGGAGGCCATCTCGCTGCCCGAGTCGGTGGTGTCGGCACTGCTGTTGCGCCGTGGTGTACTGGCACCCTTCCTGGAGCTCACCGTGGCCTGCGAAACCGCGGACGACGAGAGTTTTGCACGCGTCGCCGAGGAGCTGTCGCTGTCCAACCGGCAGGTCAACTGGGCCCACCTGCAGGCCCTGGCCTGGGCTGAATCGTTGCAGGCCTGAGCGCGCGTCAGCCGCGCGGGTGGTGCTGCGCATGCAGCACCTTGAGCCGCTCTCTGGCCACATGGGTGTAGATCGTGGTGGTCGATATGTCCGCGTGTCCGAGCAGCATCTGCACCGCGCGCAGGTCGGCCCCGTGGTTGAGCAGGTGGGTCGCAAACGCATGGCGCAGCGTGTGGGGGGACGGCGCGGTGGCGACGCCCGCCTGCAGTGCGTATTTCTTGATGATGGTCCAGAACATCACCCGCGACATCGCCGATCCGGCATTGATGCCGCTGGATGTCACGAACAGGGCGACCGTCTGGTGCGCGCCGAGCAACTCCGGCCTCGCCTCGGACAGGTAGCGCGCCAGCCAGTGCCCGGCCTCCTCGCCAAACGGCACCAGACGTTCCTTGTTGCCCTTGCCGAAGACGCGCACCACATATTCCTGCAGGCTGATGTTGAGCAGGCGCAGGCTCACCAGTTCGCTCACACGCAGGCCGCTGGCATACATCAATTCCAGCATGGTCCTGTCGCGCATCCCCAGCAGGGTGTCCACGTCGGGCGCCGCCAGCAGGGCTTCCACCTCGGCCTCGGTCAAGGTCTTGGGAACCCGCAGTGCCTGGCGTGCCGGCTGCATCTTGAGTGTCGGGTCGACCACGATACGGTGCTCGCGCAACGCCCAGCGGAAATAGCGCTTGAACACGCTCAGGCGCCGGTTGGCGGAAGTCGCCTTGGTGCTGGCATGACGCTGCGAGAAATAGGCCAGCAGGGCATGCTCGGGCATCGCATCCAGCGCCAGGCCGCGCCCGTCGAGCCAGCGCGCCAGCAGCGTCAGGTCGCGCCGGTAGGCCGCCAGGGTGTTCTTGGACAAACCCTCCTCCAGCCACAGGGCGTCGATGAAGTCATCGATGCCCGGGGCCCGCGCGGCGGCGGCGACGCCGGTGATCGCCTACTCCAGCCTGAGCTTGGCCGACTCGACCACCTTGCGGTAGACGGCCAGTTCGTCCTTCATCTGCTGGGCAAACTGCTCGGGCGTATTGCCCAGCACCACTGAACCGGTGTCTTCGATGCGTTTGCGCACTGCAGGGTCTTCCAGCGCCTTGCGCACGCCGGCGTTGACCCTGTCCACCACCTCGCGCGGCAGCCCCTTGGGGCCGACGATCCCGTAGTAGGCCATGCGGTTCACGGGCTCCAGGCCGAGTTCCCTGAAGGTTGGCACATCGGGCATGCTGGTCAGGCGTGTCGGTGCTGCCACCGCCAGCGCCACCAGACGGCCGGCCTTGATGTGTGGCAATGCCGACGGCACGTTGTCGAAGATGATCTCGACCTGGCCACCCACTGTATCGCGCAGCGCCGGGCCGGCACCGGTGTAGGGGATGTGGGTCACAAACACGCCCTGCAGGGTCTTCCACAACTCGGTCTGCAGGTGCCCGATGCCGCCGGTGCCGGAGGAGGAATAGGAATACTTGCCCGGCGACTTCTTGAGCAATGCCACGAATTCCTTGTAGTTCTTGGCCGGGAAACTGGGGTGCACAGCGATCACGTTGGGCGTGGCTGCGATATTGACGATGGGCGTGAAATCGGTTTCCGCGTTGTACGGCATCTTGGGGTTGATGGCCGGGTTGGCAGCGGTGGTGGACACCGTGGCCATGCCCAGCGAATACCCGTCGGGCGCGGACTTCGCAGTTTCGTTGGCGCCGATGATGCCGCCTCCGCCGGCCTTGTTCTCGATGATCACGCTCTGGCCCAGCGCGCGCCCCAGGGGCTCGGAGATGATGCGTGCCACGATGTCGGTGGTGCCACCAGGCGCAAACGGCACCTGGAGCTTGACCACCTTGTTCGGATACCCCTGGGCGAGGGCGGTGCCGGCAGCCGCCAGCAAGCTCAGTGCAAACAAGACGCGACGATGCATGTTGATAATTCCCCTGTTGAAGCTGGCAAATGCGAGATGAAGTGACACGGCGATGGTACCGCCTGGACCGGGTCGCAGGAACCGTGAAACTACGCAGGGGCGCTGCTGTCGCACGGTCGGGAGCCCGGCGACTGGTATTCTCGCGCCGGTGAGTTACGCCCGACTGCTGTTCCCCGACTTTTCCCTGATCCTGTGCGGGTTCCTGGTGTGCCGGTACACCGCGCTCGACCGGCGCGTCTGGTCGCAGGTCGACAGCCTGGTGTACTACCTGCTGTTTCCGGTGCTGCTGTTCCACTCGATCGTGAAAAGCCCGCTGGACCTGCATGCTGCGTCGCGCCTGATCGGCGCCGCCCTGGCGATGTGCACGATCGGGATCTCCCTGGCCTACAGCCTGCCCCACCTGCCGTGGATCGGTCGCCACATCGACCGGCGCGAACACGCGGGCGGCGCGCAGGTCGCCTTCCGGTTCAACTCCTTCGTCGCGCTGGCGCTGGCGGAGCGGCTCGAGGGCGCCCCGGGGCTGGTGTTGATCGCCGTGGTGATCGGCGTGTGCGTGCCGCTGCTCAACGCAGGGGCGGTCTGGCCCATGGTGCGCCACGGCCAGCAGGGCATGCTGCGCGAACTGCTGCGCAATCCGCTCGTCATCGGCACGCTCAGCGGCCTGGTGGCCAACCTGCTGGGGTTCGTGATGCCGGCCTGGCTGGAACCCGGGGTGATGCGCATCGGCAATGCGTCGCTGGCGCTGGGCCTGATGGCCGCCGGCGCCGGCCTGCAACTGGGGGCGATGGCGCGCGGCAAAGTGCTGGCGGTCGCCCTGTTGTCGATCCGCCACCTCTGGCTGCCGATCGCGGCCTGGGCCCTGTCGCGCTGGTTCGGCCTGGACCCCACGCAGACCACCATCCTGCTGGTCTTCTCGAGCATGCCCACCGCCTCGAGCGCCTATGTGCTGGCGGCACGCATGGGTTACGACGGCGCGTACGTGGCCGGCCTGGTGACCTTGTCGACCCTGCTGGGCATGCTCAGCCTGCCGTTCGCACTGGGCGTGCTGCGCGGCTGGCAGCCGTGACCCTCCCGGCCCTGCCCGGCGCAGCGCTCAGCGGGGCGGAGCCACCAGCAGGATGCGCCGGCGCGTCGCGGCTGCCTGTGTGCGGTCGCCTGCCTGCTCGGCGCGCATCAGCTGCACGCCGAGCCAGGCCAGCAAGGGGCGCCGCCAACCCTGCGCAGAGGCGGTGTCGACGGCAACTGCAATCGCAGCCGGATCAGCCCGGCCGGTCTGCAGCAACACCCCCACTGCCACCAGGCGCGCCAGCGGATCGGCCACGGCGGCGAGTTGCACCGCCCCGGCACTTGCGAGCACAAACGCCCGGTGCTGCTCGGGCAAGGCGGCCGCATCACTGCTCTGGCCGCGCCCGGCCAGGTAGGCCGCGTACACGCGTTCGGCCGGCGCGGCGTCCGGCTCCAGAACGGCAAATCCGGCGCAGGGCTCCAGCACCAGGCTGGCCACCCGGGTGGCGCAACGCGCCAGCTCGATGCGCGCGAGCAGATCCGCGCGCCCGGTGCGTGCCACCTCCGACCGCGCACGCGCGAACTCCACCGCCTCGACGCGGGAGTCGCCGCCAAGGTAGGCCTCCTGGGCACGCTCCATGGCAGACCTGGCGTTCATCTGCCAGTCGGGCGCCGGAGGGGTGTTGCCGCACGCAGCCAGCGCCGCTGCCACCAGAGCGATCGCAGCGCGGCGCGCACGGCCGGCCGCAGTGACCAGGCATCCTCGCTGCTGCGCACTGCGGTATTCGCCCTTGGGGCGGCCCGGCGGGCTCAGCGGTGAACCTTCGTGCTGCGCACTGCGGTATTCGCCCTTGGGGCGGCCCGGCGGGCTCATGGCAGCTTGATCTCCGTATCGCGCTTGAAGGGCCATTTGCGGTTGATCTCGTTGACCAGCTGCTCCACCTTGCGCAGGCTCGCGTCCACTTCGCCGCGCAGGGTGCCCAGGTCGGTGGTGGCCTCGCGGGTGTTGGCACCGATCGCCTGCGCCTCCACCAGCACCGCGTCCACCTTCTTGAGGCTGTTGCGCGCATCGGCCAGCAGGCCGTTGAGCTGCACCACCGTGGCCCGGGTTTCCGGCACCACACCCGAGGCGCCGAACACCTGGGTATCGGCCTTGGCGACCATGCCGTCGGTGCGCGCGGCGATGCCATCGGCCTTCTGCACCACACCGTCGAGCCGCGTCAGCAGCGCATTGGTGCGGTCCAGCGCGAGTGTGATCTTGCGCACATCGGCCTCGTTGCCCAGCAGCACGCCCAGCGCTCCAAGCGGGCCGTTCAGGCGCTCGGCGGCTGTCTGCAGGCTGTGCAGGCTGGCATTCAGAGGCGCCTCCGAACCGGTCAGCGCGCTGAGGTTGCTGACCAGTTCCCGCACGCTGGCCACCATGCGCGGAATCTCGGCCGCCGCGTCGCCGCGCAACACGCGGCGCTCCGCGCCGTCGGGCAGGGGCGGGTCGGTCATCACACCGCTGAAGGCACGTATCTTGGTGCTGCCGACGAGGCCGTTTTCCATCGTGAACACACTCGATGCCCGCAACCACCGCGCATCGCGGCGCGGCACGTTGACGATGATGCGCGCGTTGCCTTCGGGGGACAACTCGATACGCCCGACACGACCGATCGGGAAGCCCGAGAAGGTCATGTCCATGCCGACCACGATGCCCTCGGAATCGTCCGCGATCAGCACCAGCTGCTGCGTGCGTTCGAAGGCACCACGCGCATACATCAGGTAGGCCACCGCCCCGGCGACCAGCAGCAGCATCAGCAGCAGCAGCAGGCGGGCCTTGGTCTGCAGGTGGGCCACCGGGGGTGGTGCTTCGGACTCGGTGGCCATGGTGGTTCAGTAGTAGTTGCCGATGAGCGACAGCACTTCGACCAGCAGGATCAACGCGAACACGCGACCGAGCAGACCGATGTTGTCGCGCCGCCGGCGCGCAGCATCCCCCGGATGCAGCTGGTCTGGCGCGATTGGCACGATGGCCACGGTCAGGCTGAAGAACAGCGCCTTGAACGCGAAGATCAGGGTCGCCGCCGGGTTGAATACCTGCCCCACGGTACGGGTGTAGGCATCGAAGCCCCAGGTCGTGAAGCCATAGACGGTGACATAGGTCAGCAACAGGGCCAGCAGGCAGCCCAGCGCCGCCAGCAACGCCACGGCAAACACGCCCGCCACCACACGCGGCAGCAACACATCCCGGGTCGGGTCCCCGCCCGCGCGCCAGATCGCCCTGAGTTTGCCCTCGGCCCGCAGCGCCGCCACGGTCTCGGCGCCCGGCATGGTGTAGCGCAGCGCGACGAACAGCGCCACCAGCAGCGGCAGCAGCTCCAGCACCAGCGTGCGCACCAGCACGTCGAGCGCATACCGGCTCAGGCCGTAACTGGCGGCTGTGGCCACGACGATGCGAATGATCACCAGGCTGACCACCGACGCGATCACCACGAACGCGGGCAGGATGGGCGCCGTGGCCGCGTACAGCTGCTGGTACATCACCATGCGCTGGCTGCGCCGGTAGCTCGATGGCGACAGTGCCAGCACCAGCATCTGCGACCCGAAATCGAGCAGCCGCCACCAGCCCGCCGCCCAGCGCAGCAGCGCCATCACCCACGGCCCTGGCATCGCGTGCACGGGGGGCCGGGTGCCGTCCATCAGGCCAGCACCTCCAGGGCCTGTGCCACAGGCAGGGTGCGCACGCCGCGGGCCTGCAGCCGGGCCAGGAACGCACGGCCCTCGGCCTCGAAGCCGGTGACCGGGCTCATGCAATCGCTCAGGAAGATGGTGTTGCGCAAGGCAGCGTCGCCCAGGTGCGCCAGCATGTCCTCGCCGGAAGCGGCCACGCAATGGCTCAGCGCCTCGCCCGCGACAAGCAGCGTGCCCGCACCCGCCGCCAGACGCGCCAGCAGGGGCGCATTGACCTGGGTGCGCGGATCATCATCACGCGGCACCTCGGCGCGAAACGCGCTGTACTGCTCGGTCATCGGATGCTGGCCCTTCTGCACCTTCTCGCAATTGCGGGCACGTGCCACTTCCCAGGCCGCCAGGCTCCTTGCCAGCGAGTTCTGGATGTTGTGGCCCCAGGTGCCCAGCACACAATGCACCGGCCACACCACCAGCGTGCGCCCGCTGCCGGACTCCAGCGCGTCGAGGTAGGCCAGGGTCTCGTCGCG
>JANMZX010000425.1:0-7794 GCA_031383745.1 Rhodoferax sp. | reverse complement strand
CTTGTGGGCCCCCCCGGTACCGGCAAGACCTTGCTGGCCAAGGGCATCGCTGGCGAGGCCAAGGTTCCTTTCTTCAGCATTTCGGGCTCCGACTTCGTGGAAATGTTCGTCGGTGTGGGCGCTGCGCGAGTGCGCGACATGTTCGAGAACGCGAAGAAAAACGCACCCTGCATCATCTTCATCGACGAGATTGACGCTGTCGGTCGCCAACGTGGTGCTGGCTTGGGCGGCGGTAATGACGAGCGGGAGCAGACCTTGAACCAGATGCTGGTCGAGATGGACGGCTTCGAGACCAACCTGGGCGTGATCGTGGTGGCCGCCACCAACCGCCCCGACATCCTGGACGCCGCGCTGCTGCGTCCGGGCCGGTTCGACCGCCAGGTCTATGTGACCTTGCCCGACATCCGCGGCCGCGAGCAGATCCTCAACGTGCACATGCGCAAGGTGCCTCTGGGTCAGGACGTCAGCCCCAGCGTGATCGCGCGTGGCACGCCTGGCATGTCGGGCGCCGACCTGGCCAACCTCTGCAACGAGGCGGCGCTGATGGCGGCGCGTCGCGGCGCGCGGGTGGTCGAGATGCAGGACTTCGAGAAGGCCAAGGACAAGATCCTGATGGGCCCGGAGCGCAAGAGCATGGTGATGCCCGAGAGCGAGCGCATCAACACCGCCTACCACGAGTCCGGGCACGCGCTGATCGGCAAGCTGCTGCCCAAGTGCGACCCGGTCCACAAGGTCACCATCATTCCGCGCGGTCGCGCGCTGGGCGTCACCATGAGCCTGCCGGCCCAGGACCGCTACAGCTACGACAGCGAGTTCATGCTCAACCAGATCAGCATGCTGTTCGGCGGCCGGATTGCCGAGGAGGTGTTCATGCACCAGATGACGACCGGCGCCAGCAACGATTTCGAACGTGCCACCCAGATCGCCCGCGACATGGTCACCCGTTACGGCATGACCGATGCCCTCGGCCCGATGGTGTATGCGGAAAACGAGGGCGAGGTTTTCCTGGGGCGCTCCGTCACCAAGACGACCAACATGAGCGAGCAGACGATGCAGAAGGTGGACTCCGAGGTACGCCGCATCATCGACCAGCAGTATTCGTTGGCGCGCAAGCTGATCGAGGACAACCAGGACAAGATGCACGCCATGGCGAAGGCGCTGCTCGAATGGGAAACCATCGACAGCGACCAGCTCGACGACATCATGGCGGGCAAACCACCGCGGCCGCCGAAAGACTGGGTACCGCGTGTGCCTGCCGCCGGTGGTGGTTCGGGCGGCACGCCGCCCGTGGCACCGGATCCGGCACCGACCGTCGCCTGACCGGCAACCGGCAGATGGGGTTCGGCTGCTGCGCCCCGCCGCAGTGCCAGGAAGACATGGTGCGGTCATGATGTGGCAGGTGTCGCGGTTCCAGATCGACCTGGCAGAACCACAGGTGATGGGGATCGTCAACGTCACACCGGATTCTTTTTCGGATGGCGGCCACCATGCGATACCGGCCAGGGCGCTGGCACACTGCGAGAAGCTGCTGGCAGACGGCGCGCAACTGCTGGACATCGGCGGCGAGTCGACCCGCCCGGGCGCCATACCCCTGCCTTTGGAAGAGGAGCTCGCTCGCGTCCTGCCGGTGGTCCGCGAGGCGGTGAAACTGGGCGTTCCCATATCGGTCGACACCTACAAGCCCACGGTGATGCGCGCCGTGCTCGATCTGGGTGCGGACATCGTCAACGACATCTGGGCACTGCGCCAACCCGGGGCAGCGGACGTGGTCGCGGGCCATCCGCAGTGCGGTGTGTGCCTGATGCACATGCACCGCGAGCCGACGACGATGCAGGCCCAACCCATGCAAGGGGATGTACTGCCCCAGGTGCTGGACTTCCTGTCGCAGGCGGCCCGAGCCCTGCAGGCGCTGGGTGTCGCGCGGGAGCGCATCGTGCTCGATCCCGGCATCGGTTTCGGCAAGACCGTGGCCCAAAATTTCAGCCTGCTCGCGCGCCAGCAGGAACTGCTGGCGGCCGGTTATCCGCTGCTGGCCGGCTGGTCGCGCAAGTCCTCGCTGGCGGCGGCTACCAGCACCTCGCTGGCCAACCTCGCCACCCTGGACATCCAGGCACGCATGGTGCCCAGTGTGGCTGCGGCGATGCTGGCGGTGGAGCGCGGCGCTCGCGTGGTGCGTGTGCACGATGTACGCGAAACCGTGCAGGCGCTGGCAGTGCTGCGCGCAATCCGGTGATGGCCACGCCATGACACCCCAAGCCAATCACGCAAACACACAGGAACGTCTTTCATGACCAGACAATATTTCGGCACTGACGGCATTCGCGGCACGGTCGGGCAGGCGCCGATCACGCCAGATTTCGTGCTGCGCCTGGCGCATGCAGTGGGCCGGGTGCTCAAGCGCTCGGAGTCGCGCCCTACCGTGCTGATCGGCAAGGACACCCGCATTTCCGGCTACATGCTGGAAAGCGCGCTCGAGAGCGGCTTCAATTCGGCCGGGGTCGATGTGGTGCTGCTCGGCCCCTTGCCCACTCCGGGCGTGGCCTACCTCACGCGCGCCCAGCGGGCGTCCCTGGGGGTGGTCATCAGCGCCAGCCATAACCCGTTTCCCGACAACGGCATCAAGTTCTTCAGCGCCTTGGGCGCGAAGCTGCCCGACGCCTGGGAAATCGCCGTCGAGTCGGCGCTCGCGGAAGACCCGGTGTGGGCGGATTCTGCCAACCTGGGCAAGACGCGCCGTCTGGAAGACGCCGCCGGCCGCTACATCGAGTTCTGCAAGAGCACGTTCGCCAACGACCTCACGCTCAAGGGCATCAGGATCGTCGTCGACGGTGCGCATGGCGCCGCCTACCACATCGCACCCAAGGTGTTTCATGAATTGGGCGCCGAAGTGGTGGCCATCGGCTGCGCGCCCGATGGCCTGAACATCAACCACGAGGTGGGTGCGACCCATCCGCAGGCCCTGGTCGCGGCGGTCCTGGCCCACAAGGCGCATTACGGCGTGGCCCTGGATGGTGACGCCGACCGCCTGCAACTGGTGGACGCGCTGGGGCGCCTGTACAACGGGGATGAGTTGCTCTACCTGCTGGCGGACGACCGTCTGGGCCGCGACGAACATGTGCCCGGCGTGGTTGGCACCCTGATGACCAACATGGCGGTCGAGGTGGCGCTGAAGGCGCGGGGCGTGCATTTCGTGCGCGCCAAGGTCGGTGACCGCTATGTGCTGGAAGAGCTTGAAAAGCACCGCTGGATCCTGGGCGGTGAAGGTTCGGGCCACCTGCTGGCGCTGGACAAACACACCACGGGCGATGGACTGATTTCGGCGTTGCAGGTGCTGCAGGCCTGCGTTCGCAGCGGCAAGACCATGGCCCAGTTGCTCGCCGACCTGGTCCTGTACCCCCAGACGCTTATCAACGTACGGCTGCGGGCGGGTCAGGACTGGAAGTCCAATACGCGGCTGGCGGGCGAGACGGAACGGGTGCGGTCCGAACTGGGTGACACCGGGCGGGTTCTGATCCGCCCCAGCGGAACAGAGCCACTGGTGCGCGTGATGGTCGAAGCCCGCGATGCGCGACAGGCCCAGGCCTGCGCCGAGCGC
This sequence comes from Rhodoferax sp., assembly GCA_031383745.1. Lineage (GTDB taxonomy): Bacteria > Pseudomonadota > Gammaproteobacteria > Burkholderiales > Burkholderiaceae_C > CAISIP01. The sequence continues at coordinate 4,199 of JANMZX010000425.1, read as the reverse complement.
CTCGCCCTGACACTTGCCGATTGACCCGGCCCCGTCGATGCGAGCCATGACATGACATCAGTGACCGTCGTCCGCGCCGATTACCGCGATCCTGCACATGCGAGCGCCCTCGTGGACCTGCTCGATGCCTACGCCCGCGACCCGGCCGGTGGTGGCCACGCGCTGGGAGACTTCGCCCGTGCCAATCTCGTGCCCTGCCTCGCGGCGCGGTCGCAGGCATTCAGCGTGCTGGCGTTCGATGGCGATATGCCAGTCGGGTTGGTGAATTGCCTGGAGGGTTTCTCGACCTTTGCCTGCCGGCCGCTCGTGAACGTGCACGATGTGGCAGTGGTGGCCAGCCACCGTGGGCGGGGCGTGGCCGAACACATGCTGCAACTGGTCGAGGAGATCGCACGCGAACGCCACGCCTGCAAGCTCACCCTGGAGGTGCTCTCCGGCAACGGCAGTGCGACGCGCTTGTACGAGCGGCTCGGCTTCGGCGCGTACCAGCTGGATCCCGCCATGGGGCAGGCCCGGTTTCTTCAGAAGTGGCTGGATTGATGGTGTCCAGGCCCCGGCCCGGGCGGCACCGACAGGAGCGCACCACGTGACGACGGCAAGCATCAAACTCCTCTCCTCGATGGCGACCCGCGAGGTGCTGGCGGAGCTGGCCACTCAATTCCAGCAGGCCTCGGGCTGTGCCGTCGTGCTGGAAAGCGCTGGCGGCGTCGATGTGGCCAAAAGGGTGCTGGCCGGCGAAGCTGCGGACGTGGTGATCCTTGCAGCCAAGGCGATCGACGAACTGATTGCCGCCGCTCGCCTGTCGGCCGAGAGCCGTACCGACATTGTCAAGTCTGGCATCGCGGTGGCGGTCCGCGCCGGTGCGCCGTTGCCGGACATCGGTTCGGCCGAGGCCTTGAAGCAGGCGGTCAGCGGGGCCGCGACCCTCAGCTACTCCACCGGGCCCAGCGGTGTCTATCTGGTGGGCTTGTTCCAGCGCTGGGGCATCTACGAACAGATCAAGCCGCGCATTGTCCAGGTGCCGCCGGGGGTGCCTGTCGGCAGCCTGGTGGCGCGGGGCGAGGTCGCGCTGGGTTTCCAGCAACTCAGCGAATTGATCAACCTGCCGGGCATTGTGGTGGTCGGGCCGATGCCGGCAGAGGTGCAGTCGATCACGACCTTCACGGGCGCTGTCTCGACCACGTCGGCGCATGCCGACCTCGCACGCAGCCTGCTCGCGTTCCTGTCGGCACCCCAACGTGCACCTGTGTTGGCGCGCCAGGGCATGCAGCCGCCCTGATCCTGCAGGACGTCAGTCCTTGGCAGCGGCGGCCGGTACACCTTGGAGCGCCGTCTTCAATGCGACGTCCGACATCACCGCGAGCGCCTGGATCCCGGCGCGCAGCAGCCCGCCTTTCTTGAGTGGCTGGCCCAGGCCTGCAGCCCTGGCCTTGAGCGCTGCGAGAACCGCGTATTCGGCTGCCGGCATCCGGAAGGCTTCCCGTACCAGTTTCTGCTTCTTGGCTTTTGCCACCTTGGGCGGGACGGGCCTTGCCTGAAGGGCCGTTGGCGCGGGTGCGGACGCCAGGGGCATCGCTACGGCAGGCGCCTTGGCCGGCCGGGGCAAGGTTGGCGCAGCGCGCTTGACCGTGGACCGGCGGGGTGGTGTCTTGGTGGCAGTGACCATCTGGGCTTCTCCGTGGTTGCTATGTCAGCGGGACTCTAGCCGTTCATCCCCGGCGCCGCGTTGCGCCACGACAAGAAACGCGATCGATGTCTGCGAATGCGTGCCGCGAGCACCAGTCCGGTGAAACCTGCCTACAGCCCTGACAGCGCCAGCGACCACGGCGTTTTTTGCCACGCCAGCACCTCTTCACGCAGCAGGTGTGCCGACTGCGGGTAGGCCTCCGGCCATCCCGCCGGGCATGCCAGCAGCATTCGATTGGCCTGTCGCTTGTCCCGCGAGAACTGCACGCCGGCAATGACCGGGTCGCGCCGCGCATGGCAGAAGATGATCGCCAGCCGCAGGGACATCAACTGCATCACGAACTGGGCGTCGGCGAAGTCCGCTTCCAGCTTGCGCAGCTTCCCGCGTTGGCCCAGCACCAGCAGGCTCAGGCGATGCAGTTCGGCCAGCGAGAAACCCATGGCATCTGCGTTGTCGAGGATGTAGGCCCCGTGCTTGTGGTAGTCGCTGTGGGAGATATGCGAGCCGATTTCATGCAGTTGCGCGGCCCAGCCAAGTTTGCGGGTGTTGCGTGCATTGTCGGTATCGGCGAGCACAGGTTCCAGTTGCCTGAACAGCTCGATCGCCACCCGTCCGACCCGGCTGCCATGGATGCCATCGGCGTTGAACTTGGTCGCCAGCCGCTGCACCGATACGGACCGCACGTCGAGCGCCTCGCTGTCGCTCCCGGTCAGGTCGCACAACAGCCCGTGGCGCAGTCCGCCGGTGGCGGCCTGCATCTGGTCGATCTGCAGCAGATCGAAGATCGCGCGCAGGATACTGACGCCACCGCCGATCACTGCCCTCCGGTCTTCCTTCATGCCCGGGAGGCGCAGCCGGTCTGCGCTTTGTGCCTCCACCAGTTTGGCCAGCAACCAGTCCAGCCCGGCACGGCTGACCGAGCCGGCCGGCCACCCCGCGTTGGCCAGGATGTCGCCCACCGCCCCGATCGTGCCAGCCGAGCCGTAGGCCATGTCCCAGCGGTCGCGCCGGTAGGCCTCCAGGGCTTCGTCGAGCACGGCCTTGGCGGCGATCTCGGCCATCTGGAACGCTTGCGCGCTGAACTGCCCATCCGGGAAGTAGCGGGTCGACCAGGCAATGCTGCCCACGCGGTACGACTCCATCTTCCGCGGCTCGAATCCCTGGCCCAGGATCAACTCGGTGGAGCGCCCGCCGATGTCCGCCACCAGACGCCGTTCATCGGACTGCGGCAGCATCTTCGCCACTCCGAGATAGATCAGTCGGGCTTCTTCGCGACCGGAAATGACGTCGATCGGAAATCCCAGGATGCTGTTGGCCCGGGTCAGGAACTCGTCGCGGTTGCGCGCCTCGCGCAAGGTCTGCGTGGCGACGGCCCGGACCTGCGCCTTCTTGAATCCGGCGAGCCGTTCACCGAACCGGGCCAGGCAGTCCCAGCCACGCTGCATGGCCTCTGCGCTCAAGTTGCGTTCGGCATCCAGCCCGCCCCCCTGACGGATGGTTTCCTTCAGGTATTCGGTGCGTTCGAACTGGCCATGGTCGAGTCGTACGATCTCCAGCCGAAAACTGTTCGAGCCGAGATCGACGGCGGCAAGGCGCGTTCCGTTGTGCATGGATTTGGCGAGGCTGTTTTTGCCAGCATAGCACTCGCGCCCGGGCACTTGCAGATCAGCGGCGGTGAGCGCGTTCAAAACACTTCCGGCACGACGATTTCCCGCGGCACCGGGTGGCGTACGTAGTCGTCGTGCCGTTCGCGCGGCGGCAGCACGATCGGCGGATAGGCGACCTCCTCGTACCGCATCTGTCCGAGCAGGTGGTGGATGCAGTTGAGCCGGGCCTTCTTCTTGTCCACCGCCTGCACCACCCACCAGGGTGCCTCGGAAATATGGGTGCGCTCCAGCATCACCTCCTTGGCCTTGGTGTATTCCTCCCAGCGCCGACGCGATTCCAGGTCCATCGGGCTGAGCTTCCACTGTTTCAACGGGTCGTGGATGCGACCCAGGAAGCGCAGGTGCTGCTCGTCGTCGGAGATGGAGAACCAGTACTTGATCAGCTGGATGCCCGAGCGCACCAGCATGCGCTCGAATTCGGGCACCGTGCGGAAGAACTCCTCGTACTGGTCGTCGGTGCAGAACCCCATCACGCGCTCGACGCCGGCGCGGTTGTACCAGCTGCGGTCGAACAGCACGATCTCGCCAGCGGCCGGAAGGTGGGCGACATAACGCTGGAAATACCATTGCGTGCGTTCGCGTTCGTTGGGCGCCGGCAGTGCCGCAACCCGGCACACACGCGGATTGAGCCGCTGTGTGATGCGCTTGATCACCCCGCCCTTGCCGGCGGCGTCGCGGCCTTCGAACAGGATCACCACCTTGTGGCCGGTGCGCACCACCCAGTCCTGCAGCTTGACCAATTCAGCCTGCATGCGAAACAGCTCGCGGAAGTAGCGCCGGCGCTGCTCTTTGTAGGCAGCGGATTCGGTGTCGACACCGCTGCTGTCCAGTTCGTCGACATTGCG
>JANMZX010000412.1:0-1754 GCA_031383745.1 Rhodoferax sp. | reverse complement strand
CTCGTCCACCACGCGAAAGCCTAGGCCATCATGAGCCAGTTCGAAGGCAATATCGACGACTTCGGGATGGACACCATCTCGCTGGCCGGCCCGCTCGAAGCCAAGCTCCAGGCGATCCGCGCCGCCGGATTCACACAGGTGATGCTGGCCGCACGCGACCTGGTGGGGCATGAGCGCGGCTGGCGGGCCGCCGTGGCCGCCGTCAAGGCCAGCGGCCTGCGCGTCACCGGTTTCCAGGTGCTGCGCGATTTCGAGGGCCTCAGCGGCCACCTGCACGAGTACAAGATCGACATCGCCAAGTCGATGCTGGAGATGTGCCACGCGCTGGATTGCCGCATTTTGCTGGCCTGCTCCAGCACCTCGGTGCATGCCACCGGGGACACCGAGGCCCTGGTGCGCGACCTGCGCAAGCTGGCGATGCTGGCGATCCCGATGAACATCAAGGTGGCCTACGAGGCCTTGTCCTGGGGCCGCACGGTGAACGAGTTCCCGCAGGCCTGGGAGATCGTCTCGCAGGCCGACATGCCCAACCTGGGGCTGGGCTTCGACTCGTTCCACATGTTCGCCACCAAGACGCCGCTGGACGACCTGGAACTCGTCGACCCGTCGAAGATCTTCCTGGTGCAACTGGCCGATTTCATGTGGAACGAGATCAAGTCGGTCGAGGAGCGCATCACCACCGCGCGCCACTTCCGGGTGTTTCCCGGCGAAGGGGTGCACAGCCAGGAAGTGGCCGCGTTGACGCTCAAGCTCCACCAGATGGGCTACCGCGGCGACTACAGCTTCGAGGTGTTCAACGACGACTACCAGGCGATACCGCTGGACACCGTGGCGCGGCGCGCGCGCCAGTCCGCGTTGTGGCTGGGTGAAAGCGTGTTGCGCCGCTCGGTGCCCCTGCCCAACCAGATGCGCCTGCGGCGCTGACATGGCGGTCGCGTCCAGGCTGGGTCGACCATGAGCAGCATCTTCGAATCCTTCCTGTCGACCTCCGAGGTGCAGACCGCCTTTGGCGAGCAGGCTTTCGTGGCGGCGATGCTGCGCTTCGAGGCGGCGCTGGCCCGGGCCCAGGCTGCCGCCGGCCTGATCCCGGAGTCGGCAGCACTGTCCATCATCGGCACCTGCAAGGTCGAACTGTTTGACGTGGCCAAGATCGTGCGCGAGAGCCCGCGCTCGGGCAGCCTGGCGATCCCGCTGGTCGAGAGCCTGAAGGAGACCGTGGGGCTGTTCAACCCCGGTGCGGTGGCGCATGTGCACCGGGGCTGCACCAGCCAGGATGTGATCGACACCGCCATGGCGCTGGTGACGCGCGATGCGCTGCGTTTGATCGAGGCCGATGTGCACCACTGTGTGGCAGCCCTGCTGGCGCTGGCCCGGCGCCACGCCGCGGCGCCGCTGCTGGCGCGCACGCTGACCCAACCCGCGTCGGTCACCAGTTTTGGATACAAGTGCGTCGTCTGGGCCGCGCCCCTGGTGCGCAGCCTGCAGCGGCTGCAGTTGGCTGCACCGCGCGCGCTGCAGTTGCAGCTTGGCGGCACGGTGGGCACGCTCTCGTCGATGAACGGCAAGGGCGCCGAGGTGACCGATCGGATGGCGCAGGACCTGCAGCTCACGCGGCCGGTGGCCTCCTGGCACACCCAGCGCGACGAATGGGTGGCGCTGGGCTGCGAGTTCGCTCTGCTGGCCGGCAGCCTGGGCAAGGTGGCCCGGGATCTGGTGCTGATGGGCCAGTTCGAGGTGGGCGAGGTGGCCGAGCC
>JANMZX010000406.1:0-3716 GCA_031383745.1 Rhodoferax sp. | reverse complement strand
GGTGACAGGTTGAGGGTACCGCACGTTCCATCATCGGCACGTGCAACCAGCCCGACAGCCTAGCGTCCGGTACGCGACCTGTCCACAGGGTTTGCCATGAGTGACGCCCGAACCGTCGGCGGGCTGCTGGTTGCCCCGCGGCTGGCGTCGGTGCCGCAGCTGATGTCGATGCGGACCTGCGCCGATGCCCCGCAACCGACTGCGATCGGGTGGCGGGCCTCTCACGCGGCGCAAGCGCTGGTGCGGGCGACTGCCGCCAAAGGGCGGCGTGCTTATCCGACTGGTTGCGTCACGCCGTCCTGACCGGGGTCGTCCGGCAGCAGGTCCGGCGTGGGGCCTCTGTCGGGTTCGACCGGCAGCGGCCTGGTGTCGGGCGCCGGCTCGCGCCCGGGTGGAACATGGTCAGCCGGAAATGTGGGACGCGTCATGTCATCTCCTTCGGTCAATGCGAGTGCCGTGCCGCGCTTGCGGCACGGGAACCAACGCGGATCACCGCTGCTACTCGGATCGCGGATTCAGCCGGCGCAAGGACTGCTCGATCGCCTGCTGGCTCCTGGCATTGGCCATTTCCAGCTCGATCAACCGGCGGTTCAACTGCGCGTAACCGGCGGCAACCTGCATCGCGCTCTCACGGTAGAGGTGTTTCAGGTGGCGGTTGCGGGAGGCGGTTGCATTCATGGTGGTTTCTCGCGGGTTGGTATGCGGCCGGGCCAAGATCGGGGTCTGGAGCAATGCCTGCAGGTTAAGCCGATCGTTGGGAAGACACCATTCCCGCAAGCCGCACCTGCGGCGTGTGAATCGCTCGCGGGAGCGTCAGAAATCTCCTACCCGGGTCAACTTGGTCAGCAATATCGTCATCCGGACCGGCCTGGCCGGCCTGCGCAGAGCGACCAATTCATGCGCCATCCGTACCGCCGGGCGCGATGCCTTGCACAGCGCGACACCCAAGGGCCTGGCTATGTGGGATTGCGTACAGAAGGACTCCGCGCATTCCGCGAGACTGGCTCACCACGCAGCAGGCATGGCAATGTCATGAACTTGGGAGACCTGAAGGTGAACGCAGCATCCATACCACTGTCCGATCCCGTACACCGTGCCGATGCCCGCATGGCGCGCCTGCCGCTGGACCAGCCACTGCCGGCAAGTCGCGCGACACATCTTGCAATCGTCGACCGGGAGCAGCGCGGGCGGGTTCCCGCGTCCGGCGATGAGGGACGCCTGTGCGCGCACTGGCCCAAGGACGGTGCTGCGAAGATCCAGACGGGCGCCCGCGCCGTGCGCACGTTTGCCGGCATATGGGCCGGTACCGGATCTTCTGCGAGCCCACCAGCTGCGCTCGCCAGCTGCGTCGATCTGGAGCAACCTGCCCGCGCCTACCCAGGCCACGCGCCATTGCCGCATTTGCCGTCGCTCGCAGCCCGGATCCAGGCGCAGAAGCTGGCGTTGCGTGCGCTGGCGGACGACTTCGCGACGGTCAGTGCATGGCTGGCAAGGGCGGCAGGATCGGGCTGGGAAGCCGCGAAGGCGGTGCGCCAGAGCCTGGGGCTGGCGCTGGCTTTGGGTGAAGGCCAGCGCCTGATCACCAAGGACTGGCTGGCGGCCGACATGAACGCCCTGATCGCCGCTATGCTGCGCCGCTCTTTGAACTTGCTGGATCGCCTGGAGTTGACAAGCAGTGCGATCGAGGCGGATCTGGCCGGGCCGCGCACCTATGGGCGGCTGCTGCGTCGGGCCGCCGAATTGCTTGACCGCGCGGCCACCCTGGCGTGCGATGCTGCTCTTCTGGTGGGTGAGTTCGACCAGCGCTGGCGTGCGATACGGCAGCAGGTCGCGCAGGCTGTGGCGCCGGGTGCCGGCCTGGCAGCGGACCGGGAGCACCAGCCATGAAAACGCTGGTCACCTACTTTTCACGCACCGGGCAGACAACACGGATCGCGAAGGAGATTGCAACCCGGTGCGATGCCCATCTCGATACCATCCACCCGCAGCGGCACGACGACTCCTGGTTCGCCGGTTGGTCGGACGGCTGGCACGCCCTGATCCGGGCCGAGCCGCCGATCCAGCGGCCGGGTCGAAACCCCGGGTTGTACGACCTGGTGGTGATCGGGGTACCGATCTGGCGCGTGGGGCTGGCGCCGCCGGTGCGCACCTACGTCAAACAGTACGCCGACCGGTTCAAGCAGATCGCCTTCTTCTGCGCCGAGGGACAAGGGCCGGATGCACGCGGATTTGCCGAATTGAGCCGGCTGTGCGGCAAGCGGCCGGTGGCGACCTTCGCGGTGGCCAGGAAGCGCCTGCCCACCATTGCTACCCGCAAGCAGCTGGTTGATTTCGTGGACAGCGTGCGCGGTGACGGTGCAGACGGGTAGGCGGAACCGGCCATCGGAATGCAGCGGCCAGTGGCTCAGGTTCCCGCGGCCCCAGCCTCGAACGGCCTGCCACCCAGCACCGTGCCCCAGATGCGCACGTCCTTCAGCGCGATCGGGTCGACTGCCGTCGGGTCGTCGTGCAGCACGCAGAAGTCCGCGCGTTTGCCGCACTCGATGCTGCCCACTTCATTGTCAAGCTTGAGCGTGTAGGCTGCGCCCAGCGTCACCGCGTGCAATGCGTCCGCCACGCTGATGCGCTCGTGCGCACCCAGCACGCGCCCGGACGCCGTGAGCCGGTGCACGGCACACCACGCGGTGAACAGCGGGCCCAGCGGTGTGACCGGCGCGTCGCTGTGGATGCTGAATGGCACGCCGGTGCGCAGCGCCGTGGCACAGGCGTTCATGCGCTGTGCGCGCTCGGGGCCGACCGTGGTGCTGTAGTGCTGGTCACCCCAGTAGTGGTGGTGGTTGGCAAACAGGTTGACGCACATGCCCTGTGCCGCCATGCGCCGAAACTGCGCGGCGTCGGCCAGCTGGCAATGCTGCAGCGTGAAGCGGTGGTCGCGCGTGGGCACGGCCGACAGGGCATGCGCCACGCAGTCCAGCACCAGCTCGGTGGCCTCATCTCCGTTGGTGTGGGTATGCACCTGCAGGCCGCGCCTGAGCGCCAGTGTGTAGCACTCGCGCAGCGCCTCCGGCGCGGTGTACCACAGGCCCTGGGGCGCGCCGTTGTAGTAGCCTGGCCAGCGCAGGCGCGCCGAAAAACCCTGGATGGATCCGTCGGCCACGATCTTGATGCGGCCCAGGCGCATCCGCTCGGTGCTGCGCGCCATCAAGGCGTAGGCCCGCTCCACCGTGTCGTGCGCCGTGGCGCCCATGAAGCGAAGAAACGGAACCAGGCGCAGCGGATAGCTGTCCTCGCCGGTCACGCGCAGCAGCGTGTCGAGTTCCGGATCGGTCAGGTTGGCGGCCAGGTCGGTCGAGGTGGTGACACCAGCGCGCACCGCGAGCCTGGCATAGGCGCGGATGCCGGCTTCGTCGCCGGAGAGAAAGGATCGGTCCAGGCCGACATGCGCGAACGCAGCGCCCATGGCTTCGGGGCCCTTGAGCTCGCCCGTGGGCATGCCGTCCGCGCCCAACGGCACGCCGGGGTGGTCGATGCCCTGGCGCAGGTAGCCAATGCGCTCCAGCACGGCAGAGTTGACCGCCAGGATATGCCCGCTGGCATGCATCACGCCCACCATGCGGGTGCTGCTGACCTGGTCCAGGTGGCTGCGCGTGAGCCGCTCGGCGCCGTAGTAGATCGGGTCGAGCCCCCACCCGACTACCGGCCCTTCGGGCTTGGAC
>JANMZX010000369.1:0-3532 GCA_031383745.1 Rhodoferax sp. | reverse complement strand
CCATGGCGAGCAGGCCGACATCCTGCAGGCGCTGGTGGCGCTGGGCTACAGCGACAAGGAGGCGGCACTCTCGCTCAAGGCGCTGCCGGCGGGCGTCGGTGTGGCCGACGGCATCAAGCTGGCGCTGAAATCGCTGTCGCGTGGCTGAGCGGCGACACGCGCGCTGCAATGCGTCCCGGCCGGTGCAGGCCTACTGGGCGTCGCGGATCGCGCGTCCGTTGACCGGTTGCACCGGTCGCGCGTTGTTGGGGAACAACTGGCCGAACAGGCGCAACTGCTCGCGACTGATGGCCACCGGTTGCTTGAGCACCATCCACAGAACGCCTTCGGTGCAGGGCGGTGTGGTGAGCGAACCGATGAACTGGTAATAGCGCTGGTCCTTGGGTAGCAGTTCGCGCATGTCCAGGATGTCGGGCGGCATGCCCACGCGGTCGCCAGCATCGAGCGGCATGTAGGTCCAGACCTTGTTGATCAGCGGGCTGGCCGGCCCCGGCTCGAGCAGCACCGCCACGACCGCCAGTTTGCCCTCGGTGCTGCGGTGCACCAGGTGCGCCACCATGGCGAAGCTGCGGTGGTTGACGCGCTCTTCGCTCGGGTGGTGGAAGTGGAACTGCAGCAGCCGGTAGTTCGTGCCGCGCACCGTGATCGAGTTGTCGCCGCCCATGTCGACCTGGATCGTGTGGCCGTTGTTCACCACGCTGGCGCTGCTCGGGGCGTATTCGAACTGGATCGGCTCGGCCGGGCCGCGCAAGGTCGCCGGCTCCTCGATGTTGATCGGCGACTGCCGCTTGCCGATCGCGCACACATTGAATTCCGGCTTGAGCTGGCCCCAGGCCGCCGGGCCGCCTTCCCCCTCGTAACTCCAGTGCACCTCGCCCGTGCCGTGCCCCGCACCGCCAGCGGCGGCGGTGCTGCCATGCGCCGCCATGGCAGCAGCCTTGGCCCGGATGTACTGCCGGCTGGCGACCGGATTGGGGATGGCACCGGGCGCCACGGCGATCGGGGGCACCGGGGCATGCTCGGTCATCGCTGTGCCCGGCTTCTTGGCCTCGACGGTCAGGGTGACGCGCTTCTTGGCGTCTATACCGGCATCGAGCGCCTCGCGAACCTGGTCGCCGACGGCCTTGGCCATCGGATTGGCCTTGCTGCTGCTTGCCGCGGCGGCTGGCGCCTTGTGGGCGGCGGCGCCATGGTCCTGTGCGATGGCGCTGCCGGTGACGGACCACAGCAGCGCACCGGCCAGGGCCAGCCCGGCGCGGGAAACAGGGCGCCGTGCGCCAGGGGACAAGGGGGAGGGGGCGCTTTGGACGGTCATCGTCGTACTATCGGCACGGCGGGTCGCATTCTTGAGCGATGCATGTGGCGCAGGCTATAGTCGGGCACCATGTTGCCCCACCCGCTTGCGCCGCGTTCCCCGTGAGCATCCAGACCGACGATTTTGCCCCGGCGCCCGTCAACCGCGTGGTGGCCGCCGTGCCTTTGTCGCCCAACGAAGAGGCGGTCGAGCGGGCCCTGCGGCCCAAGCTGCTGCAGGAGTATGTGGGACAGGCCAAGATCCGCGAGCAGTTGGAAATATTCATCGGCGCGGCCCGGTTGCGCGACGAGGCGCTGGACCATGTGCTGCTGTTCGGTCCGCCGGGCCTGGGCAAGACCACGCTGTCGCACATCATCGCGCAGGAACTGGGTGTCAACCTGCGCCAGACCAGCGGGCCGGTGCTCGAAAAGCCCAAGGACCTCGCCGCGCTGCTGACCAATCTTGACAAGAACGACGTACTTTTCATCGACGAGATCCACCGGCTGTCACCTGTGGTGGAAGAAATCCTCTACCCGGCGCTGGAGGATTACAAGATCGACATCATGATCGGCGAGGGCCCGGCGGCGCGCTCGATCAAGCTGGACCTGCAGCCCTTCACGCTGGTAGGCGCCACCACACGCGCCGGCATGCTGACCAACCCGCTGCGGGATCGTTTTGGCATCGTGGCGCGGCTGGAGTTCTATTCGGCCGAGGAACTGGCGCTTATCGTGCGCCGCAGCGCCGGCCTGCTCAAGGTGCCGATGGACGACGCGGGCGGTGTGGAGATTGCGCGGCGTTCGCGCGGCACACCGCGCATCGCCAACCGGTTGCTGCGCCGGGTGCGCGACTATGCAGACGTCAAGGGCCGCGGCGAGATCACGCTGGACATCGCCAACCTGGCGCTGGCCATGCTGGACGTGGATCCCCAGGGTTTCGATGTGATGGACCGCAAGTTGCTGGAGGCCGTGGTGCACCGCTTCGATGGCGGGCCCGTCGGGCTGGACAACATCGCAGCCAGCATTGGCGAGGAGCGCGAGACGATCGAGGATGTGATAGAGCCCTACCTGATCCAGCAGGGTTACCTGCAGCGCACACCCCGCGGGCGTATCGCCACCCTGGCGGCGTACCGGCATCTTGGTGTGATGCCACCCAAGGACAACCCAGAGCTGTTCGGTGTCTGAGGGCGCAGGTTCCGACATGGTCAGCACCCGCCAACGATGGTTCCTGGTTGCGGCCTTGCTGGTGCTGGCGGCAGGCGCAGCGGCGTATGCGTGGTTCGGTCGCGCCGTGGTGGTGGACGCGGTGCAGATGCGCCTGGCACCGCTGGTGCGCACGGTGCAGTTCTCGGCACGCGTCGAGGCCCTGTCGCGGGTGGAGATCGGAAGCACCGTGACCGGCCGCGTCGCGGAGGTCCTCGTGAGCGAAGGCGCCCAGGTGCGCCAGGGCGCATTGCTGGTGCGGCTGGAATCGGAGGAATTGCGCGCCGCGCTGGCCCAGGCACTCTCGTCGCAGCAGCAGGCGGCCGCCCGGCTGGCCGGCCTGCGCAGCACCGGCCGCTCGGCCGCCAACGCCGCACGCGCCCAGGCCCAGGCGTCGGTGGATGCGGCCCAGGCGGAGTTCGTGCGGGTGCAGCAACTCGTGGCCCAGGGTTTTCTGAGTGCCTCGCGCCTGGATGACGCGCGGCGACTGCGCGACGTGGCAGCGGCCCAACTCGATAGCGCCCGGGCGCAGGAACGCGCCATCGGGGAAGCTGGCACCGAGGTCGTGCAGGCGCAGGCGCAGGCGGCGCTGGCCGCTGCAGCCGTTGACGCTGCGCGCGCGCGACTGGCGCAGACGGCACTGCTGGCGCCCAGCGACGCCCAGGTCTTGTTGCGCGCTGTGGAGCCCGGCCAGATCGTCCAGCCCGGCAAGAACCTGATCACGCTGGCGCTTGCCGGCCCGACACAGCTGGTGGCGCAGGTGGACGAACGCTTTCTCGACCAGCTGGCCGTGGGGCAGGGCGCGAGTGCAATGGCGGACGCCTATCCCGGCAGTCGTTTTGCAGCCCGTGTGATCGCGATTGCACCAACGGTCGATGCACAGCGCGGCTCGATCGAGGTCAAGTTTGCGCTGGTCGACGCCCCGCCGGCGTTCCTGCGTCAAGACATGACCCTGTCGATCGAAGTCGAGACAGCCCGGCGACCGAACGCCCTGGCGCTGCCGGTGGCGGCACTGGCCGGGCCGGCAGACGGTGCGAAG
>JANMZX010000356.1:0-6226 GCA_031383745.1 Rhodoferax sp. | reverse complement strand
CGAGGCCGCCGCCGTACGCGACAGTTCGGTCTTGCCCGACTTCAGGCAGACCACGCCCTTGCCGGCAGCGCGCGCCGCTTCGGCCAGCGCTGCAAACGCCGGCGCATCGTCGATACCTTCCACGTACATGCCGATCGCCGTCACCCTGTCGTCGCCCAGCAGTGCGCCAGCGAGCTCGGCCAACCCGACCTGCGCCGCATTGCCCAGGCAGGCCACATACGCGATGGGCAGGGCGCGCGCCTGCATCGTCAGGTTGATGACGATGTTCGATGACTGGCTCAGCAGCGCCACCCCCCTGGTCACCCGCCGCCCGCCATGCTGGTCGGGCCAGAGCAGCGCACCGTCCAGGTAGTTGATGACGCCATAGCAGTTCGGGCCGAGGATGGCCATGTCGCCCGCGGCCTGTACCAGGTCGTGCTGCAGCTGCGGCTCGCCGGCCTCGGTCCACCCGCTCGCAAAACACACCGCGCCGCCGGCACCCATGGCGGACAGCTGGCGCACCACGCCGACGGTCGCATGGCGGTTCACGCCGACGAAGGTCGCATCCGGCGCACCCGGCAGGTCGGCCAGCGAGGCATGGGTCGGCAAGCCTCCGATCAGCGGCTTGCTTGGATGCACTGGCCAGACCGGGCCTGCGAAGCCCATCTTGCGGCACTGGGCGATGACGTTCTCGGCCCAGACGGCGCCCAGCACGGCGATAGAGCGCGGCCGCAGGAGGCGTTGAAGGTCACGTTGCACGGGTGTACCTGTCCGGGTGCAATGCCAGGGGGGCGGTCCGCACGTTACGCGCCCAGCGGGCGCAGCAGTTCGCGGCTGATGATGTGGCGCTGGATCTCGCTGGTGCCCTCCCAGATGCGCTCGACGCGGGCGTCGCGCCAGATCCGCTCCAGCGGCAGGTCGTCCATCAGGCCCATGCCGCCGTGGATCTGTATCGCCTCGTCGGCGACCATCGCCAGCACCTCGGTGGCCTTGAGCTTGGCCATTGCCATGTCGGCCTCGGTGACTGTCCCGCAGTCGAACTTCCACCCCGCCTCGCGCGTCAGCAGTTCCGCTGCCTTGAGCTCCATCGCCATGTCGGCCAGCTTGAACGACACCCCCTGGAACTTGCCGATCTGCTGGCCGAACTGGCGGCGCTCGGCTGCGTAGCTCAGGGCCAGCGCCAGCGCCCGGTCGGCCCGGCCCAGGCAGGTCGACGCCACCTGCAGCCGCGTCGCGCCGAGCCAGGTGTTGGCTACGTCGAAACCCTTGTGCACCTCGCCCAGGATCTGCCGCTGGTGCAGCCGGCAGTCGTCGAAATCGAGGATCGCGTTGGTATAACCCCGGTGCGACACGTTGCGGTAACCGTCACGCACGGTGAACCCCTTGGTGCCCTTGTCGACAAAGAAGGCGGTGATCTTCTTCTTCGGGCCGCGCGGCGTGGCTTCCTCGCCGGTGGCCATGAAGACGATGGCAAAGCCGGCGATGTCGGCATGGCTGATGAAGTGCTTGGTGCCGTTCAGGATCCAGTCATCGCCGTCCTGTCGGGCGGAGGCCTTCATGCCCCGCAGGTCGGACCCCGCACCCGGCTCGGTCATGGCCAGGCAGTCCCAGGTTTCACCGCGGATGCAGGGCATCAGGTATTGCCGGCGCTGTTCTTCGTTGCCGGCCAGCAGGATGTTCGACGGGCGTGCAACGCAGGTCCAGTGCAGCGCATAGTTGGCGCGGCCCAGCTCCTTTTCGTAGAGCAGCCACGACAGCGTGTCGAGCCCGGCGCCGCCGACGTCTTCGGGCATGTTGGCTGCATACAAACCCGCGGCGATCGCCTTCTGCTGGATCTCCTTGACAAGTTCCATCGGCAGGTGGCCGCTGCGTTCCACCGCCAGTTCATGCGGATACAGCTCGTTTTCGACGAAAGACCGCGTCGTGTCGACGATCATCTGCTGTTCTGGTGTCAGGCCGAAATGCATGGGTGTCCCCCGGGGGTCTAGGTTGGTGTGTTGCCGTGGACGGTGCGCGCCCGGGCAGCGAATATTCTCGCAGCAGCGCAGCGGCGCCACTGGCCGTCGGGAGGCGTGGGCAGCAGCCACAGTTGGACCGCCATTTTGCGTATGCCATCGGCCTGGTGGTTCCAGCCCATCCTCCCATCGGGCGCCATGGCACCGGCCAGCCACCGCCGTCGCCGCACCGGTGCGCGCGCGCAGGGTGGGTAGTGCATGAAGGTTGTAGCCAGAAGGCGCAGCTGCGCCGTTGCCTGCCGACCCGATGACGCGTCGGGCGCGGCCGGTGCCTTTTCGGGCTGCGGCTGTAAGGTCGTTGGTCGCGCCCCGACACACAGCCAGTCAGGCCGAGATGGTTCTGGCTGCCGCGCCGCACACCACGCGGGCTCGATCAACCACTTCAGGAGTATTCACCATGAGTTCAGCCAGTTTCGTACGCCGTTGCGCCGCCGTTGCCGCATGTGCGCTTCTTCCGATGTCGGCCGCAATGGCTGTCGACGAGCATTTCATCAAGGACGGCGCCGCCATCGGTGGCCTGGATACGGTGGCCTACCACACCATGGGCAAGCCGACACAAGGCTCCTCGCAGTTCACCGCCGAGTACCAGGGCGCGACCTGGCATTTCGCATCGGCGGCCAATCGCGATCTGTTTGCCGCGAGCCCTGCAAAATATGCGCCGGCCTACGGTGGTTGGTGTGCGGCTGGCGCGAGCAAGGGCAAGAAAGTGGCGACCAAGCCGGAGTACTTTGCCGTGGTGGACGGTCAGTTGTACCTCAACAGCACGGAAGGAGCCCACAAGACCCTGTTCCTGGGCGACACACCTGGCACGATTCGCAAGGGCGAGTCGAACTGGAAGTCCATCTTTGCAACGCGCGCTGACAGGTTGTAACGAATTCGATCACGGCGCGCCGATTCGTCGCCCGACCGGGCATTTCCTGACCGCCACAGTCACCTGCGCATCGGCTGCCGCGTGGCCATCCAGCCAGGGGCGACCGCCCTGCCGACGGCGGTGGCTGCGCACTACCGCACGGTGGGTGCGGCGCGGCGCAAGCCTCTGGGCCATGGCTGGGGCCACGCGGTCACGCTCGCGATCCGCGCAGGCGGAACGGAGGTACTGTTTGCCCACAGTCCGCTGGCCCAGACGATGCAGGAGTTCTGCCTGGTGCTTGATCCGGCCTGATCCGGCCTGATCCGGCGTAAGAATCCAGGCACTCTGTGCGACAGTAGGGCATGTCTTCCCGATTGGCGCTCGCCCCGGCCAGTTCGCCCAGCCTGTACACCTGGCGCGGACTGGTGTGCCGCATCACCGGGTCGGACCTGCAGGCGCTGCCCAGCCATGTGCAGCGTGACCTGCATGTCCAGCGCCGGCGCAACGAGATCCTGGTCGGCTGGGTGCAGGCGGCCCTGGTGCTCACCTTCGCGCTTTTCTACAGTTTCTCGCGCAAGACCTTTCCGCCCGATGTGATGCTGCACCCGGTGCCCTGGGCGCTGTCGGTGTACAGCGCGTTCACCGCGTTTCGCTTGTGGCAGGCCTACCGCAACCGCCTGGGGCACTGGATGCTGATGTGCTCGGTGGTGGTGGACATCGGCGTGTTGATGGTCACCATCTGGAGCTTCCACATCCAGTACGGGCAGGTGGCGGCCTTCTACCTGAAGGCGCCGACCTTGCTGTATGTCTTCATCTTCATCGCCCTGCGCGCACTGAGCCTGTCGGCCGTGTATGTGCTGTTTGCAGGTTTCTGTGCGTCCGTCGGCTGGCTGGTGCTGCTGGGCCTGGCGATCCGCGCGCCGGGCGGGCGTGACCTGATCACCCACGACTACGTGGAGTACATGACCTCGCTGCAGATCCTGATCGGTGGCGAGATGGACAAGATCATCTCGATCGCGATGGTGTCGGTGTTGCTGGCCATCGCGGCGCGGCGCGCCAGCACGCTGCTGCACCGGGCCGTGGCCGACCAGGCCGCGGTGACGCAGTTGTCGCGTTTTTTCGCACCCGACGTGGCCGCCACCATCGTCGGCACGGACGAAATTCTGCAGCCTGGCCAGGGCCGCCAGACCGAGGCCGCGGCCATGTTCATCGACCTGCGAGGGTTTACCCGCATGGCGGCGACCCTGCCGCCCACCAGCCTGATGGCGTTGCTGGGTGAGTACCAGCGGCTGGTGGTGCCGATCGTGCAGCGCAACGGCGGCAGCGTGATCACTTTCCTGGGCGACGGCGTGATGGTCACGTTCGGGGCCACCCGGTCGTCCGACACCTATGCCGCCGACGCGATGCGAACCGCCGAACAACTGATCGATGCGTTCATCGTCTGGGCAGAGACCCGCCGCAAGGGCCAGCTGCCGGCGCCAGGCATGGGCATCGGCATGGCCAGTGGCAGTGTCACCTATGGCGCGATCGGGCATGAACGCCGCCTGGAATACGCGGTGATCGGCAACCCGGTCAACCTGGCCGCCAAGCTGCAGAACCACACCAAGGTCGAGCAGGTGGCCGCCCTGGCCACCGTCGAGATGCTGGAACTGGCCCGCGCCCAGGGCTACGACGCGCGGCGTGCTGCCGATATCCGGCCGCGTCGCCTATGCGCCGGCGTGGAGGAACCAATCGACCTGGTTGCAGTCAACTGACCGGAGGCTGGGGTTTTCCCGCGGGGGGCGTCCGTTTGCAGAGTCCAGCCGCTACCATCCTTCGTCTTTCCCATCCGTCCAACCCAGGAGATCGTTTCCATGCTGCGTGATCAAGCCACTTTTGCCGACCCCCATCTCGAGAGCCTGCTGCCGTCCGTCCGGCCCAGCCGCCGCGGTTTCATCGCCGCCAGCGGGTCGCTCGGTTTTGCGCTCGCCGCCGGGCCGCTGAACGCGCAGTCGGTCATCACCACGCCGGCCGACGGCCTGGAAGTGCTGGACTTCACCGTGTCGGTGACCGGTGGCGCCAACATGCCGGCCTACATGGCGGCGCCGGCCAAGCCCGGCAAGTACCCGGTGGTGATCGTCATCCCCGAGGTCTTCGGCATGCACGCCTACCAGAAGGACATCTGCCGCCGGCTCGCGAAGGTGGGCTATGTCGGTGTCTCGCTGGATCCTTTCTTCCGTTCCGGCGATTTGTCCAAGATGACGAACATCGGCGAAGTGGTGGCCGCCGCCAACAAGCTGGCCGACAGCCAGATGTTGGCCGACCTGGACAGCCTGGTGGCATTTGTGGAGAAGCAGCCCAAAGTCAATGGCAAGAAGATCGGCATCACCGGCATGTGCCGCGGCGGTCGGACGGTCTGGATGTATACCGCCCACAGCCCGAAGATCAAGGCTGGCGTGTCCTGGTACGGTGGCCTGGGCGCGATCCCGCCGGCGATGACCCAAACCCCGGTGGATGTGGCTGCGAAGCTCAACGCCCCGGTGCTCGGCCTGTATGCCGGTGCCGACGGTGGTATCCCGGTCAACCAGGTCGCTGCCTTGCAGGAAGCCCTGAAAGCCGGCAACAAGAACAGCAAGGCCAGCAGCTTCATCCTGTACCCCGGTGTGCCCCACGCGTTCCACGCCGACTACCGGCCCAGCTACCGCAAGGCCGAGGCCGAAGCCGGCTGGAAGGAGATGCTGGGCTGGTTCAAGGCGCACGGCGTGGCCTGACGCCACCGCCTGGAGGATTCCGGTGCGAAACGACGAGCGGTCCGGCTGGGGGCGACCCGCTCATGGCGGGTGCGGGCCACTGCGCGATGCGACCGGGCAGCACGTGCGGCCTGCGTGCAGGTCCCGGCGGATCGCAACAGGCGACAACCGGCCCTGGTGGCTGACAAGCACCAACGGTTCCTGCCCGGTACCGCGCCGCGCACCGTGAGCCAGCAACACCTGATTGATTCCGGGCGCATCGGTTGCGACACGCTGGCTGGCTGGGCCCGTGGGTCCGATGGTTTCGCCTTTGCGCCAGCGGCGCTGCAGCGCTTGCAGGCCGACCGCGCGGTGGTGCAACGGCACATCGACGCGGGCGCTCCGGTCTATGGCCTGAACACCGGTCTGGGCGGCAACCTGGCGTACCGCATCGATGCGAGCGAGGTGGTGGCTTTCCAGGAGCAGGTGATCGTGGGCCGGATGATCGGCATGGGCGCACCCTTGCCGATGGACGTGGTCCGCGCAGCCCAACTCGCGCGTGTGATCAGTTTTGCCCGGGGTGGCACCGGGGTCAGCCCCGGGGCGGCACAGGCGGTGATGCAGTTGCTCGACCGGGGCGTGACGCCGGTGGTGCCGATGCTGGGCTCCATCGG
>JANMZX010000351.1:0-4759 GCA_031383745.1 Rhodoferax sp. | reverse complement strand
AGCACCCGCAACCTGGCGCGCCAGATCGGTGTGAAATCCGTCGAACCCTGCTCCCCCGAGACGGCGAACCGGCACAGCGGCTACCTGGTCGGGGGCACCTCGCCGTTTGCGACGCGCCGGGCGATGCCGGTCTATGTCGAGCAGACCATCCTCGGCCTGCCGCGCATGCTGGTCAATGGCGGACGGCGCGGGTACCTGGTCGAGTTGGAGCCCGCCGTGTGTGTGCGCCTGCTCGGCGCGAAGCCGGTGCAGTGCGCGCTGGCAGAATAGGGCCAGAGCAGCGTCGCCGCGACGGACTGCGCCGGAGACCCCGATGGACGCCCTCAAACCCGTTTTTCCCCTGCTCGCCGCGTTGGCGGCCTATGCCATCGGCTCCCTGTCGTTTGCCGTCATCGTCAGCCGGCTCATGGGCCTGCACGATCCACGCACCTATGGCAGCAAGAACCCGGGTGCGACCAACGTGCTGCGCTCCGGCAGCAAGCCGGCGGCGGTGGTGACGCTGTTGCTCGACGCTGCCAAGGGCTGGTTGCCGGTGGCCCTGGTAGGCTGGTACGGCAAGCCCTATGGTCTGGAGGACGGCACCCTGGCGATGGTCGGGCTGGCCGCCTTTGTCGGGCATCTGTTCCCGGTGTTTTTCCGCTTTCAGGGAGGCAAGGGTGTGGCCACGGCGCTCGGTGTGCTGGTTGGCATCCATTGGGGGCTGGGCCTCGCCACCGCGGCCACGTGGCTGATCATCGCCTGGTTTTTCCGCTATTCGTCGCTCGCATCCCTGGTGGCGGCGCTGTTTGCGCCGGTGTACTACATCTTCGGTGATGGTGTGGCCTGGTACACCGAAAAGAGCGTGCTGCTGGCGGTGGCGGTGATGGCCTTGCTGCTGGTGTGGCGGCATGCCCAGAACATCAGCCGGCTGGTCAAGGGCACCGAATCGCGGCTGGGCGCCGGCAAGACCTGAGGCCTCAGGGCTGCTGCGCCGCATAGGTGCCGAGCTGCAGCACCAAATGGTGGTTGAGCCGCACCCGCACGCTCGAGGCGGCCAGCGCCAGCCGGATCTGCGGATGGCCCTGCGCCGTGCGGTGCAGGCGTGGTTGCGACAGCAGTTCCCCATCCTCGCTCAGCACGATCGCCACATGCGGGAGGTTCGGTTTGCTGCTTCGGCGCATCACCACCGCGATGTCGCCGCTGTCCATGCGCACAAAGGTTCCCGGCGGACACAGGCCGACGGTACGCACCAGCGAATGCCCGATCAGGTCCGACTGGTCGCCGGCGTCGCTGATGATCGAGCGCACCGAGTCGCTGGCAGTGCGGCCGGTACGGGTCTTGCGGGGGCTGATCATCGCGGCATACCGGTCCACCACCCGTACGATGCGCGCCAGGCGCACCGCCGGCGCCACCTGCCACAACTCCCCGTGGTCGGTCGCTTCGTCATGGTGGCTGGTCACGGTATCCAGCCACAGGTCATCCAGGATGCCGAAGTTGGCCAGCATCATCCCGCCCTTGACCGGGTGGGCGCGGATCGCGTCCTGCTGCATCGGCGTGGGTCTGTCCAGCTGGTTGGCCAGTTCGTCCTGCAGTGCGGTCATGCCGATGTTCATGGTGAGCGCGGCGTGCACCAGGCTGTCGCGCTCTGCCTGCGCCAGGTTGAGCTCGACCGCGATCAGGTGGCACAACACGGCGCATACAAGCGCGTGGGACGCGCTGTAGCCGACCGGTGAGTTGGTGGCCAGCTGGAACAGCAGGTACAGGCCGACGTCGGCATCGCGCTGCAGCAGGTCCTGCATCCAGCGGTCGTATTGCCATACCCGCCGGTGGAACTCCTGCACGCTGGCGGGGCTTCCCAGGATGACGGCGAGGCCGGCCTCCAGATCCGACCACAGGCTGAGCAGGTCCTCGTATTCGCTCTCGGTCTGGACGTTCACGTCAAAAACGCTTTTCGAGAACCATCTGCTCGTTGTTTCGGGTCATCTGGAAGCGGGTCAGGAAGGTGTTGCCTAGCAGCACGAAGGGCATCGCATTGGGTGTCACGACCGCGTCGACCTCGCGCACTTCGACATCGTTGATGCGCACCGAGGCCAGCCGCACGCGCCAGCCGCGCGCCAAGCCATTGGCCGTGCCGATCTGGACCGCCTCGCCCTTCTTGTAGTCGAGGCCGATGCGTTCTGCGTCCGATATGCCAATGCCGATCGCGGTCGCGCCGGTATCGACCAGGAACTGCACTGCGCGCGAGTTGATCGTCCCCTGGCTGAGAAAGTGGCCGCCGGAGTCGGCGGACATCACGATGCGGACGCCGCCGCCCTGGGCCGCCGGAACACCTACGCTCACGGGTGCACCACCCACGCGCAAGGTTTGGCGCTTCCCCGCGATTTCAAGTACCGCGTTGTCGTCCTGGGTCGAGATGAGCTTGACGCCACGATGGCTTTCGCCCGGCGCCACGACCTTCGGCGTGCCGCCGTCGATCACCAGCAGCGCCTTGCTGCCGAGAATGCCGGAAAGCGCCACCACCGGTGCCTGGGCCTGCGCGTTCACGCCGCACCAGGGCCACCCAAGCGCGCCAGCCAGGGCAAGCAGGGACACGAGCCGGTGCCGCGTGGCCATCGTGCTAGTCCCGGAAGTTGTTGAAACTCAGCGGCAGGTCGGCGATGTCCTTGCGGATCAGGGCCATGGCCGCCTGGAGGTCGTCGCGCTTGGCACCTGTCACGCGCACCGCGTCGCCCTGGATCGCGGCCTGCACCTTCAGTTTGCTGTCCTTGATCAGGCGCTGGATCTTCTTGGAGGCTTCGGTCTCTATCCCGTTGCGCACCTTGATCACCTGCTTGACCTTGTCACCGCCCATCTTCTGGACGTCCCCGCGGTCGAGGAAGCGGATGTCGACATTGCGCTTCGTGAGCTTGCCGCGCAGGATGTCCTCGACCTGGCCGAGCTGGAACTCGGCGTCACCTACCAGGGTGATCTCCTTGTCCTTGAGTTCGATCGACGCTGCCGTGCCCTTGAAATCGAAACGCGTGCCGATCTCCTTGGTGGTGTTGTCCACCGCGTTCCTGACTTCCACCAGGTTCGCCTCGCAAACAGTGTCAAAAGAAGGCATGTTGTTACCAGTCAAAGATCGAATCTGCACCCCGGGCCGATGCGACAATCCTGCCATGTTAGTCGAGAAAAACGTCCCGCTCCAGCCCTACAACACCTTTCACATTGTGGCCAAGGCGTTTTCGCTGGTTCGCGTGACCGACGTCACGGATCTTCTCGATGTGCTGGCCGACGCGCACTTGCGCGCCCAGCCGAAATTCATCCTGGGCGGCGGCAGCAACATCGTGCTGACCGGAGACGTCAGGCCGCTGGTCCTCAAGGTCGAGATCATGGGCAAGCGGCTGCTGGAGGAAACGCCGCGCGGCTGCATCGTCGAGGCCGGCGCCGGCGAAAACTGGCACGAACTGGTGGCCTGGACGGTTCAGCAGGGGTTGCCCGGCCTGGAAAACATGGCCATGATCCCAGGCACGGTGGGCGCGTCCCCGGTGCAGAACATCGGCGCCTACGGGCTGGAGCTGCAAGACCGCTTCGACTCGCTCGATGCGATCGACCTGCAGACCGGCCAGGCGCTGCGGCTCGACGCGGCGCATTGCGGGTTCGGTTACCGCGATTCGGTCTTCAAGCACGCAGCCGCCGGCGGTTTCGGGCTGAAGGACCGCGTCATGATCACCCGGGTGCGGTTCTTCCTGCCCAGGCCGTGGAAGCCGGTGCTGGGCTACACGGAACTCGATCGCAAGCTGGCAGAGCAGGGCATCACCCAGCCCACTGCGGCCGACATCTTCGAGGCGGTCTGTGCTATCCGCCGGCACAAACTGCCCGACCCCGCGGTGATCGGCAATGCAGGCAGCTTCTTCAAGAACCCGACGGTAACGCCCGAGCAGTGTGCCGACATCATCCAGCGCGAGCCGCGCATCGTCCACTACCACCTGGATGACGGCGCGGTCAAGCTGGCGGCAGGCTGGCTGATCGAGGCCTGTGGCTGGAAGGGCAAGTCGGTCGGGCATGCCGGTGTGTACGAGCGCCAGGCGCTGGTGCTGGTCAACCGCGGCCATGCGACCGGCGGCGAAGTCATGACCCTGGCCGGCGCGATCCAGACCAGCGTCTACGAGCGCTTCGGTATCAGGCTGGAGCCGGAACCGGTGGTGGTGGGGTAGGCGCGCGCCGGCAGGGCGCGTTGCCGGGCCGCTCAGGGTTTCTTGTCGTTCGTGAAGCTGAGCAGGTCGGAGCCACCACCAAGCGACAGCAGACCAGTCTTGGCATAGATGCTGAGTTTTTCCCGGGTGTCCACGATATCCAGGTTGCGCATGGTGAGCTGGCCGATCCGGTCCTGCGGCGAGAACATGGATTCGCCCTTTTACATGGTCAGCCCTTCCGTGTGGTAGGTCAGGTTGGGTGACTCGGTGTTCAGGATCGAATAGTCGTTGCCGCGGCGCAGCTCCAGCGTCACCTCACCCGTCACGGCGCGCGCCACCCAGCGCTGGGCGGTCTCGCGCAGCATGATGGCCTGCGGGTCGAACCAGCGGCCCTGGTACAGCAAGCGCCCGAGCTTGCGGCCGTGGTCGCGGTACTGCTCGATCGTGTCCTCGTTGTGGATGCCGGTGACCAGGCGCTCGTAGGCGATGAACAGCAGCGCCAGGCCCGGCGCTTCGTAGATGCCGCGGCTCTTGGCCTCGATGATGCGGTTCTCGATCTGGTCGCTCATGCCCAGGCCGTGGCGCCCGCCGATGCGGTTGGCCTC
>JANMZX010000350.1:0-2734 GCA_031383745.1 Rhodoferax sp. | reverse complement strand
CAGGCCAACGCGGTGGCAGCGGCCCTGCGCGATCCGCGCTTTGCACCGCTGTCCGCGGCAGAGCTGCCTGGCACCGAGATCGAGGTGTCGCTGCTGTCGCCGATGCAGCCACTCGCATGCGACCACGAGTCCCACGCCCTGGCCCAGTTGCGTCCCGGCGTGGACGGCGTGGTACTCGAATTCGGCCCCCACCGTAGCACCTTCCTGCCCCAGGTATGGGAGCAGCTCCCGGACGCCGGGGATTTCATGGCGCAGCTCAAGCGCAAGGCCGGCCTGCCAGCCGACTTCTGGGCCGATGGCATCCGGCTGCAACGCTACCGCGTCGACAAGTGGAAGGAGTCGGACATGCCACGGGCCGCAGGCACGGAGACGCCATGACACTGGAATCCACCTACCCCGCACGCTACTGGCACTGGGCCGCCGACGGCCGCATGCAGTGCGACCTGTGCCCGCGCGACTGCAAGCTGCACGAGGGCCAGCGCGGTGCGTGTTTCGTGCGCGCGCGCCAGGGCGGGCGGATGATCCTGACCACCTACGGCCGCTCGTCGGGTTTCTGCATCGACCCGATCGAGAAGAAACCGCTCAACAACTTCTATCCCGGCTCCAGCGTGTTGTCCTTCGGCACCGCGGGCTGCAACCTGGCCTGCAAGTTCTGCCAGAACTGGGACATCAGCAAATCGCGCGACATGGACCGCCTGATGGACCAGGCATCGCCCGAGACCATCGCGATGGAGGCGGTCAAATACGGCTGCAGGAGCGTGGCCTTCACCTACAACGACCCGGTGATCTTCGCCGAATACGCGATGGACGTGGCCGACGCCTGCCACGCGCTGGGCGTGCAGACGGTGGCGGTGACCGCCGGCTACATGCACGCGCAGCCGCGGTGCGACTTCTACGCGAAGATGGACGCCGCCAACGTCGATCTGAAGGCCTTCAGTGACGACTTCTATTTCAAGCTCACGGGTTCGCACCTGCAACCTGTGCTCGACACGCTGCTCTACCTGAAGCGCGAAACCGCCGTGTGGTTCGAGATCACCACGCTGCTGATACCAGGGCACAACGACTCGGACGAGGAAATCACCGCCATGAGCCGCTGGATCATGCAGGAACTCGGGCCCGACGTGCCGCTGCATTTCTCGGCCTTCCACCCGGACCACAAGATGGCCGATGTGCCGCCGACCCCGCCCTCCACGCTGGTGCGCGCACGCAACATCGCGCTCAAGGCGGGGCTGCACTACGTCTACACCGGCAATGTGCACCATGCAGAAGGCGACACCACCTGCTGCTCCACATGCTCCACGTCACTGGTCGTGAGGGACTGGTACCAGATCAGCCAGTACCACATCACGGCCGAAGGCTTGTGCCCGGGATGCGGCGCGCGCGTGGCTGGCCGCTTCGACGTGCGGGCCGGCAATTTCGGCCGCAAGCGCATCCCGATCATGATCGGCGGGGTCTGATCCAGCCCTCACCCGACGCCGGGTAGCCCGTTCGGACTATCGACCGGCTGGAAGGCCCGGGTTAGCCTCGTTGCAACAACGAGAACGAAGGGTTTGCTGTCGATATGGCCCCTGCCACCTGCAGACTCGATTCGGAGGATCCATGCCATTGACCCGTCAACCTGCATTGCGGCCGTCCGCACGCGCAGTGATCGCCGCGGCGCTGCTGCTGTGCGCCATGTCGCAACCGGCCAGCGCCCAGGTCACGACCCGCATCTACGCCAGCTTCGGCGACTTGGACGGCACACCGTTCAGCGACCTGGTCGGAACACTCGACACCCCAGGCATCACTTTTGCCACCGACACCGGATACGACTGGCATCCGTTCGAACGTGGCAGTTTCGGCGCGGAAAGCACCGCAACGCTATACGTGTCCGCTGCCGGCACCTACACGTTCAGCCTGAACTCCGACGACGGCTCCTCGCTGTACATCGACGGCATTCGGCGGATCGACAACGGCGGAGGCCACGGCCCCAACACGGTGACCGAATCCTTTGCATTGACGGCCGGAGCCCACAGCCTGACGGTGAACTTCTACGAGGATTTCGGCGGCAGTTCCGGAGTGGACCTCACGCTGCCCGCGGGCACATCCTTCGTCAGCGGGGTGCCCGAGCCCGAGGGATACGCCATGCTGCTGGCGGGCCTGGGCCTGGTGGGGTTCATCGGGCGTCGGCAGAAACTGCGGGCAGGCAATGCCTGACGATAGCGAGCACTTGTCACGCCGGGCCAAGCCGCGACAGGCTGGCCGGCCCGGCCCCGCGCCAGCGACGCCTCACCCCCCGATCGCCGCCTGGGCCGCCGCCAGCCGCGCGATCGGCACGCGGAACGGCGAACAGCTCACGTAGTCGAGCCCTGCGTGGTGGAAGAAGGCCACCGAGGCCGGGTCGCCACCGTGTTCACCACATACGCCGACCTCGATGCCGGGGCGCACGGCGCGCCCCTTCTCCACCGCCATCGCCACCAGCAGGCCCACGCCCTTCTGGTCGATGGAGCGGAACGGGTCGTGCTCGTAGATGCCCTTTCTGAGGTACTCGGGCAGGAACTTGCCGGCGTCGTCGCGCGAGAAACCCATGGTCATCTGCGTCAGGTCGTTGGTACCGAAGGAGAAGAACTCCGCCACCCGGCCGATGCTGTCGGCCACCAGCGCCGCGCGCGGCGTCTCGATCATCGTGCCCAGCAGGTACTCCATGGTCTCCCCGCGCTCGGCGAACACCTGCGCCGCGGTGGCGCGGATCACC
>JANMZX010000333.1:0-4502 GCA_031383745.1 Rhodoferax sp. | reverse complement strand
CACCAGTACGGCATCGTTCCGCTGCTGGTCCAGGCGCTGCTCGATCGCAACGCACGACCCGACCCGGCCCGGCCGCCAACGCGGTCCAGCCACACGGAACGGCCCAACTGGGGCTGTTACCCGATCCTGTTCGACGCCTGACAACTCGACGGAGCCTGCCATGCAAGACCTCCAGACCGAGATGCTCCAGTCCGACCGCGGCAGTGTCATGGCGCTCGATAGCGCCGCGGACGTGTTGCCGCGCAACCGCGGGCGCGACGTGCTGGTCACCGCGTCCTACATCGGCGTGTTGCCGGCACGCCTGGTGCACGACCACCTGCCGCGGGCCGTGATCGGCTTCGACGGCGGCGTCGGGCCGCAGGGCGCGAACATCGCCGGCCTGTGGTACTTCGAGGCGCTCAATGTGCCCGCGGCCGCAGTGGATGTGATGGGCGTGATCCTGGGCGACGGCGTGGACGTGTACCGCAACGGCCGCATCAGCTTCCTGAACCGGCCCGCGGCCGACTGCGGCGTGCGGGTCGGCATGCCGGCGCACGAAGCCGCCCGGCTGATGCTGGAGCACGAACCCGGCACACCTGGCGCCTACCAGGTGACGAACCGGCGGGTGGTGCACGAGACACCCACCGGCCGCCAGATCGTGGTGACCGACTCAATCGTCTTCGGCCTGGAGGCCGACCGGCGCAACGTACTGGTCACTGCCGGCCATACCGGGCGCAGCGGCGCGCGTCACATCCTCAAGGTGATGCCTTTTGGTTTCATCTGCTCGGACGGCGGGCGCGGCCGCAACGATTCCGGCATGGCCGGGCTGGCCATCACCGCGGCCGAGGGCATCGCCGGCGCCACCGTGGACGCACACCGGGCACGCATGGGGGACGGCATGAGCACGTACGAGGACGGCATCATCAGCGCAGTGAACGCGCTGGCGCTGGCCTGTGGAGTGCAGGTGGGGATGGCGGCGCGGGAGGCGGCGTTGCTGCTGGTGAACCGGGACGCGACCGCCTGAGCAAGCGGCCTTCCGGCGTCGCCCTGCGCGCTGGGCACCACACGCCCCCTCCCGATCGGGCCCGGCCGTGTGTTGTCAGACGCGGTAGACCCGCTGCGCGGTGCCGGCCAGCAGATTCTGCCGCTCGCCGACACCCAATGGTGCTGCCAGCCGCTTGAAGGCGTTCCACAGGCTGGTGTACGTGCAGCCGCCGCGGTCGACGGGGAAATTGCTCTCGAACATGCAACGCTGCGGGCCGAAGACATCCAGGCAGACCTCGAAGTAGGGGCGCCAGGCATCGGCCAAAATCTCCGACGACGGTGGCTGCGGCAACTTGCGCCAGCCGAACCCGGCCAGCGGCATCGCCAGGCCACCGAACTTGAGTGACACGTTGGGCAATACCCGCAGCGGCTGCAGCGCCGCTCGCCAGGCCCGGAACACCTCGTCGCGGCGCCCTGAGTACGCGCCGATACCCAACGGCCCGCCGCAGTGGTCCACCACGATGGGCAGATCCGGGCAGGCGCGGGCCAGTACCACCACGTCACCCAGCTGGTGGAAATACAGCCACACATCCAGCGACAGGCCGGCTCGCGCAAGGCATCGCGCACCGGCCTGCACCCGCGCCTCGCACAGCATGCCGGGATGGGTCGGATAGAAGGAATGGATACCCGGGTCACTGTCCCAGGACGTGGAATACCGCACACCACGAAAGCGGCCCCGTCCGGCCTGCACATGGGCGTCCAGCACCTCCTGAACGGCATCCCCCAGTGCCAAGTCCGCAAACCCCACGATGCCCGCGCCAATGGCGATACCGCCCGGCCCGACTATCCCATCTGTCAGGCCTGCCGCATACGCTGTTTCGCCAATCGGCCGCAACGGCTCCGGCCCGGTATCCCGGTACTGCGAGCGGCATTCGATATAGACGGTGGACACCAGCCGGTGCCCGCCACCCGCGTCAGCTGCGAACTGTGGCGGCAGGTAGCGGTGGCCGCCGCGGTCCCACAGGTGGTGGTGCGGGTCGACGATGGGTGTGTCGGGGTCGAGCGCCGACTCCTGCTGCAGGGCCAGCCAGTCCTCCCACTGCTGCAGGCGTTGCGCCGGGTCGGGTGCCGGGCCGGCCATCAGTGTGCTTGCCCGGCCTGCGCGGTCGGCACCGGCGCCGCGCGCTGTCCGGCGCCGTTCACAGGGTGCGCCCTCCGTCCACCGCAATCGTCTGCCCGTAGACATACGACGCCAGCGGCGACGCCAGGTACAGGCAGGCGCCGGCCATGTCCGCGGGCGTACCGAGCCGTCCGGCGGGAATGCCATCGAGCCGCTCCTGCAAACGCTCGTCGCTGTTGATGGTGATCTTGGTGAGTTTGGTATCCACCAGGCCCGGTGCCACGCCGTTGACCCGGATGCCCTGGTGCGCCCAGGCCTGCGCCAACGTTGCCGTGAGGTGGATCGCGCCGGCCTTCGACGCCGCATACGCGGGGTTGCCGCGTGTTGCGCGCTTGCCGCCCACCGACGAGATCGTGATCAGCGCACCCTGGCGCGCGGCCAGCGCGGCCTGGAACTTCTGTGCGCAGGCCATCAGGCTGTTCAGGTTGACGTCGATGATGCGGCGAAAGGTGTCGATCTGGAACTCCTTGCGGCCGTACGCGACCGTACCCTGGCACAACACCAGCACATCGAGCGCGTCGTACGCGGGTGCGGCGTCGATCGCGGCGAAGTCGCCCACATCGACCTGCCGGTAGCTCAGACCGCTGAGGTCCGATCCCTCGTCAGCGCGGTAGTCGGCGGCACTGGCGCGCGTGCCCCACACCGACACCTGCGCGCCCTGCTGGCGGAACGCCTGGGCGATGCCGTTGCCGATGCCGCTGGAGCCACCGACCACCAGCACCGTCTTGCCGGTGAAGTCCAGCGCCTGGGAAAAATCGATAGCGGTCATTGATAGTCCTTCGCCCCGTGGGCTGCGGTGCGCATGGTCAGACCGGGCAGTTCGGGTCGAACACGGGCTGGCGCTTCTCTTCGTAGGCCTTGAGACCCTCGACCACATCGGGGCCGGAGAAACCGAGGATCTCCAGCGACAGCGAGTTCTCGAAGATCGGCCAGGCCATGGTGAGCCAGTTGTTCATCGACATCTTGGTCCAGCGAATCGCGGAAGGCGACGCCTTGGTGAGGTTGATGGCCACGTTCAGCGCCGTCTCCTGCAGCTTGTCGTCGTCCACCACCCGCGAGATCAGGCCGATGCGTTCGGCCTCCTCGGCGTACAGGTGCTCGCCGCTCATCAGGTAGTACTTGGCCTTGGCCATGCCGCACAACAGCGGCCAGATGATCGCCGCATGGTCACCCGCGGCCACACCCAGCCGCACATGGCCGTCGACGATCTTGGCCGATCGCCCGGCGATGGTGATGTCCGACAGCATCGCCACCGCCAGCCCGCCGCCGGCGGCCGCGCCATTGATGGCCGACACCAGCGGCTTGGAGAAGTGGATCAGGTTCTTGACCAGGTTGCGGCCGTCCTTCCACATGCGGGCGCGCCACTCGAACTCGTTGACGAGTTTCTGCTCCAGTGCAAAGTCACCGCCCGCGGAGAAGGCCCGCCCCTCGCCGGTGACGATCACCGCGCTGACCGACGGGTCGTCCTCGATGTGTTGCCATATCGTGGCCATCGCATGGTGGAAGTCGAAGTCCATCGCGTTCATCTTGCCGCGCGCCATGGTGATGCGCAGCACCTGGTCGGCAGGCCGGTCGAGCTTGAGCGACTCGTAGGCGGGGTAGGCATGGGTCATGGGGCGGCTTTCGGATCGGTGGGGCGGATCGGCCCACACACCAGTGCTGCTGGTGGCGGGTGGAACGGGTATGAAGACGAAAAAAATTCTAAGCGTTATCCCCATCATCGCGCGTTGCAGTTGGTGCTGTCTTTCGTATCATCCCCCGGTGCCGGCCCGGTTGCGCATTGCGCAGGGGACGGCTGCGCCTTTCCACCCCACCACGGCGGACACACCATGAACGTCGGACTTGCAGTCACCCGTATCTCACAACGCGCACCGGCCAGCCTGGCGCTTTTCGATGGTGCCCGCAGCATGGACTACGCCACGCTGGAGGCCAGGAGCAACCGGCTGGCGAACCTGCTGCACGGAGATTTCCGCTTTGCCAAGGGTGAGCGCGTTGCGCTGCTGGTGCACAACCGCATGGAGGTGGTCGAGGTGCTGGTCGGCACCGTCAAGGCGGCGATGGTCTACGTCGGCCTGAACTTCCGCATGACCGAATCCGAACTGGGGTCGGTGCTGGACAACGCCGAAGCGCGTTTGCTGATCACCGAGCCGGAATTCGAGGCACTGGCCCGCCGGCTGGCGGCGCAGCGCGACGTCCCGGTGCTGGTGCTCGACCCGGGTGGCAGTTACGAGGCCGCCCTTGCCGCCAGCAGCGACGCATTCCCAGCCGCAGCACATACCGTGTTCCCGCAAGACCCCTTCGCCATCGTTTACACCAGCGGCACCACCGGGCTGCCCAAGGGCATCCTGTTCGACCACGC
>JANMZX010000312.1:0-5561 GCA_031383745.1 Rhodoferax sp. | reverse complement strand
GAACACCTCGCTGGCGGCGGTGATCGGCTTCGTGGAACTCACGCGCGAGGGGCAGCTCACCACGGCCGCCACCTTCCAGCCGTTTGCCGTCTACCTGATCGTCGCCGCGCTGTACTTCTGCCTCTGCTTCCCGCTCACGCGATACAGCAGGGTACTCGAGGGGAGACGCCGTGTCGTTCGTTGAACTGAAATCGGTCACCAAACGCTACGGCTCCAACACCGTGCTGCAGGATGTCGACCTGCAGGTGGAACGCGGCGAGATCATCGCCATCATCGGCCGTTCGGGCTCCGGCAAGAGCACGCTGCTGCGCTGCATCAACGGCCTGGAGCCGGTGCAGGGCGGCGAGGTCTGGGTCGATGGCGTGCCGGTCCACGATCCGTCGGCCGACCTGCGCTCGCTGCGCGCGCGCGTCGGCATCGTGTTCCAGAGCTTCAACCTGTTTCCGCACCTGACCGTGGAGCGCAACATTACCCTGGGCCCGACCATCGTCAAGGGCATGGCGCCGGACAAGGCGGCGGTGGTCGCGCGCGAGGTGCTGCGCAGGGTCGGGCTGGAGGAGAAGATCCACGCCTACGCCGACGAGCTGTCGGGCGGGCAGCAGCAGCGCGTGGCCATTGCGCGCTCGCTGGCGATGTCGCCCGGCATGATGCTGTTCGACGAGATCACCTCCGCGCTGGACCCGGAACTGGTGGGCGAGGTCCTGCTGGTGCTGGAGGCCATGGCGCGCGACGGCATGACCATGCTGCTGGTCACGCACGAGATGAACTTCGCGCGCAGGGTGGCCCACCGGGTGGTCTTCATGAACCAGGGCAAGGTGTGGGAGCAGGGACCCGCGACCTCGTTCTTCGCGGCGCCGAAGACGGACGAACTGAAGAGCTTCCTGAGTTCCGTACTGCACTGAACCCGGGCCAAGCCATGTCGAAGCACGATTTTAGCCCCGACGAATTTGCCGACCGCCGCGACCGCGTGCGCGGCGCGATCGCGGCCGCCGGGCTGGACTGGATGGTGCTGTTCCACCCGGTGTCTATCCACTGGCTGACCGGCTCCGACGCCAAGAGCTACCAGGAGTTCCAGTGCCTGTGCGTCAGTGCGCGCGATGGCCCCTTGACCATCCTGACGCGCGAGGGCGAGCGCAACGAATTCCAGGACGACGCGCTGGTGGACGAGATCTGCACCTTTGGCGGTGGCGAAAACCAGGACGCGGTGGTCGCGTTCGACCGGCTGGCCCGCCGGCTCGGCCTGCTGGACGCGCGTGTGGGCATCGAAGTGCCCGCGTATTACCTGCACCCGCACGACTACCTGCGCCTCAAGGACCTGCTGGGTGGCGCGCTGCGGGCCGAATCGACCCGCCTGGTGCATGACCTCAAGCTGGTGAAGTCGCCGGCCGAACTGGCGTATATCCGCGAGGCCGGCCGCAAGGCGGACATGGCAATGGGGGTATTTGCCGCCGCGCTGCAAGCCGGGCGCAGCGAACTGGCGGTCGCCGGCAAGGTGCTGGAATCGCTGATGGCCGCCGGCAGCGGCCTGGCGGCGAGCCCGATCAACCTGGTGTCGGGCGAGCGCTCGGCCTTCAGCCACGGCGCACCGACCGAACGCCTGCTGCGCCAGGGCGACTTCGGCAGCGTCGAATACGGCGCCACCCACCGCCGCTACACCGCCACCCTCGGGCGCCAGTTCAGCATTGGCGCGCCGACTCGCCGGATGGTCGAGCTGCACGACGTGGTGCGCCGCGCCAGTGAGGCCTGCATCGCGCAGATGCGCGACGGCGTCGTGGCAACGCAGCCGCACGCGGCCGCCAGACGCGTGATCGCCGAGGCCGGGCTGGAAGCACACCGGGTGCATACCACCGGATACGGCATTGCACCCGGGTTCCCGCCGAGCTGGGGCGAACCGCTGCACATGCTCGGCGACAGCAGCTACACGCTGCGCGCGGGCATGGTCCTCAGTGTCGAGCCGCCGGTGTTCATCGGCCAGGAGAAGCTGGGGGCACGCATCATCGACAACGTCGTGGTGACGGGTGGCGGCACCGAGGTCCTGTCGCGGTTCAGCCGCGACATCATCGTGGTGCCCTAGGCAATGGGAGCGGGGACCCGCGGGCGCATCTCGCCCACGGCCCCGACAACGCAGGAGTGAAAGCAGTCGGTCATTTTTTCTAACCAGGAGACCATCATGTTCAAGAAGTGGATGCAAGCAGTCGCCATCGCCGTGTTCGCCCTCGGCTTCGCCAGCGCCGCCTGGGCGGACAAGCTGGAGGAAATCATCACCAAGGGGGTGGTGCGGATCGGGGTGCCGCTGGACGTGCCGCCGTTCGGCTCGCAGAACGTCAACCGCGAGGCCGAAGGTTTCGACGTCGACATGGCCAACATGGTGGCCAAGGCCCTCGGGGTGAAGCTCGAACTCACGCAGATCACCGGCGCCAACCGCCTGCCGTTCCTGCTCACCGACAAGGTCGACATCGTGATCTCGGTGATGGGCCTGACGCCCGAGCGCGCCAAGCAGATCATGTTCTCGGCGCCTTATGCCAATACCTCGCTGGCGGTGTACGGCCCGAAGAACATCAACGTCAAGTCGGCCGCCGAGCTGGCCAACCACAAGGTGGCGGCCGCCAAGGGCACGACCCAGGAACTGGCGCTGTCCGCGGCCAACCCGAAGGCCAACATCATGCGCACCGAGGACGATGCCACCGCCGCCGCGGCCTACCTGTCCGGCCAGGCGGTGCTGTTCTCGACCAACAGCATCGTGGCCATCGACCTGGCCAAGAAGAACCCCAAGAAGGAGTTCGACCTGAAGTTCAACATCCGCAACAGCCCGGCCCACATGGGTGTGAAGATGGGCGAGCACAACTTGGCACGCTGGCTCGACTCGTTCATCTTCTTCAATGTCCAGAATACCGAGCTGGACAAGCTGCACCAGAAGTGGCTCGGCCGGCGCATGGACCCGATGACGGGCCTGTGATGCCAGCTCCCGCCCAACCCGAAGTGCGCTGGGACCGGATGACGGCTCCGGCGCTGGTGCAGGCGGCGCGTGACAAGACGGTGGTGATCATCCCGCTGGGGGCCACCGAACAGCACGGCCCGCATCTGCCGACCCAGGTCGACTGGCGCCTCGCCTACGAGGTGTCGCAGCGCGCGGCGCGCCTGATGCAGGGCCGCCAGCGCGCGCTGGTCACCCCGGCGATTCCGTTCGGCATGTCGGAACACCACATGTCGCTCGGCGGCACGCTGACGCTGAACTACTCCGCCATGGCGGCCGTGGTCGGTTGCGTGGTGCGCTCCGCGGCGCGCCACGGCTTCGAGCGCATCTTCGTGCTCAACGGCCACGGCGGCAACATCGCGGCCCTGGAGACCATCATCACCGAACTGACGATCGACCTGAAGCTGCCACTGGCAGGCGGCACCTACTGGCAGATCGCTGCTGACTCGATCCGCGCG
Organism: Rhodoferax sp.; assembly: GCA_031383745.1. Taxonomy (GTDB): domain Bacteria; phylum Pseudomonadota; class Gammaproteobacteria; order Burkholderiales; family Burkholderiaceae_C; genus CAISIP01. The sequence goes on along the minus strand of JANMZX010000312.1, from coordinate 2,129 downwards.
ATCCTCGAGCACCAGGGTCAGGTGCTGCATGCATGTGAAGCGGAGACCTCCATGCTGCAGGCGCTGTCGCCCGAGACGGTGATGCCGCTGGATGCCTCGCTGAAGGCCGCCCTGGTCCCCGGCCTGTCGGCGATCGAGGGTGTCAACCCCGGGGTCTACCGCTGGCAGCAACTGCAGACACGATCGCGGCTTGGGCTGATCGGTGAAGCCTGGGCGGCGACGCCGGAAAAGGGGCAACGCCTGCTCGACGCCATCTCCCGCGATGTGGCGGATGCGTTGTCGAACCAGGCATTGTGGGATGCACCCATCTGACAAGGACCACGATGACAACCACTGTATTCAGCGATATCGACTGGGACAAGGACGGCAGGCAGGTAGGCGCGCTGTTCTTGCCGCACTCGCCCGACGACGACGCCTGGGGCGTGATCCCGTTCCCCGCGGCGTCGATCCGCAATGGCGACGGCCCGGTGGTGGTGGTCAGCGGCGCGGTGCACGGCGACGAGTACGAGGGTCCGGTGGTGATCGCCGAGCTGATGCGCCAGATCCGGGTCGAGGATGTGCAGGGGCAGCTGATCCTGCTGCCATCCTTCAATGCCCCGGCACAGCGCGCGGGCCGGCGCACCTCGCCAATCGACCACCTCAACCTCAACCGGGTGTTTCCCGGTGACGACTTCGGCGCGCCGACGCAGCAGATTGCGCGCTACGTCACCGACCACGTATTTTCCCGGGCAAACTATTACCTGGACCTGCACGCAGGCGGCCGCACCCTGTTCATCCAGCCCAGCGCCCACGTGGTGATGGCCGATGCGATGGACCCCGCACTGGTCAGGACAAACGCCCGGCTGGCCGAGGTGTTCGGGGTCGGCATCACGGTGCAGACCAGCAACATGGGCGACTACCGCACCGCACCGGGTTACACCAGCATGAAGGGCATCCCGACGCTGGCCGCCGAGATGGGCATGGGCGGATGGGTGACTGGCAGCTCCGTTCAGGCGACCCGGGATGCCACCCGGCGTTTCCTGAAACACACGGGCGTCTTGCCGCGCATCACCACGGTTCCCGGCCTGCCGACCCGCTGGACGCGCATCAATGGCCCGCGCGCCTATGTATTTGCACCCTGTGACGGCTATTTCGAGCGCCGCTTCGAGCTGGGCGACACCATCGCCGCCGGGCAGCTGGCCGGGCTGATGCACCCGCTGACGCGCCCGACGCTGGAGCCCGAGCCGGTGTACTTCCAGTCTGCCGGGACGCTCTACGCGCACGGGTTGATTGGGCATGTGCGCGCCGGGCAGAACCTGGCGGTGCTGATCGAAGACGTGACTCCGCCATGAGGGGCACAGGGAGGGCAGGGGGGGCGCCATGCTGACCCCTGCATCGCGCCAGCGCGACTTCCCGTCGCTGCAGGCCATGACCTACCTGAACAGCGCGGCGGAAAGCATTCCCCCGCTGTGTGTCGGTGACGCCTTGCAGGCCTACTGGCGCGACAAATTGAGCGGCATGCAGGGGCGGGAAGGGCATTTTGCGGTGCTGGAGCAGTGCCGCGACATCGCCGCGCAGATGATCGGGCTCGAACGGACGGAGGTGTCGTTCTGCTCCTGCAGTGCGGAGGCCTACAACCTGCTTGCCGCGGCGCTGGACCTGGGGCCGGGCGATGAAGTCGTGGTCAGCGATCTGGATTTTCCGTCCGGCACGACGCCGTGGCTCGCCTCCCGGACGCCGCCGAGCGTGCGCGTGTGGGAATCCCAGGCCGGTGCCCTCGCAGTGGACCAGCTGCTGCCCCTGCTGGGTCCGCGCACCCGCCTCGTTCAGGTCTCGCTGGTGAGCTTCTACAACGGGTTTCGGATCGACTGGCAGCCCTTGCGCGACGCGGTGCGCAGTCGCGCGCCGCAGGCGCTTATCTCGGTCGACGTCACCCAGGCGCTGGGGCGCGTCGCGCTGGATTGCCACGACGCCGACTGCCTGATCTCAAGCACCCACAAATGGGTCCTCGGCCTGCACGGCGGCTGCATCGTCGGCGTGCCGCAGGCCCGCGCGGAACAGCTCACCACGCATGCCGGCGGCTGGTTTCACCTGACCAACGCGTTTGACCCGGACCGCTTCCATCGGCTTGCCTCGAAGACCGGCGCGGC
>JANMZX010000271.1:0-7129 GCA_031383745.1 Rhodoferax sp. | reverse complement strand
CACCAACCGGGCTTCCAGGCTGCCTCGCGCCTCGCGCATCCAAGGACTCCAGCCGCCGGCGCCGGGATGGCCCAAGCGCTCCAGATCGTGCGCCCCGCCATCGCTCGGCAGCCACCACGTGGGCATTGCGGTGGCTGCCGTGAAAGGACCAGGCCACTGCAAAAGCCGGTCGGTGCCTATTTCCCCCCGTCGATCGAAATTGTCTGCCCGCTGATCCAGCCCGCGTGTTCCGACGCAAAGAACAACACGCCGTTCGCAATGTCCTGCGGCGTGCCCAGGCGCTTGAGCGCGATCCCCTTGAGCAGCGCCTGCTGGCCGGCCTCGCCCATGGCTTCCCACTGGCGTTCGGTGTTCGGGTTGGAGCGCACGAAGCCGGGCGCGATGCAGTTGACGGTGATGCCCCATTCGCCGAGTTCGTGGCCGAGCTGGCGCGTGAGGCTCACCAGTGCCGCCTTGGATGCGGCATAGGCCTGGATGCCGGTGAGGCTGATCGTCAGGCCGGCACCGCTCGAGATGTTGACGATGCGCCCGGCGCGCGCGGCCTTCATGCCGGGTGCGACGGCCTGGCACAAATAGAACGCGCCACTGACGTTGACCGCGAAAATGGCATTCCACTGCTCTGGCGTGACGGTCTCCAGCGGACGACCCACCTGCCCCAGCACGCCGCCGGCGTTGTTGACCAGGATGTCGACCTGGGGACTGGACTGGCAGATCTCCTGCACCAGCGCCTGCACCGCTTCGGGCCGTGTGATGTCGACCGCCCGGCTGTGGCAGCGGCCACCGGCTTCGACACACAGGCGTTCTGTCTCGACCAGTTCATCGGCCACGATGTCCACCGCCCAGACGGTCGCGCCGTTGCCCGCCAGCGCGTGGCAGATGGCGCGGCCAAAACCGTGTGCGGCTCCTGTCACGATCGCGGTCTTGCCGGCAAAGTCGAGTTTCATGGTGCTTTCACCCGGCACGGGATTGCGCTTCGCGGCAGACGATGATCAACTGCTCGAAGGTCTCGTAGGCCATCGGCCGGCGGCCGTCCTCGATGTCGTGGATCAGCCCGACCAGGCAGCGGATGCCCGGCGTCGGGATGCCGGCCTCACGCCCGAGCAGCGCGATCACGCCGATCTGCGGGTCGACCTCGGTCTTGCGCTTGCGCACCGCCAGATCGCGGTAGATGCCGGTATGGGTCTTGGCGGTGTGGCGGTTGAATTCCGCCAGCGCAGCCACCGAGGCGCGCGCCCCGGCGTCGGATGCGCCGGGCGCGAAAACCGCCGGGTCGAAACCATTGAACCCGACCGGCACCACGCCGCGTGCCGCGGCCACCGCCATCACCTCGCGCGCCAGCTGGTCGAACACCACGAAGCGGCGCGGGTCTTCAAAATTCTGCGTCATCGAGTCGGTGGTCAGCGCGGTGGCGAACAGCATCGCGCCGTAGGCGAGCTTGCCCCACAGATAACCCCAGATGTTGTCGGTCAGCACGGCGCCGGGTTCGAACACCGACAAGTCGCGGTGCATCTGGCGGGTGCGCTCGCGGATGCTGCCGTCGATCTCTCCCACCACCACCGCACCCCGGTTGCCGAACAGGATCTCGCCGGCCCCCAGCCAGTCGGCGCCGAAATTGACGAAACAGCCCATGGTGCGCGCGTCGCCAGCGGCGCGCGCAATCGCCAGCTCGTTCAGGCCGTTCTGGGCCGACAGCACATACCCGCCACTCGCCAGGTGCGGCAGCAGCATCGCCATCGCGGCCTCCGTGGCCTGGGCCTTGACGGCCAGCACGATGACCTGGTACTGGCCCGTCAATTCCTGCGGCGTGACACACGGGACGACCTGCTGGAAGCTCTCGACCGGCCCGCTGATGCGCAGCCCGTCCGTGCGGCAGGCAGCCACATGCTCGGGCACGATGTCGACCATCCGCACCGGCACGCCGGCACGCGCCCAGTAGGCGCCGAGTACACCGCCGATGGCCCCGGCGCCCCAGATAAGGATCGGTTCGCGGGCCAGGGTCATTCAGAATCCTTCGTGCTACGCACAGCGGCGCGGGTTGGCTTGGGGGTGCGCGGCGCTACGCTCATGCCGCGCCCAACGCGTGCAGCTCCCGGTGGGTGGCCACGGTCATCTCGCCGTCGGTCGTGACCCAGCCCCGGTACATGCCCAGCGTGTTGTAGGGCGCGAACGGGTTGCCGGCAGCGCCCAGCGTGACCATGCCGGCGCCGATGCGGTGGCTGGCCAGGGTGTCGAACACCAGCGTGTTGGCAGCGTCCTCCAGCGTCTGCCCGCCGTAGTGGATGCGTGCCGCCACATCGTAGGCGGCCACCCGGCGGATGAATATCTCGCCCTGCCCGGTGCAGGATACCGCGCACACGCCGTCGCGTGCATAGGTGCCGGCACCGATGATCGGGCTGTCGCCGATACGGCCGGCAGGCTTGTTGTTGAAGCCGCCGGTGGAGGTGGCCGCCGCAAGATGGCCTTGGGCGTCGCGCGCCACCGCGCCAACGGTGCCGTGTTTCTCGGCCTCGGTGGCCGGCACGATCATGCCGGTTTGGGCGCGTTGCTGCAACAGCCGCAGCGCGTCCACACGGCGCTGCGTGGTGAAGTACGACGACTCCACCATGTTCAGGCCGGCGCGGGCCGAGAACCGGTCGGCAGCCTCACCCGCCAGCAACACCGCGCTGCCGCCGTCGAGCACCGCACGCGCCGCCAGCACCGGGTTGCGCACCCGGCGCACCATGCACACTGCGCCTGCCGCCAGCGTGGCGCCGTCCATGATCGAGGCGTCGAGTTCATGCTCGGCGCGTTCGGTCAGTGCGGCGCCGTGCCCGGCATTGAAATGCGGGCTGTCTTCCAGCACCACCACCGTGGCCTGCACCGCATCGAGCGCCGAACCGCCGCCGCGCAGGATCTTCCAGCCGGCGCGCAGGGCCTGCGCCATGTGCGCGCGGCTCTCCGCCCAGTCGGCCTCGCTCTGCAGGCCGCGCTCCAGCGTGCCGCAGCCCCCGTGCAGCCCCAGCGCAATACCGGACATCGCCGCTTACTTAGGCTTGATGTTCATGGCCAGCGTGTCCTCGTCGACGCGCGGCTTGATCGTCACCTTGTCCTTCTGCATCGCCCAGGCGGAACCCACGGCCACGATCGGCAGGCGCTGGCGGTCCTTCTCGACCAGCGCATTGGCGTCTTCCAGGAATTTGCGGCGCTTGCCCAGGTCCATCTCGACGGCGGCATCCTGCAGCAGTTTGTCCATCACAGGGTTGTTGTAGCCGAGCACGTTGAAGGCGCCCATCTTCCTGTCCTTGTCGTTGGAGTGCGCCAGCGACGACAAGGTGTAATGCGCCTCGCCGGTCAGCGTTCCCCAGCCCGACATGGACGCGGAGTAATCACCCCGCGTGCGGGCCGGGAAGAACACCGCCGCCGGTTGTGCGTTGGCCTGGGCGTCGATGCCGATAGCCGCCCACATCTGCGCAATCGAGGTGCCGACCTGGCGGTCGCCCGGCAGACGGTCCTGCGTGAACGAGAACTGCATCTTGAAGCCATTCGGATAACCGGCGTCGGCCAGCAACTTGCGCGCGCCCGCGGGGTCGTACTTGCGCTCACCCAAGGCCTTGTTGAAGCCGAAGATCGACGGGGTCACCATCTGGTTCGTCGGTTTGCCCAGGTCTTCCATGGCCACTTCGGCCAGGGCCTTGCGGTCGATGGCCAGGTCGAGGGCTTCCCGTACCCGCAGATCGAGGAACGGGTTCTTTGCCAGCGGGGAGCCGTCCTTGGCGCTGACGTTGTTGGCCTTCTCGCGCATGTCGAGCTCGAGGTTGAACACATAGACCGTGTCGATGGTCTGCACGTTGATCTTGGCGTCACGCCTGAGCGCAGCCAGGTCGGTGGCAGGCACGCGGGTGATCAGGTCGAGCTGGCCGGCCTTGAGCTGCGCCACACGGGCTGCGTCGTTCGAGATTTCCTTGCGCACATGGCGCGCCCAGGGCTCTTTCGGGCCCCAGAAGGCGTCGTTGCGCGCCAGCACCAGGTCACCCTTGGGTTGCCAGGACACGTATTTGTAGGGACCGGTGCCGACGGCAGCCTTGCCGGAATTGAAGGCCTCGTTCGCGGATTCCTTGGTCAGGCCGGCGGCGGCCTTGGACGACACGATGAACAGGCGGATGAAGTCGTTGGGCAGGGTCGGCGCGGGGCCGTCGGTGATGATCTGGATCGTGTATGGATCGACGATCTTCGTCTCCTTGACGCGGCGCACATAGATCGTCGTCGGGTTGGGGCCGGAGACGACCGGAATGCGGTCGATCGAGAACTTCACGTCCTGGGCGGTGAAGTCGGAGCCGTCGTGGAACTTGACACCGCGGCGCAGCTTGAACTCCCAGGTGCTGTCGTTGACGACCCTCCAGCTTTCGGCCAGACGCGGCTCCAGTTCCAGGCCGTCACCCGACCACACCAGCGTGTCGAATACGTGTTTCAGCGCCTCGGCATGCGAGCCCGTGGCCGTGAAATGGGGATCGATCGAATCCGGCCCGCCACGCACACCGATGGTGAGGGTTTGGGCGACGACCGACGTGGCCAGGGCTGTGGTGCACAGCACACCCGCGAAGAAAGAGCGCATGTTGGTTCTCCAAAAGCCGGCTCAGCGCGAACCGCTGGCCTTGCAGGCTGGAATTTAATGCCGTCACACGCATGCAGTCAATACCTTTTGGAACTAATTTTTATTTCCAGGACTGTCTGAGCGCGCCTATTGGTACCTGTTGGAACTTGATAGGAGTGCTTTTCAGATAAATTTTCCGAAACCGGTTCTCAATGGAACCGAAAATGGTTAGCATCCACGCTTCAATTGCCGAGACAGTACGCTTTGGAACTAAATTCCGACATTTCGGACAACCTCGCCGACCCGATGACGGCCGCCACCGGCGCCGAGTTGCTGGGGCGCCACCGCCTGGACGCGTTCACCCATGCGCGGCTGTGGCGCAACCCGTGCGGCTTCTCGGCCCGCTTCAATTACCTGGGCCTGCGTTACAACACGCCCCTGTACGGCTGGGTCGAGGAGCGTTTCGGCCTGTCGCGGGCGGAATTCGTGGTGATCTACAGCCTGGGTCTGTACGAGGGCGTGACCGCCAGCGAGATCGCCGCCTCCACCGCATTCCCGAAAAACACCCTGAGCCGGGCCGTCAACCGGATATCCAAACTCGGCCTGATAGCGCGCAGCGAAGGCGAGACCGACCGCCGCCAGCAGAACCTCACACTCACCGCGGCCGGCCGGGCCGTGCTCGACGAGGCGCTGCCGCGCTTCGTGGCGCTGGAGGCCGAGATGCTGGCGCCGCTGACCCTGGTGGAGCAGGAAACCCTGTCCGCGCTGATGGCCAAGGTGGTGCTGGCGATGTTCGACCATTCCGACACCAGTGCCAGCGGCAAGAGCCCGGCCACCGAAACTTGAGGGAGAACGACCTATGCGACTTGCCGACATGAACTGGATGCAGGTGGAACAACACGTCAAGGACGACCAGCGTGCCGTGCTGCCGCTCGGCTCGACCGAGCAGCACGGGCTGCTGAGCCTGTGTGTGGACGTGATCCTGTCGGAGCGGGTGGCCATCGAAGCCGCCGAACCACTGCGGGTGCCGGTGTTCCCGGTCATCAACTACGGGTTCACGCCGAGTTTCGTGGACTATCCCGGTACCGTGACGCTGCGGCTGTCGACCCTGTGCGCGCTGATGGTCGACGTGCTCGACAGCATGGTGCGCAGCGGATTCCGCCAGATCCTCATCGTCAACGGGCACGGCGGCAATTCGCCGGCACACGGCGCCATCCTCGAATGGCTCGACCGCAACCGCGGCGTGCAGGTCAAATGGCACAACTGGTGGAATGCGCCCAAGACCATGGCCGTGGTGAACGCCATCGACCCGGTGGCCTCGCACGCCTCCTGGATGGAGAACTTCCCCTGGACCCGGCTGGCCGGCGTGGAGATGCCCACCACGCGCAAGCCGATGATCGACCTGGCGCGTTACCAGCGCAGCGACCCCGGCGCCAAGAAGGCCCTGATCGGCGACGGCAATTTCGGTGGCCATTACCAGTTGCCGGATGTGGAACTGATGAAGGTCTGGGACGTGGCGGTGGCCGAGACCCGCGCCCTGATCACCTCCGACTGGAACTGAGTCCGCGCGCATGCTCGCCTTCGTCCTCCAGCGCCTGATGCAAGCCGCGGTCGTGATGCTGGTCATCTCGGCGATGGTGTTCGTCGGTGTCTACGCGGTGGGCAACCCGATCGACGTGATGATCGCGCCCGATGTCACGCAGGAAATCCGCCAGGCGACGATCCGCGCCTACGGCTTCGACCAGCCGTTGTGGAAGCAGTACGGCATCTTCCTCGGGCGGCTGGCGAACGGCGACTTCGGCCGCTCCTTCGTCTACAACATGCCGGTGCTGAGCCTGATCGCATCGCGCATGCCGGCCACGCTGGAGATCACGCTGGCCGCGGTCATGGGCGCGACGCTGCTCGGCGTGCCGCTGGGCATGTATGCCGGCTACGCGCCCGACAGCAAGCTGTCCAAGACCATCATGGCGGTCTCGGTGCTCGGGTTTTCCGTACCCACCTTCTGGATCGGGCTGATCCTGATCTTCACCTTTGCCGTCAGCCTGGGTGTGCTGCCGGCAGGTGGCCGGGGCGACGCGGTCACCGTGATGGGTGTGGACTGGAGCTTCCTCACCGCCAACGGCCTCAAGCACATGCTGCTGCCCTCGCTCAACCTGGCGCTGTTCAAGATGGCGCTGATGATCCGGCTGGCGCGGGCCGGTACGCGCGAGGTGATGCTCACCGACATGGTGCGCTTTGCGCGCGCCGCCGGCGAGAGCGAATGGACCATCCTGCGCCGCCATGTGCTGCGCCTGATCGCGATCCCGCTGGTCACGGTGTTCGGGCTGGAGTTCGGCTCGACGCTGGCGTTTGCCGTCGTGACCGAGACCATCTTCTCCTGGCCGGGCGTGGGCAAGCTGATCATCGACTCGATCTCCACCCTGGACCGCCCGGTGATGGTGGCCTACCTGATGCTGGTATCGCTGCTGTTCATCACCATCAACCTGACGGTCGACATCGCCTATGTCGCACTCGATCCGCGCCTGCGTGCGCGCAAGACCACATGACGGCACCTGCACC
>JANMZX010000653.1:0-4860 GCA_031383745.1 Rhodoferax sp. | reverse complement strand
TGAACACGTTATACCTATAATTCTGTGTAAATGGATCCGACATGCACACTTCAACTGCACGCTGAAGGTGTCTGGAACGACGTTGGCAGCGTGCGCCTTTTCGGGCCGGAAAGCGACGGTTGGCGTGCCAGAACCTACAGTGGTTATGGCGTCGAATGGGCGTTTGAGCATGCTGGCGCACGCGATGCCCGGGCGCTTTGCAGCGATTGGCCGGTGGGCCTCGCGCCGCTGGAACTGCCGCACTGGCCGGTGTTCCTGATCGACGTGTTGCCGCAAGGTTTTGGCCGCCAGGAGCTGCTGCGCCAGATCGGCCGCTCGCCCACAGCCGACCTGAGTGCCGACTGGCAGTTGCTGCTGGCCGGCGCGGGTAATCCGATTGGCAACCTGCGTGTCAAGGAAGCCGCCGCCTGGCTTGCCGCCAACCCGGGCGCGCGCAAAGGTTTTACCGATGACGAGGTGGCCCAGCGCGGTGACGCTTTCGCGGAGTACCTCGCGGCGAATGGTCTGTTCGTGGCTGGGTCGTCCGGTGTCCAGGGGGAGTGGCCCAAGCTCCTGCTGACACGAGCGCGCGACCAGTTGCTCTATCTCGACCACAGCCTGCCCGACGACGAAGTGGTCCAGCCTTACATCGTCAAGTTCGGCCGCGGCACAGACCCGCAGCTGGCTGCGATCCTGCGCCACGAAGCCCCCTACATGGCGCTGGCGGGTCATCTTGGGCTGCGCGTGCACGCACCATTGGTGTTGCGTAACCGCGCGCTGTTCATTCCCCGCTTCGATCGCCGAATAGAGGCGGGCCACATGGTACGACTCGCCCAGGAGAGCATCGCGACACTGACTGGTTTGCCGGGCTTTGACACCCTGCCCAGCCACGACACGGTGTGCCTCGCGCTCATGCGCCGGTGCTCCCGGCCGCAGGATGAGGTATTGGAGTACATCAAGCGTGACGTAGCCAACCTCGCTCTGGGCAACAAGGACAACCACGCGCGCAACACGGCACTTCAGCGCGATTTCGATGGGCGCATCGCGCTCTCCCCGCTGTACGATTTCGCGCCGATGTACTTGCATCCGGATGGCATCGCACGACGCATCCGGTGGGAGGGCAACGACGCCGGGAAGCCAGAATGGGGGCGGCTGCTGGATCGGGTGTGCACACTGGCAGCACAGGTGCAAAAGGAAACTCGGGGCAATCGCCCCATTGCGCTGCAGCGTGACGTACTGGTGGCTGGCCTCAAGTCGATGGTGCTGCCCCTGCGGACAATCGCCGAGCAAGGCGAGGCCATGGGTCTGGAGCCGCAGGTTCACCGGCATTTGCGCAAGGGCATCGACGCTTGCGCGAACGATCTCGACGCATTGGTTTGAACGTCGCCAGCATGGACAAGCGCTACACCGCTCTGCCCGTCGCCGAACAGCTTCGGCTGCGCAAGCTGGCCGTGGACGACGTGCTCGCACACCCCGAGTGGGCACTGGCGGCTGCGGTACGGCACTTGAAAAAAACGATGCGCCTGACCACTGCGGAGATGGCCAGACTCGCCGGCATTGGGGCCAGAACCATGCAGGACATCGAGCAGGCACGCAGTGAAGGCAGCGTACAGACCATGAACCGGATCTTTGGCATGCTGGGCCTCAAGCTCAGTGTGGCGCGCGCCGCACCTGCGGCCCATGCGGCACCTCAAAGCAGTACGACCGACCCCGAAGTTTCCTGACGGCCGCCCGAGCGGTGGTCTTGCCTCTCCGGAGTTGCGTCGCCCTGCGATCTGCGGCGCTGCCTAGCTTCGGGCGGCCATGCAGCACCTCATGGGGCTGCCTGCAACTTCTTCCAGGCCTGGAAACCGCCCGCTACCGACAGCGCCTTGGGATAGCCCAGCGAGCGCAGCAGCGATGCAGCCGTCAGGCTGCGCCGGCCGCTGTTGCAGATGCACAGCAGCAGGTTGTCGCGCGCATGGTGCAGCTGGTTGATCATCGTGAAGAAGGTCTTGGCGTCCATTTCCTTGGGCTGGCCGGCGTCCAGGATGTCCTGCTCGTCCTCGGTCAGCGCGTCGCCCAGCATCACCTTGACCTCGAACATCGGGATGTGCACGGTGCCGGGGATGGCCCCCTTCAACTCGATCTCGAAGCTCTGGCGGATGTCGATCATCGTGGCCAGGCCGAGCCGGCACAACTCCATCGCTGCGGGAAGCGTGATCTCCAGCATGGAGTTGTCCTTGGATGGCGCGGCGTCGTCGGTGTGCATGCGTGTAGGGCGTGGCGAGGCAGCCGCAGAAGGAAGGCTGGACGCGCGATTCTCCCATTGTTTGCCGGCTGAATATGCGTGTTCGCCGGCCGCGCGCGTGTTCGCCGTGACGGGATGCCTGCCTCGAGGGCGGCGGCCGCGTGCCTGCGGACCCCGGTGCCTGCTCAGCGTTGCTGCCACTTCATGGCGGCGACCGCGCCTGCCACGATGCCGGCAACGGCCAGCAGCGAACCCAGCGCCAGTGTCGACAGGCCGGACATGCCTTGCCCCACGGTGCAGCCGAGCGAGGTGATACCGCCGAAGCCCATCAGCACGGCGCCGGTCAACTGGGTGCGCAGGTCCTGCAGCGACGCGAAACCCTCCCAGCGGAACTGCCGCGTGACGATCGCGCAGGCGAAGGAACCCAGTACCACGCCCGCCACGCTGGCGATGCCGAATGTGACGCGCAGCGACTTGTCGGTCCACAACATCAGCATTTCCAGGCTGTAGGCGGTCGGTGCCACGAAGCTGACCGATTCCAGTGTGCGGGTATTGGTGGCGAAATAGACCATCTCCAGGGTCTCGGGGTTTTCCCCGTGACCGAGGTGGCCGGTCAGGTACCAGCCTGCCACGACCAGCAGACCCAGTACCAGGCCAGCAGCCACCTGGACCGGGTTGCGCCGGAAGCGGCCATCGATGAAGACGAATCCCAGCAGCACCGCGCCGACTGCCCCGAGCGAGGTGAGCAGCGCGGCGGGGGCCGGCAGCCCGGTCAGCTTGGCCACCAGCGTCCCGAGACCCGGGTTGGCCAGACCCAGCGTCGTCAGGTCGATCGCGACCGGGTCCAGGTAGCTGCTGCGCCATTGGGCGAACAGGCCCTTGAGCGTCATGTAGGCGGAAATCGCCAGAAACACCAGCACCACCAGCGAACGCACACTGCCGCCCCCCAGCCGCACCAGGTTCTTGTTGGTGCATCCGGCGGCGATCGTCATGCCGACGCCGAACAGGGCGCCTCCGAGCAACAGCGACAGCCAGGGTAGCACCGGGCGTTGGTAGACCGACTTGGTCAGGTCGACCTGCCCGAAATAATGCAGCAGGTTGGCGCCAATGATGGCAACCGCGACCGCCAGCAGCCACATGCGCACGCGGCCCCAATGGCCCATGTTCACCACGTCGGAGATCGCGCCCATGATGCAAAAGTTGCTCTTGTTGGCGATGGCGCCGAAGATGAACGCCAGCACGAAGCCGCCCCCCACCACGACCAGGGCCGGGTTGATCGCGTTATCCATGGCGTGCTCCGGCGGGCATCGACACCGGCCCGGCCTGCAGCCCCATGCCCCCGCCCTCGGCGGAGGTGGCCTGACGGCGGGTTGGGACCCGCGCCCTCATGACTTCCTGAGAAAGAAGATGAACCTGCCGCCGTCGTTGCCCTGTTCCAGCAGCACGTGGCTGGTCTGCTCGGCAAACGCCGCCATGTCGCTGACCGAGCCCGGGTCGGTGGCGACAACGCGCAGGACCTGCCCCGGGGCCATGCCCGCCAGGGCCTTCTTGGTCTTGACGATAGGTAGCGGGCAGGCCAGCCCAGACGCGTCAAGTTCCGTGTTGAATTCCATGCAGTGTCTCCAGTCCTCGATGGGTTGTGGCGCAGCGCGGCAGTGCGCACGATACCTGATCCGCGCAGGCCGGCTGCCGCGTGCGGCCTGCAACGGCCCGTGCCGCGCCCGTGGTCAGCGTCCGGGGCTGTCCGCGCGGACCATGTCGGACGCCTTCTCCGCCATCATCACCACTGCGGCATGCGTGTTGCCGGAGACCAGCGTCGGCATCACCGAACAGTCGACCACGCGCAGGCCCGCCAGCCCGTGCACACGCAGGCGCGCGTCCACCACCGCGCCGGCCGCGGGGTCCGCGCCCATCGCGCAGGTGCCGCTGGGGTGGAAGATGGTCGCGCCGTTGTTGCGGCAGAACTCCAGCAGCGCGGCCTCGTCGCGCGCATCCGGCCCCGGCTTCACCTCGCGCCGCACGTACGGCTGCATGGCGCGCGATTGTGCGATCGCGCGTGCGGCCTGCATGCCGGCGACGGCGGTGCGGCGGTCTAGTTCGGTGGACAGGTAGTTGGGTTGCATCTCCGGCGGCTCCAGCGCATCGGCCGAGCGGATCCGGATGTGCCCGCGCGACTGCGGGCGCAGTTGGCAGACCGACATCGTGAACCCGGAGAACGGGTGCACCTTGCCACCCGCCATGTCGGCCGACAGCGTGGCCACGTGGAACTGGATGTCGGGCGTGGCCGATTCCGGCAGCGCCCGCATGAAGCAGCCGCCCTGGTTGATGCCGACCGCCAGCGGGCCGCTGCGGTACAGCAACCATTGCAGGCCCATCTTCAGCTGCCCGAACCAGGAGTTGAGCTGGTCGTTGGTGGTGATGGGTTTGCTGCATTCATAGATCAGCCGGATCTGCAGATGGTCCTGCAGGTTCTCCCCGACGCCGGCAAGTGCATGGCGCACCGGGATGCCCCGCGCCTGCAACAGCGCCGCCGGGCCGATGCCCGAGAGCTGCAGCAATTGCGGCGACTGGATCGCGCCGGCGCACAGCAACAGCTCGCTGCGGCAGTGCGCCGTCCTGGCCAAGCCGTCCTGCAGGTACCGGACGCCGAC
>JANMZX010000250.1:0-22991 GCA_031383745.1 Rhodoferax sp. | reverse complement strand
ACGACATTGATGGCATTGCCGGCCACACCGAGGCTGTTGAGGTTGTTGCCGGCCATGGTCAGCGTGACGTTGCCGGTACCTGCGTTGACCGCGGTGGTACCCGAGATGACCAGCGGTGCCGTCTGCGTCACATTGCCGTTGGCATTGACCGCCAGGCTGGTACCCGCATTGACCGCACCCAGGTTGATGGCGTTGACGTCGCGCAGGCTGATGGCGCCGCCGGTTGCGGTGACGGTGCCGAAGTTGTTGCCGTTCTCGGTCAACGTGATGGCGCCTGCGGGCCCGGCAGCGATGGTGGTCGTCCCGGCGGCCGCGATGCTGGTTCCCGCGGCCTGCGTGATGCCGCTTCCTCCCGTGGCGCTCAGCAGCAGGTTGCCGGTCGCCGCGATGTTGCCGGCCACATTCAGCCCGGAGGGCGCCTGCAGCAGGATGTCGGAGCCGCTCAGCGCGCCGCCACCCAGAAGGGTGGAGCCGCTGATGAAGCTGATCTGGCCGGTGCCGGCATTCACCGGCGTGCCGGGCAGGATCATGCCGCCGGCGCCCGCCTGCAGAAAGACATTCTTGTTGGCGCCACTGGCCAGCGAATTGACTATCAGCCCGTTGCTGCCGGCGATCGTGGTGATGTGCCCGCCAGACAGGTTCACTACGTTGAAGTCATTGCCGGCCGAGGTGAGCGAGATGTCGCCCGTCCCGGCGCTGAAGCTGGCCGTGCCCGAGTTGGCAAACAGCGTGCCGGCCGTCTGGTTGATCGGCCCGGCGCCAGTGGCGAGCGACAGGTTCGCGCCCGGTGTGACGTTGGCGCCCAGCGAGATGCCGTTGGTGCTGGTGATGTTGATGCCGGTGGCGAAGTTGAGCGGCTGGTCCACCGTCACCTGCCCAGGGCTGGTGACGGTCAGGTTGCCGCCACTGCCGCTCAGTGCGTAATTGGTGTTCTGGTTGTTGAAGCTGATCGACGAGGCGCCCGAGCCGCTCAGGCGCGCCGCAGTCACGTTGTTGGCGCCGTTGAGGCCCACGGAACCCAGCGAGCTGTTCACCGTCAGGGTGGAACCGGTCACGGCGCCGCCGGGCGCGGAGACGCCGCGCGAGTTCAGTGTCACATTGCCGGTGCCGGCGTTGATGTTGCCGTTGAGCGTCAGGCTGCCGATACCTGTGGCCGACAGGCTGACGTTACCGTTGCTGCTGTTGATGCCCGCTGCACCGACCACCAGGCTGTTGATGTCCACGACGGTCAGGGCACCCGTGGAGC
The DNA here is from genome assembly GCA_031383745.1 of Rhodoferax sp. Classification (GTDB taxonomy): domain Bacteria; phylum Pseudomonadota; class Gammaproteobacteria; order Burkholderiales; family Burkholderiaceae_C; genus CAISIP01. Next base: position 21,745 of record JANMZX010000250.1, on the reverse strand, counting down.
CGGCAATGCTGAGGAAGTCATTGCTGCCCGGGCTCAGGTCCACCACATTGCCAGGAGCGTTGAGCGTGGTCGCGCCGTTGACGACCAGGCTCCCCCCGGTCTGGTTGATCGCGCCACCGGCAGACAGCGCAAGGTTCCCGGTCACGGTCAGGGCGCCAGAAAAAGAGATACCACCTGCCGGGGCGCTGAGCGCCAGCGCGTTGAGGGCCGCGGATTCGTTGAACACCAGGCCGCCTGTGGCCTGCGTGATGCTGAGGTCCCCGGTGGGCGCAAAAGAACCACTGGCGTGGGAGAAGCTCTTGGTGACGGTCAAGCCGGCGCTACCGCCGAAAGATCCACCCGACTGGACGTAGTCGCCGACCGCCAGGGTGCCAGCCAGCGTACTCACCGTCCCCTGGATGTCCAGTTCCCCCAGCGTGCCGCTGTTGTTGCTGAAATTCGCGGTGACACCGCTGGCGACCGACAGTTTGCCCGACCCGCTGAACGTCGCATTGCTGATAGCCGGCGTGCCGATGAACTGCTGGCTCAGCCGCAGTTCGGAGCCGCTGTCGAGCACCAGGGAGCCACCCAGCGTTGCGGCGTTCTGCATCGACAGGAACTTGCCTGCACCCAGGTGCAGGGTGCCGCCTGCCTGGTTGGAGTAGAACGCCTCCCAGGACGTGCCGTTGCCGCCTGCAATGCCGTTGACATTGATGGTTCCGGCGTTGTTGAGTATGCCGCCCTGCGGGTTGCTGTCGCTGAGGAACGACCAGGTGCCCGAGGTGTTGATGTTGAGCGCGCCGGCGGCCAGGTTGTTGAAGGTGGCATAGCCGCCTTCATTGGGCAGGCGGATGATGGCCTGGCCATTCATGGCGACCGTGCCGGCGTTGTTCCAGACCTTGCCGTTCTTGACGGTCAGGCCGAGTTCGTCGTTGTTGCCGTTCATGACCACACTCGCACCAGGACTAGTCTGCACCGTTCCCGCCGCCGTGATCCCCGGGTTGAGTTCAACCACCAGGGCTTTGCCGGTCGACGCGCCGCTGCGCTGGAACGTGGTGCTGCCGGAGCCGAACACGATGTTGCGGTCGGCATTCAGGATCAGGGACACCGCGGTGGTGGAGCCGCCATTGTTGCTGCGGTCGATCACGATCGGCCCGTTGGCGGCGCCGTCGAAGGTGATATCGCCGGCACCGCCGCCGCTGACGGACTGTGACGTCTGGATGGTCAGGCTGATCAGGCTGTTGGTGTTGAGGGCTGCATTGATGTTCGCGTCGGTCATGGTCGACGTGGCGACCGAATCCACTGGCGCAAAGAAGCCGACGGTCCCCGACCCGAACACAAAGGTTTGCCCGGTCATGTTGCCCAGTGGGCCAGCCGACGCGGCATGGGTGATGGTGATGCTGGCCGGATCCAGCAGCCAGGTTCCACCCAGCCCTCCCCCTGAACCGCCCGCAGTGACGCGGGCCCCGTTGGCGTCCAGGTATCGGTGCCCCGAGGTTTCGACCAGCCCGCCGTTGCCACCCGCCAGCCCGGCGTTGGCAGACAGGCTGCCATAGGCCCGTGTCACGTCATCGGCCCAAACGATCACCCGGCCGCCATCGCCGCTGTCGATGGCGTCGGCCCTGAGCAACGCGTCGGTACCGAGATAAGTCATCTGGGCGTTCGGCAACGCCGCGTTCTTGCCCTGGTAATCACCGCCCACGCGGATGGAGCCGCCGCCCAGCGCACCCGACACGTCGATCACCGCCTGGTCGGCGACCGCCACGCGGTTGCCAAGAACATCCACCCGCCCGCCCCGGCGCCCGGTGGCCACGATGCTGCCAGCACCATCGACGACCGCATCCCCCGCGGCCTTGAGCACCACCCGGCCGCCTTCCATGCTGGCCGTGGTCGCCTGGATCTCGCCACTGTGGCGCAGGGTTCCGGCGAAGATGCCCACCGCATCACCCTCGAGCCGCCCCAGGTTGCGCACCTGGTCGGCGGGCGCCTGCACCAGCAGGGTGATGCCTTCCAGACCGCGCCCGGTGATCGCCACCTGCTGGCCTGCCGCCAGAATGGTGCTGCCGTTGGGAGCCTGCAGCAGCGCACTGCCGCCGATGTCGATGTTCGGCGCCACCAGCACCACGTCGCCGTCGCGCGCGGTGATACGCCCGCCTACCGTGATGCCGCCCGCACCGCCCATGCTGGCATTCGCGTCGCCGAAACGCAGCCGCCCGGCCAGCGCATCGGCATCACCCATGCGCAGCGCCGATGCGGTGAATCCGGCGGTGTCGACCACGGCCCCCGCCCCCACCGCGATACCCGACTGGTTCACCAGCACCAGGCGGCCGTTGGACGACAGGTTGCCGAAAATGGTGGACGGGGTGTTGGTGACGACGCGGTTGATGGACGTGCTGCCAGCATCGGGTTGCACGAACACCGCGCTGGAGCCCGAAGAGATCGAAAAGCTCTGCCAGTCGATCGCCGAGTGCCGGGTACCGATGCCGTTCTGGGTGACCACGCGCAACTGGTTCGAAGATGGATTGCTGATCGCGGCCTGGCCATGCACGGCGACGCCGCCCGCAGGCAAGGTCTGCGCATGAACAAGAGCGCTCGGTGCTGCAAACGCGCTGGCGATCGCCAGCGACAGGACTGCCGGACGAACGCTGCGAGGATGAAAGGGCGTTCGGTCAGCCAGGCAGGCACGTTCAGGCATATTCGGTTTCTCCAGGATCCACCCGCCCGCGATGGGGCAAGCGCTACAACAACGTGGCGCCCATGCAGGCGCAGGATGCCCGATCGCATTCGGCCCGATGCGGGCCTGGCACAGCTTGAATGTACCCCGCACAAGGCCCATAACCGCGCCCCGGCCGTTGTAAAGGCCGGCATTGTTGTTGCGTGCCAACACGATCCATGGACCCACGTGCACATGGCCCTCGCGGTGCAAACAACAATGACTGGTCCTATAGTCGGGACAGATGCGCGAATGCAACCGTCCGGGCCCCCCTGGGCCACTGCCTGAAAGAACTCCAATGACCGACAACAACCCGCTGCCCCCGGGCAGTTCACCCGCTGGCTTGGCCGCTCGCAGGTGCGTGCTGGCCATCGGCGCCACCCTGCTGCTGGCCGCGTGCGGCGCCAAGGACACAGCGGCACCCGCAGGTGCCGGCCCACGCGCGATGCCACCGCCGGAAGTCGGTGTGGTGGTCGTGACGCCGCAAACGGTCGCACTGCAGACCGAGTTGCCGGGCCGGGTGAGCCCGGTACGCGTGGCGCAGGTGCGCGCCCGCGTCACCGGTGTGGTGATCAAGCGTCTGTTTCGCGAGGGCAGCGAAGTCCGTGCCGGCGAGGTGCTCTACCAGATCGACGCCGCGCCCTACCAGGCCGCGCTCGACAGCGCGCAGGCGAGTGTCGCCAAGGCCCAGGCCAACCTGACGCAGGCCACCACGCAGGCCGAGCGCTACCAGCCGCTGGTGGAGGCCAATGCGGTCAGCAAGCAGGAATACGTGAACGTGGTGGCGGCCCAGAAGCAGGCCGAGGCCGATCTGGCAGCAGCCCGCGCCGCGCTGCAGTCGGCGCGCATCAACCTCGACTATGCGACAGTGCGTGCACCGATTGGCGGCCGCATCGGCCAGTCGCTGGTGACCGAAGGCGCGCTGGTCAGTCAGACCGAGGCCACACAACTCGCGCTTATCCAGCAGACCGGCACGGTGTATGTCAATTTCACGCAATCCACCAGCGATGTGCTGCGCCTGCGCAAGGCACTGGCTGCCAAGCAGCTGCAGGGCGCCGGCAATAGCGCGGCCCAGGTGCGGGTGGTGCTGGAGGACGGCAGCGAACTGCCGCGCCCCGGCAGGCTCTTGTTCACCGACCTGAACGTCGACGCCGGCACCGGCCAGGTGACCCTGCGCGCCGAAGTGCCCAACCCCGAAGGCCTGCTGCTGCCCGGCCAGTTCGTGCGCGTGCGCCTGTCGCAGGCGGAACTGCCGGCGGGCATCCTGCTGCCGCAGCAGGCCGTCACCCGCACCAACCAGGGCGATTCGGTGCTGGTGGTCGGCCCTGACGGCAAACCGGCACCACGCCAGGTGCGCATCGGCTCGAACCAGAACAACCAGTGGGTGGTGCTGTCCGGGCTGCAGAGCGGCGAACAGGTGATCGTCGAGGGTTTCCAGAAGATGATGGTGCCGGGCGCACCAGTCAAGCCGATGCCCTGGAGCGGCGGCCTTGCCAGCGGTGCTGTGCCCGCAGCGTCTGCATCCGGCCCCCAGGCTGCGGCCTCGGCGACCTCGAAGTAAGGGCCCGACCCCATGGCCCAGTTCTTCATCCACCGCCCGGTCTTCGCCTGGGTCATCGCGCTGTTCATCCTGGTGCTGGGCGGCGTGGCGCTGACCCAGTTGCCGATCGCCCAGTACCCCAAGGTGGCACCCCCCTCGATCGTGATCTCCGCGTCGTACCCGGGCGCGTCGGCGCAGACGCTGGAGGACAGCGTGATCAGCGTGATCGAGCGCGAGATGAACGGCTCGCCCGGGCTGATCTACATGGAGTCGGTGAGCCAGGCCGACGGCAGCGGCCAGCTGACGCTGAGCTTCGAGCCCGGCACCAACGCCGAACTGGCGCAGGTGGATGTGCAGAACCGCCTGAGCCGCGCCACGCCACGCCTGCCTGCGGCCGTGACCCAGCAGGGCGTGCGCGTCGACAAGGCCAACGCGAACTTCCTGATGTTCGCGATCCTGTCCTCGGACGACCCGAAGTTCGATCCGGTGGCGCTGGGCGACTATGCGGCACGCAGTGTGGTGCCGGAGATCCAGCGCCTGCCTGGTGTGGGCCAGGCGCAGCTGTTCGGCACCGAACGCGCCATGCGCATCTGGATCGACCCGGCCAAGCTGGTCGGCTTCGCGCTGGCCTCGGGCGACGTCACCGCAGCCATCCGCGCACAGAACGCCCAGGTGTCCTCCGGCACCATCGGCGACCTGCCCAACACCGGCAACCAGGCGGTTTTCGCCACGGTGGTGGTGCAGGGCCAGCTCGGCTCGCCGGAGCAGTTCGGCAACATCGTGCTGCGCGCGAATGCCGACGGCTCGACGGTGCGCCTGAAGGACGTGGCCCGCATCGAGCTCGGCGCGCAGGCCTATGCCACCTCGGCGCGGCTCAACGGCAAGCCGTCCACCGGTATCGGCGTGCAGCTGTCGCCCAGCGGCAATGCGCTGGCCACGGCCAAGGCGGTGCGTGCGCGCATGCAGGAGCTGTCGAAGTTCTTCCCGCCCGGCGTGCAATGGGCGATCCCCTACGACAGCTCGCGCTTCGTCGACATCTCGATCCGCCAGGTGGCCGAAACCCTGCTGGAGGCGGTGGCGCTGGTGTTCCTGGTGATGCTGCTGTTCCTGCAGAGCCTGCGCTACACGCTGATCCCCACCATCGTGGTGCCGGTCACGCTGATGGGCACCTTCGCCGTGCTGCTGGCGCTGGGTTTCTCGATCAACGTGCTGACCATGTTCGGCATGGTGCTGGTGATCGGCATCGTGGTGGACGATGCCATCGTGGTGGTGGAGAACGTCGAGCGCATCATGAACGAGGAGGGACTGCCGCCGCTGGAGGCCACCAAAAAGGCCATGGGGCAGATCTCCGGGGCCATCGTCGGTGTGACGGTGGTGCTGGTGTCGGTGTTCGTGCCGCTGGCGTTTTTCGGCGGCTCGGTGGGCAACATCTACCGGCAGTTCTCGGCCGTGATGGTAGCGTCGATCGCGCTATCGGCCTTCCTGGCGCTGTCGCTCACACCGGCGCTGTGCGCCACGCTGCTCAAGCCGGTGCAGGCCGGTCACAAGATGGCCCGGGGCGGGTTCTTCGGCTGGTTCAACCGCGGCTTCTCGCGCACCGCCAAGGTGTACGAAGGGCTGGTGGCGCGCATGCTGCGCCGTGCCGCGCGCTACCTGGTCGTCTACGTGGCGATCATCGCCGCCGTGGCGCTGCTCTACACCCGCTTGCCGACCTCTTTTCTGCCGGCGGAGGACCAAGGCTACATGATCGTCAACGTGCAGCTGCCGCCCGGCGCGACCCAGAACCGCACGCTGGCCGTCATGCAGCAGGCCGAGGGCTACATCCTGAAGCAGCCCGAAGTGCAGAACATGGTCAGCGTGCTGGGTTTCAGCTTCTCCGGCTCGGGGCAGAATGCCGCGCTGGCGTTCGTGACGTTCAAGGACTGGGCGTTGCGCAAGGGCCCCGGGCAGTCGGCCCAGGACATCGCCGGGCGCACCTTCGGTGCGCTGATGGGTGTGCGCGATGCCTTCATCTTTGCGCTCAGCCCGCCGCCGATCCCCGAACTGGGTTCGTCCTCGGGTTTCAGCTTCCGCCTGCAGGACCGCGGCGGCAACGGACACGCGGCACTGCTGGCGGCGCGCAACCAGATGCTGGGCATGGCCGGCCAGAGCAAGCTGCTCACGGGCGTGCGGCCCGAGGGGCTGGAAGACGCACCGCAGCTGCAGATCGACATCGACCGCGACAAGGCGAATGCCTCGGGCGTGTCGTTCGAGGCGATCAACAGCGCGCTGTCGACCACGCTGGGCTCGAGTTACGCCAACGACTTCCCGAATGCGGGGCGGCTGCAGCGCGTGGTGGTGCAGGCCGACGCTCCGGCGCGCATGCAGGGCGACGACCTGCTGCGCATCAACGTGCTCAATGCCCGGGGCCAGCCGGTCCCGCTGGCGGGTTTCGCCAGCATCCGCTGGGTGGTGGGGCCGATGCAGACGGTGCGCTACAACGGCTACCCGACGATGCGCATATCCGGCCAGGCGGCGCCGGGCTTCAGCAGCGGCGATGCGATGGCCGAGATGGAGCGCCTGGCGACACAACTGCCCACCGGTTTTGCTTTTGAGTGGACCGGCCAGTCGCGCGAGGAGCGCCTGGCCGGCGCCCAGGCCTTCATCCTGTTCGGCTTCGCGCTGCTGGCGGTTTTCCTGGCGCTGGCCGCCCTGTACGAGAGCTGGTCGATCCCGATGGCGGTGCTGCTGGTGGTGCCGCTGGGCGTGCTGGGGGTGCTGCTCGGCGCCAACCTGCGCGGCCTGTCCAACGATGTGTATTTCAATGTCGGCCTGATCACCATCATCGGCCTGGCCGCCAAGAACGCGGTGCTGATCATCGAGTTCGCCAAGGACGTCCAGGCCCATGGAAAGACCGCGGTCGAGGCGGTGCTGGAGGCTGCACACATGCGTTTCCGGCCGATCCTGATGACCTCGATGGCCTTCATCCTGGGCGTGCTGCCGCTGGTGCTGGCCAGCGGCGCGGGCTCGGCCGGGCAACGCGCCATCGGCACCGGCGTGATGGGCGGCATGATCACCGCCACCGCCCTGGCGGTGTTTTTCGTGCCGGTGTTCTTCGTGCTGGTGCGCCGGTTCTTCAAGGGCAGCGAGCGCCAGCGTCGTCTGTATGCCCACGAGGGTGACGGCGCGCCGGGGGCCCCGCCGCCGCCGGCCACACATGCGGGGGGTGCGCCATGAACTCGGCCCTGTTGCGATCGCCTCGCCTGCTGGTCACGGCGGCTGCCTTGTTGCTGGCGGCATGCGGGTCGCCGATGCCACCGTTGCAGATTCCCGCTACGCCGGTGGCGCAGGGCTTTGCCTTCACGACGGGCACCGGCGCTGGCGGAGTCGCAGCCGCCGACATCGCCTGGCAGCAGTTCTTCCCCGATGCGCGGTTGCGCCAGCTGATGGCACTGGCCCTGGACAACAACCGCGACCTGCGCGTGGCGGTGCTCAACATCGCGCAGGCCCGCGCACAACTGCAGCTCAGGCGTGCCGACGAATGGCCCACGGTGAATATCGGCGCCACCGGCGCGCGCCAGCCCACGGCCGCGGGCGGGATCAGCAGCACCTACACCGCCGGCCTGAGCGTCATCGGGTACGAGTTCGACTTCTTCGGCCGCGTGCAGAGCCTGAGCCAGGCCGCGCTGGCGCAACTGCTGGCCACCGAGGAGGCGCGCAAGACGGTGCAGGTGAGCCTGATCGCGGCTGTCGCCAATACCTACCTCAGCCTGCTGGCGGACGACGCGCAGCTGCGCATCACCCGCGACACGCTGCAGACGCGCGAGGAATCCCTGCGCCTGACCCGTCTCAAGTTCGATCAGGGCGTGAGCTCGGAACTCGACTGGCGCCAGGCCGAGTCCTTGCTGGAATCGGCCCGCGCGGCACTGGCCCAGCTGACGCGCCAGCGCGCGCTGGACGACAACGCGCTGGGCCTGCTGCTCGGCCAGGCCATGTCGGGGCCACAACTGGCGGCGCTGCCGGCCGGCCTGCCGCTGACCGGCCAGGGCCTGCAGCTCGAACTGGCGGCCGACATGCCCTCGGCGGTGCTGCTGCGGCGCCCCGACGTGCGCCAGGCCGAGCAGCAGTTGCGCCAGGCCAACGCCAACATCGGCGCGGCGCGCGCGGCGTTCTTTCCGCGCATCTCGCTCACCACCAGCGTTGGCACGGCCAGCTCCGAACTCAGCGGGCTGTTCCGGGGCGGTTCCTTCGGCTGGAGTTTCGCGCCGCAGATCATCCTGCCCATCTTCGATGCCGGCCGCAACCAGGCGAACCTGGATGCGGCGCAGGTTGGCCAGGACATCGCCACGGCGCAGTATGAAAAAACGATCCAGGGCGCTTTCCGGGAGGTGGCCGATGTGCTGGCCGCGCGCGCCACGCTGGGCGAGCTGTTGCGTGCGCAGACGGCACAGGCCGGCGCCGAGGAAACCCGCCTGCGGCTGACCGACCTGCGTTACCGCGCCGGCGCGGCCAACCATTTCGAACTGCTGGACGCGCAGCGCTCGGTGTTCGCGGCACGCCAGGCCGTGGTGCAACTGCAGTTGCAGCAGGCACAGAACCTGGTGAACCTGTACCGGGCACTGGGCGGCGGCTGGACGGACCCGGCCGCGCCGGGCGGCTGAGCCATCCGCGTCGGCACTACAACACGCGCACGATGCCCGTCGGCTTGAACCCCAGGTCGGCCGCCTTGCCCTTGCGCGCGCGCCCCGCCAGGGCGTTGTTCAGGCTGCGGATCTCGAGTGTCTCGTCGCGCTCCTTGCCACCGCGCCCGATGCCGTCGATGCGCACGCTGCGGGTGTAGGCCGCGGCACCCGCCAGGCTGTCCTTGGGCTCGAGGTCGATCAGCTTCAGGCCACGCCCGCCGTTGGGCATGGCGTTGAGTTCGCCGATTTCGAAGGTCAGGATGCGCCCGCCGGTGGACGCGCAGGCCACATGCGTGGCCGCCGGCAGCGGGCTGGCCCCGGAGCCGCCCGACACCGGCGACGGCCGCGTCAGGGTTTCGCCCTCGCTGCAACTGACAAAGGCCTTGCCGGCCTTGAGCCGCGATGTCATCTGCTCGACCGTGGCGATGAAGCCGTACCCACCCGAACCGGCGAGCAGCAGCGTCGCGCTCCCCGGGCCGGCGAAGTACCAAGACAACTGCGTGCCCGGTTCGAGATCCAGCAAGGTGGTGACCGGCTGCCCGTCGCCGCGCGCGCCGGGCAGCATGGCCACCGGCACCGAGTACACCCGGCCCTTGTTGCCGAACACCAGCAGGGTGTCGACCGAGCGGCATTCGAAGGTGCCGTGCAGCACGTCGCCGGACTTGAAGGCGAAACTCGCCGGGTCGTGGCCGTGGCCGGTGCGGGCGCGCAACCAGCCCTTGTCGCTGACCACCACGGTCATCGGCTCGTCGACCACACGCACCTCGACCACGGCGCGCTTCTCGGCCTGGATCAGGGTACGGCGTGCATCGCCGAACTGCTTGGCGTCGGCCTCGATCTCGCGCACCATGAGCCGGCGCAGCGAGGCCGGGCTGCCCAGGATCTCTTCGAGCTTTTTCTGCTCCTCCCGCAAGGCCTTTAGCTCCTGCTCGATCTTGATCGCCTCCAACCGCGCCAGCTGCCGCAGCCGGATTTCCAGGATGTCCTCGGCCTGCCGCTCGGACAGTGCAAACCGGTCCATCAGGGCCTGCCGCGGCTCGTCGGCCTGGCGGATGATGGCGATCACCTCGTCGATGTTGAGCAGGACGAGCTGGCGCCCCTCCAGGATGTGGATGCGGTCCTGCACCTTGCCCAGGCGGTGCGTGGAGCGCCGCTCGATCGTCTGCTGGCGAAAGTCGATCCACTCCAGCAGCATCTGGCGCAGCGATTTCTGCGTCGGGCGCCCATCCAGCCCGACCATCGTCAGGTTGATCGGCGCCGAGGTCTCCAAGCTGGTATGCGCCAGCAGCGTCGTGATGAGTTCCTGCTGTTCGATGCGGCTGGTCTTGGGCTCGAACACCAGCCGCACCGCGGCGTCTTTCGAGGACTCGTCGCGCACCACGTCGAGCACCGACAACACGCTGGCCTTGAGCTGGGTCTGGTCCTGCGACAGCGCCTTCTTGCCGGCCTTGACCTTGGGATTGGTCAGCTCCTCGATCTCTTCCAGCACGCGTTGGGTGCTGACGTTGGGCGGCAGTTCTGTGACCACCAGCTGCCACTGGCCACGTGCGAGGTCTTCGATCTTCCAGCGGGCTCGCACCTTGAGCGAACCCCGGCCGGTGCGGTAGGCATCGGCGATGTCGCTGGCGGCGCTGATGATCTGGCCGCCACCGGGGTAGTCCGGGCCAGGGATGTGCCCGGCCAGTTCCTCGTCGCCGAGCTGGGGGGCGCGGATCAGGGCCACACAGGCGGCGGCGACCTCGCGCAGGTTGTGGCTGGGGATCTCGGTAGCCAGGCCCACCGCGATGCCGCTGGCGCCGTTGAGCAGCACGAACGGCAGGCGCGCCGGCAACTGCTGCGGCTCCTCGGTGGAGCCGTCGTAATTCGGGATGAAGGCCACCGTGCCCTCGTCGATCTCGTCAAGCAGCAGGCTGGTGATGCGCGCCAGCCGGGCCTCGGTGTACCGCATGGCGGCCGCGCCGTCGCCGTCGCGGCTGCCGAAGTTGCCCTGCCCGTCGATCAGCGGGTAACGCTGCGAGAAGTCCTGCGCCATGCGCACCAGCGCCTCGTAAGCAGCCTGGTCGCCATGCGGATGGAAGCGGCCCAGCACGTCGCCGACGACACGCGCCGACTTGACCGGTTTGGCGCCCACGTTGCCGTTGGCGCCGCCAAATCCCAGCCCCATGCGCGACATGGAGTACAGGATGCGCCGCTGCACCGGCTTCTGGCCGTCGCACACATCCGGCAGTGCCCGCCCCTTGACGACGCTCAGGGCGTATTCCAGGTAGGCGCGTTGCGCGTAGTTGGCCAGGTTGAGGTTGTCGTCGCCGGGAGCGCCGGATGAAAAATCGAGGGTGGGTTGGTCGCTGGAGGCCATCAATCAGTTGTCGGAGTCGGTCTTGGGTTTCGCCGCGGGCGGGGCGGTCGGCGGCATGTTGCCGCGGTTGAGCGCGCCACCCCGGATCGCGGGGCCGGGCCGCACGCGCGACAGGGTCGGGCGGGCTTCGGGCACCGGGACCGGCGGCTTGAGCATGTTGTAGATCTGCATCACGGTCTTGACGTAGGCCTGGGTCTCTTTGTAGTTGGGAATCTGGTTTCCGGCCTTCTGTACCGCGCCCTCGCCAGCGTTGTAGGCGGCGATGGCCAGTTCCAGCTGGCCCGGAAACATGTTGATCAGGTCACGCAGGTAGCGCGTGCCGGTCTTGATGTTGGTCTTCGGGTCGACCAGCTTGCGCTCGATAGCCATCTTGCGGTCGCCATCGACGCCATAACGGCGGGCCGTGGCCGGCATGATCTGCATCAGGCCGATCGCGCCCTTGGGCGACACGGCCGTGGTGTTGAATCCGGATTCGGCGGCGATCAGCGCCTGCAGCAGTTCGAAGTCGATGTTGTGGTCGCTCGACGCATCGCGCATGTGCTGGCGTACGACCTTGAAAGTGGGCGACACCTCGAAAAACGCCATCAGCTTGTTGGGCGCCATCGGCAGCTCGACCGGCGCGCGTGCCGGGGAGAATTCCGCAGCCGGCGCAGGATCACGGGTGGTGTCGAACGTCTCGCCATTGCGGTAGAAGAGCTCGTAGCGCTCGTCGACGCGTTCGGAGGCGAAATGCGGCACGCCCTTCTCGTCCACGTAGCCCCAGACGTCAGCGCGGGCCGGTGTCGCCAGCAGCAGCAGGCCGGCCACCACCAGGCCGGCCGCAACGGGCCGCCAGCGCGCGTGGGGCCGGCGCCTGTTCGTCACACATCCACCTCGACCGAGTCGCCGTGCAACTCCATCAGTTCGCGCCGGGCAGCCGCCTCTCCCTTGCCCATGAGCTTGGTGATCAGCGCCTCGGTCTGGCCGAAATCGATGTCGCCCAGATGCACCGGTAGCAGGCGCCGGGTATCCGGGTTCAGCGTGGTGTCCCACAGCTGTTCGGCATTCATTTCTCCCAGGCCCTTGAAACGGCTGATGCTCCAGGCGTTCTCGCGCACGCCCTCCTTGCGCAGCTTGTCCAGGATGGCGGTGAGTTCGCCCTCGTCCAGTGCATAGGCCTTGGAGGCGGGCTTCTTGCCGCGTGCCGGTGCGTCGACCCGGAACAGCGGCGGGCGCGCCACATACACATGGCCGGTCTCGATCAACTTGGGGAAATGGCGGAAGAACAGGGTCAGCAGCAACACCTGGATATGCGAGCCGTCCACGTCGGCATCACTCAGGATGCACACCTTGCCATAACGCAGGCCCGACAGGTCGGGGGTGTCGTTGGGGCCGTGCGGGTCGACGCCGATGGCCACCGCGATGTCGTGGATCTCGGTGTTGGCGAAGAGCCGGTCGCGCTCCACCTCCCAGGTGTTGAGCACCTTGCCGCGCAGCGGCAGGATGGCCTGCGACTCCTTGTCGCGGCCCATCTTGGCGCTGCCGCCGGCCGAATCGCCCTCCACCAGGAACACCTCGTTGTGGGCCAGGTCGCGGCTTTCGCAATCGGTGAGTTTGCCGGGCAGCACCGCCACGCCCGAGCCCTTGCGCTTTTCGACCTTCTGGCCCGCCTTCTGGCGGGTTTGCGCCGCCTTGATGGCGAGTTCGGCCAGCTTGCGACCGTATTCCACGTGCTGGTTCAGCCACAGTTCCAGCGCCGGGCGCACGAAGCCGGACACCAGGCGCACCGCATCGCGCGAGTTCAGGCGCTCCTTGATCTGCCCCTGGAACTGCGGGTCGAGGACCTTGGCCGACAGCACATAACTGGCGCGCGCGAACACGTCCTCGGGCAGCAGCTTCACGCCCTTGGGCAGCAGCGCATGCAGCTCGATGAAACTCTTGACCGCAGTGAACAGGCCATCGCGCAGCCCGCTCTCATGGGTGCCGCCTGCACTCGTCGGGATGAGGTTGACGTAACTCTCGCGCACCGGGTTGCCGTCTTCGGTGAAGGCGACACACCACTGCGCGCCTTCGCCGTCGGCAAAACTGTCGTGCGACGCGTCGGCAAAGGCCTCGCCCTCGAATAGCGGGATCACCGGGTCGCCCGACAGGGCCTGCATGAGGTAGTCGCGCAGCCCCGCCTTGTAGAGCCAGGTCTGGGTATCGCGGGTCTTGTCGTTGGTGAGTGTCACCGACACTCCTGGCATCAGCACCGCCTTGCTGCGCAGCAGGTGCACCAGCTCGGGCATCGGCAGCACCGCGGACTCGAAGTACTTCGCGTCCGGCCAGACGCGCACCGAGGTGCCGTTCCTGCGATCACCCTCCGCGGCCTTGCGTACCACCAGCGGCTCGGTCACGTCGCCAGCCTCAAACACCATGCGTGCCACCATGCCCTCGCGGTAGGAGGTGGCTTCGAGCCGCCTGGCCAGCGCATTGGTGACGCTCACGCCGACACCATGCAGGCCGCCGGAAAAACTGTAGGCGCCGCCGCTGCCCTTGTCGAACTTGCCGCCGGCATGCAGGCGGGTGAAGACCAGTTCGATGACCGGTGCGTTCTCCTGGGGGTGCATGCCGTAAGGGATGCCGCGGCCATCATCGTCGACCGAGACGGAGCCATCCTGGTGCAGGGTGACACGGATCTTCTTGCCGTGGCCCGCGAGCGCTTCGTCGGCGGAGTTGTCCAGCACCTCCTGGATCACATGCAGCGGATTGTCAGTGCGGGTGTACATGCCGGGCCGCTGCTTGACCGGCTCCAGGCCCTTGAGCACCCGGATGGATGCCTCGGAATATTCAGCGGGGGGTTTCACAGCCATAAGCGCAGATTGTAGTGCGGCGGCGCGAAACAACTGGTTATTTATCCAGCATTCGCCGGCGCGCGCCCAAATGCCGCCCCTGCCGGCGACGCCGCGCCGCTTGACCGCACGCGCGACGCGGGATTGGGCGCCCGCCCGCTTTGGCTATATTCACGGGATGCAGACCGGCACCCCCAAGACCCTCACGACCGCCCAGGTCCTGCTCTGCGGCGCGGCGATCGTCACCCTGTCCATGGGTATTCGCCACGGATTCGGGCTGTGGTTGCAGCCGATTACCCAGGCCCGCGACTGGACGCGCGAAACCTTCTCCTTTGCGATGGCGATCCAGAACCTTTCCTGGGGCCTGGCGGGCATCTTCGCCGGCATGGTGGCAGACAAGTTCGGCGCCTTGCGGGTGATCATGGCGGGTGCGTTTCTGTACGCCTTGGGCCTGATCGGCATGGCGTGGGCGCCCACACCCGCGTTGTTTGCTGCCAGTGCCGGGGTGCTGATCGGCATCGCCCAGGCCGGCACCACCTATGCGGTCGTGTATGGCGTCATCGGGCGCAACATCCCGGCCGAGAAGCGGTCCTGGGCCATGGGCATCGCCGCCGCGGCAGGGTCGTTCGGCCAGTTCCTGATGGTCCCGGTCGAAGGCTTCCTGATCGCCCGTTTCGGCTGGCAGGAATCCCTGGTGCTGCTGGGACTGGCAGCGCTTCTGATGATCCCGGTCGCACTGGGATTGCGCGAGCCCGGATTTGCCGGCGGGGCCACGGTCCGGCGCGAGCAGACCATCCTCCAGGCGCTGACGGAGGCAATTCGCTACCCGAGTTTCCGGCTGCTGATGGCGGGGTACTTCGTCTGCGGCTTCCATCTGGTCTTCATCGGCGTCCACATGCCCAGCTACCTGAAGGACAAGGGCTTGCCGCCGGAGGTCGCGAGTTACGCGTTGGCGCTGATCGGTCTGTTCAACGTGTTCGGCACCTATGGCGCCGGGGTATTGGGGCAACGATTCAAGAAGGCCAACATCCTCGCAGGCATCTACCTGGCGCGGGCGATTGCGATCGCCGTTTTCGTGTTCGCACCGTTGACGCCCCTGAGTGTGTATGGGTTCTCGAGTGTCATGGGCCTGTTGTGGTTGTCTACCGTACCCTCGACAACTGCTGTCGTGGCCCAGATCTTCGGCGTCGCGCATCTGTCGATGCTGGGCGGATTCGTCTTCCTCAGCCACCAGGTCGGTTCCTTCATGGGGGTCTGGCTGGGCG
Organism: Rhodoferax sp.; assembly: GCA_031383745.1. Taxonomy (GTDB): domain Bacteria; phylum Pseudomonadota; class Gammaproteobacteria; order Burkholderiales; family Burkholderiaceae_C; genus CAISIP01. Next base: position 6,421 of record JANMZX010000250.1, on the reverse strand, counting down.
GCGTGTTGTACGACCGCACCGGGAGTTACGACGTGGTGTGGTACATCGCGATCGCACTGGGCGTATTCGCCGCGCTGATCAATCTGCCGGTCGACGAACGCGCCATCACCCGCGACACTGCCGCGCCCCGCCCCGGCGCGTCCCCCGCATGACAGGCACCGCCATCGGTCTGGTCCGCAGGTGTGCCGCATACGGCCTGGCACTGGCCGTGCTCGCCGGCGTCTTCCTGCTGTACCTGCAGCCGGATTTCATGGTCACCGTGGCGCAACAGGTCTGGGCCTGCTTTTGACTGCCGCAGGGTCCGCCTCACCCTGGGTGCAACGCTGGTCGCACCTGGTCACGCCCGGAGTGCCGGTGCTCGACGTGGCCTGTGGCCGGGGTCGTCACCTGCACTGGTTTGCGCAGCGCGGGCATCCGGTGACCGGGGTCGACCGGTCGGCCGAGGCGCTGCAGTCTCTGGCAGCGCTGGCGTCCACGGGTTCCGCCGAACTGGTCCTGGCGGATATCGAGCAGGCGCCCTGGCCGTTGATGGACGGCGCCAGGCCGCGCCAGTTCGGCGCCGTGATCGTGACCAACTACCTGTGGCGCGCCCTGATGCCGGTGCTGCGCGACAGCCTGGCTGACGGTGGCGTGCTGCTGTACGAGACCTTCGCCGAAGGCAATGCCTCGGTCGGCAAACCCTCGCGGCCAGACTTCCTGCTGCGCTCCGGCGAGTTGCTCGACGCCTTCCGCGGCCTGCGGGTCGTCGCTTTCGAGGACGGGTTCTGCGACGACCCTGCGCGCTTCGTGCAGCGGATCGCCGCCGTGCGGACCCGCAGCACGGCCACCCATGCAGACTCCCCGCCTCCGGATGGGCCGGCGCGTTATTCGATCGGCCCCTGAACGGCTGGGTAGAATCTACCCTTCCCAATCCTAACTGCGCTATGACCCCAATCACAGGCAGCATCGTGGCGCTGGTCACCCCGATGCACGAAGACGGCAGCGTGGACTATCCCGCGTTGCGCAAGCTGATCGACTGGCATATTGCCGAAGGCACCGACTGCATCGGCGTGGTCGGCACCACGGGCGAATCTCCCACGGTCAGTGTCCAGGAACACTGCGAGATCATCCGCGTGTCGGTGGCGCAGGCTGCCGGCCGGGTGCCCATCATGGCGGGCTGCGGTGCCAACTCCACGGCAGAGGCCATCGAACTGACGCGTTTTGCCAAGGAGGTTGGCGCCGACTGCCACCTGCAGGTCGTGCCCTACTACAACAAGCCCACGCAGGACGGCCAGTACCAGCACTTCAGGGCGATCGCCGAGGCGGTGGACCTGCCGATGGTGCTGTACAACGTGCCCGGACGCAGCGTCGCGGACATGGCCCACGACACCGTACTGCGCCTCGCACGGGTGCCGGGCATCGTCGGCATCAAGGAAGCCACCGGCAACATCGAGCGCGCCCAGTGGCTGATCCGCGACCTGCCATCCGAGTTTGCGGTGTATTCCGGCGACGACCCCACCGCTGTCGCATTGATGCTGTGTGGCGGCAAGGGCAACGTCAGCGTGACCGCCAACATCGCGCCGCGCCTGATGCGCAACCTGTGCGCCGCCGCCATCGCCGGCGACACCCGCAAGGCGATGGATATCCAGTTCAAGCTGATGCCGGTGCACAAGCAGTTGTTCGTGCAGGCCAACCCGATTCCCGTCAAATGGGCCATGGAGCGCATGGGGTTGTGCGGTGGCACGATGCGCCTTCCGATGACACGCCTGGAGCGTGAATTCGAGCCGGTCGTGGAAAGCGCACTGCGCTCCGCCGGCCTGATCTGACTTCCCAATTTTCCAAGGACTCCGAGTGAAACGCTTCTCCAGATTTGCCGCGCTGGGCCTGACCATGGCCCTGGCGGCGTGTTCGATCCTCGAATCCGACAAGGTCGACTACAAGAGCGCCACCAAGGCACCGTCGCTTGCGGTGCCGCCCGACCTGACCCAGTTGTCGCGCGACAACCGCTACGCGATTCCCGGCGGAGCCGTAACCGCGTCCGCCTACCAGCTCGGGCAGGCGTCGCCCGCGCTTCCGGTGGCGTTGAACAGCCTGTCGGACGTGCGGGTCGAGCGGGCCGGCAACCAGCGCTGGCTGGTGGTGAAACGCCCCGCCGACCAACTGTGGGATCCCGTCAAGGATTTCTGGCAGGAGAGCGGCTTCCTGCTGGCGCTGGACCAGAGCAACCTGGGCATCATGGAAACCGACTGGGCCGAAAACCGCGCGAAACTGCCGCAGGATTTCATCCGCAATTCCCTGGGCAAGCTGTTCGACAGCGTGTACTCGACGTCCGAGCGGGACAAGTTCCGCACCCGGCTGGAACGCAATGCCGCCGGCGAAACCGAGATCTACATCAGCCACCGCGGCATGGCCGAGGTGTATACCTCGGGCACAACCAACCCGTCTGGCCGCGAAACGTCGACGATCTGGCAGCCGCGTCCGGCCGACCCGGAACTCGAAGCCGAGTTCCTGCGCCGCCTGATGGTGCGCCTGGGGGTGTCGCAGGATCAGGCGAACGCCGTCAAGGCGGCCAGCGCCAACAAGACAGTTTCCCGCGCCTCGACCGTCAACGGGTTGCCGGTGGTCCTGATCGACGAGGGTTTCGACCGTGCCTGGCGCCGCGTCGGCCTGTCGCTGGACCGCACCGGCTTCACGGTCGAAGACCGCGACCGCGCGCAGGGGACCTATTTCGTGCGCTACGTCGAGCCCAATGCCGACAAGTCGGAGCCGGGCTTGCTGTCCAAGATCTTCGGCAGCGGGCCCAAGACCAATACACCGGTGAAATACCGGGTCGTGGTGCGTAGTCAAAACGAATCGACGGTGGTCTCGGTACTCAACGCCGCTGGTGCGCCGGATGCGTCGGCCAATGCGCAGCGCATCGTCAACGTCATCGTCGAAGACCTGAAGTAGCCGCCGGGCTGGCTCGTGTTGCGGTTCCGCAGCCTGGGAAGCGGCAGCAGCGGCAACGCCACACTGGTCGAAGCCACTGCCGGCTCGCAGGTCTGCCGCCTGCTGGTGGATTGCGGGCTGGGGGTGCGTCAACTCGAACAACGGCTGGCGCATTGCGGGCTGTCGACCGGCGACGTCGACGCGATCTTCATCACCCACGAACACTCCGACCACATCGGATGCGCACGCGCTGTCGCGCTGCGCGGGCGAATCCCGCTCTGGATGAGCCCGGGCACCTATGCAGCCGTCGGCAGCCCCGACATGGAAGGCCTGTTGTGCGAGGCCGGCGACGGCGACGCCATCGACCTCGGTGCCATGCGTCTGCTGCCTTTCACCGTGCCGCATGACGCCCGCGAGCCGCTGCAGCTGCGCTGCTCGGACGGCAGCACCGACCTCGGCATCCTCACCGACCTGGGGCATGCCAGCCCGCATGTGTTGCACAGCCTGGCAAACTGCCATGCCCTGCTGTTGGAGTTCAACCACGATCCCGACCTGCTGGCCGCTTCGTCGTACCACCCGGCGCTCAAGAAACGGGTGGGCGGCAAATACGGGCACCTGTCCAATGCAGATGCCGCGCAGATCGCCCGTGCCCTGCTGCATCCAGGCCTGGCCACCGTCGCGGCGGCGCACCTGAGCAGGCAGAACAATCGCCCGGATCTGGCGCGCGCGGCGCTATCGCTGGCGATCGACCGTTCGCCGGAAGACATCCCGGTCGCCGACCCGGTGCATGGCACGGACTGGATCCGTGTCTGATTGTTCTGGCAGACACCCAACGGGAGGGGTCTTGCTACGCTGTTGGCGCCGGGGAAACCCGAAAACCCAATGCCCATGCGGGTTCCAAGTGGTTCCGGACTGGCCGCGAATGGCTTGAAGCAGGGCTACATGCCGCAGAAAAGCGGGCTGCATCCAGGGGCCCGTCTTGCCGCCAACAAAGGGTTTCGCGCGCACCTGGTGGTAGACCGGCGCCAGGGCGGAGATGAACCGATGCATGTGAAACGGGTCGTTCATGGATGTTCCGGGTCGACGGTTTCACACCGGGGGCCAGCGTTATGGAGCAACACGGAGGCACCAAATCCGGTCACGGCGCGATCGACGCTGGGTTGGCGTCGTGGGACCGGTCAACGCATCAGCTCCAGCAGCCTGAATACGCCGACCCCGATCAGGACCAAGCCCATCACTACGGCCAGCCGCGCGCCGCGCGGCAGCAGTTTCTCCAGCGCGACGACAATCGCCAGCGCCGCGACCCAGGCCAGGTCCATGACGCCGCCGACGAACAGCAGCGCCATCAATGCCCAGCAACATCCCAGGCAAAACAGCCCGTGGCGCAGCCCCATGACAAGCGCACCACGCGCGCCGGGGCGCCACTCGCCGAGCAAGAATCCGATGGGGGTGCGGCAGCGCGCCAGGCAGGCCTGCTTGAGCGGCGAGAACTGGTAGATGCCAGCCAGCAGCAGCAGGGCTGCGGTCAGCCACGCCGAGCGGCTGGCCGCCATCGGATCGGTCCAGCCGGCGGCCTGCAGACACCACTGGAGCGTGGTCGCCGCAATGCTGAACACCAGCCAGACCAGCAGGTAGGCGCCCACGAATGCGTGGCCACGCGCCGCCTCGCCGTTGCGCGACGCAAGGTCGACAAACTGCAGCAGCATCGGCAGCGCCGAGGGCAACATCATCGCTGCCATCATGATGGCCCACATCACCAGGATCGCCGCGGCGCTGGGCACGCTCCAGCGCGCGGACATCGGCATCATCAACTGCACCAGCGGGTGCCCCATGTCGAGGACCATCCAGGCGAGGAACGTCCAGCCCGTCAAGACCAGCGCCAGCAGGCTCCAAAACCAGCGCTGCTGCTGTCGCGCCAGCAGCAGGAACGTGACCGGGGGGTGTGCTGGCGCCGAGCCCGGTGTTGCCTTTTTCATCGACTGACCTCCTGATCGGCATAAGCGGCAATCTCGAAGACACGTCGGTGCGGAGCTTGTCAGCCCGGAGTATTTTCCAATTCAGGTATGAGCCTGAAGGAGGACTGGGGTGACGTGATTCGGAGAGTGGGCTGATCGGGTTAAAAGTAGCAGTGTACGGGGGTGGGCTTTCCGTCTGATTGTTTCAACAGAAGGCCCCTGCCGGGCCGCCGGAGGCGACCCCGATCACGCACATGTACTCATGCGTGATCCTGTCCCCGGCAGCGGGGCTGGCGAGCAAGTTTGAGTCAGGCCCGCCGCGGCGTTTTGGACTTGTTGAACAGCGTGAACAAATCGGTTTTGGCCTGCTGCATCGCCTGAGCTGCGGCCAGGTCGGTTTGGGCGTTGGCCTGGGCCTGCAGAGCGTGCAGCGTGATACCGGCCTTGAAGCGCACCAGCCCCTTCTCGCTGAGCTGCGCCAGACACGCCAGGGGAGTCTTCACATCCTTGTTGCGATAGCGCTTGATGATCTTGCCCTTGGGGCTGACGATCTCGGTGGCGAACAGGCAAGGGCGGTGCAAATTGAGCCACGGGTTGAACACCTCTTGGTAGAACGTGTTGATGCGCTGGGCGTACTTTTGCGGGATGTGGCTGTAGCCCATGTGCTTTCTGACCACGCTGGCGTTCTTGCTCTCGGCCAGGGCGTTGTCGTTGCTGTGGCGCGAGCGCGATTTGGTCTGCTCGATGCGCAGCTTCTCCAACATCACGGCGACCCGGCCATTGATGTATTCGGAGCCATTGTCGGAGTGAAAGCCTTCGATCTCAAACGGAAACTGGGCCATCACCAGCAGCAGCACGGGCAGCAGGAAGGCCTCACTGATGCCCTGCACGCAGGCCTGCACCTGCCACTGGCTCACCGCATCTACGCAGGTGATGTGGTAGACCCCCTTGATGCCATCGAGATCGCCCTGGTGCACCGTGTCGATGCGCACAAAGCCGGCGCGCCCATGGGGTCGTGGTGCGCGGCGCACGCCGATGGGGTTGCACACAGGACGGGTCTTGGTGAAGCGCATCCGGCGGGCCTGGTAGCCGGTGCTCTTGCGCAGGTTGTACAGGTGCGAGACCGACAACTTGGCCAGGCGCTCATAACGCGCATCGCCATAGACGCTGTAGGCGCGCGCAAGCAGGTGAACGATGGCCGGGCCACACACGTCTTCGTTGGCGCGATCCATCTCCACGAGCAGCGCGACATCGCTGGGGGTGTACTTGCGGGCAAACGGGGCCGTGGGCACCCCATAGCGTTTGGCCAGGGGTGCCGGCGCCAAGCGGTTGCCCTCCCATTGCCGCACCAGCCGCGTGAGCTGGGAGCGGCTGTAGCCGCTGGTGTGGCGCAGATAGGCCAGCAGCACGCCACGCTCGCGCTTGTTGCGCCGAGGGTAGTCGAAGCGGCGCAGGACCCGGCTGATGTGCGCGTAGCGCTCGGTGTCGCCCGCGTGCGCCGTAAACGCCACCTGCTCGCTCGCGCCCAGGAATGCCTCGATCTGCTCAATCGTTGACAG
>JANMZX010000242.1:0-2327 GCA_031383745.1 Rhodoferax sp. | reverse complement strand
CAGGCCCTGCTGCAGCTGTTTGGTGCGCAGCGGGTTCTTCAGGATCACGGTCATGAACAGTTCGGGCGCGAAGAACGGCAGGCCGGTGAACTGCAGCGCCACGCTGCCGTCGGTGATGGTATCGCCCAGTTGCACGCCGCCGTGTGTGGTGAAACCCACGATGTCGCCGGCGTAGGCCTCGTTCACCGCTTCGCGGCGCTGGCTCATGAAGGTGACCACGCTGGTCGGGCGCAGTTCCTTGGCGGTGCGTTGCACCTTGAGCTTCATGCCGGGCGTGTATTTGCCCGAACACATGCGCACGAAGGCGATGCGGTCGCGGTGCGACGGGTCCATGTTGGCCTGCACCTTGAACACCACGCCTGCAAAGGCGTCGTCATCCGGCCGCACCTCGGTGACCACGGCCTGCTTGTTGACCACCAGCGAACTGGTGCGAGGCTGCGGGGAGGGCGCCAGGTCGACCAGGGCGTCCAGCACCTCCATGACACCGAAGTTGTTCACGCCCGAGCCGAAGAACACCGGGGTCTGCCGCCCGGCCAGGAACTCGGCATGGTCCCAGGCGGGCGAGGCGCCGGTGGCCAGTTCCATGCTTTCCATGGCGGTCTCGAACTCATGGCCGAATCGCGCCTGCAGGGCCGCGCGCTCGGTCAGCGGGAGGGTCCGGAAATCCTGGGGCCGGCGTTCGCTGCCGGATTCGAACACGGTCATCGCGTGGGTGTTCAGATTCACGATGCCGCCGAAAGTCTTGCCCTGGCCGACCGGCCAGGTCATCGGCACGCAGGGCATGCCGAGTTCGCGTTCGATCTCGTCCAGTATGTCCAGCGGCTCGCGCACTTCGCGGTCCATCTTGTTCACGAAGGTGATGATCGGGGTGTTGCGCTGGCGGCAGACCTCGATCAGGCGCCGCGTCTGGGCTTCCACGCCGTTGGCGGCGTCGATCACCATCAGCGCCGAGTCGACGGCGGTCAGCACCCGGTACGTGTCCTCCGAGAAGTCCTTGTGGCCGGGCGTGTCGAGCAGGTTGATCACATGGTCGCGGTAGACCATCTGCATCACCGAACTGGCCACCGAGATGCCGCGCTGCTTCTCGATCTCCATCCAGTCGCTGGTGGCATGGCGGGTGGCCTTGCGCGCCTTGACCGACCCCGCGATCTGGATTGCGCCCGAGAACAGCAGCAGCTTTTCGGTGAGCGTGGTCTTGCCCGCGTCGGGGTGGGAGATGATGGCAAACGTGCGGCGACGCCGTGTTTCGGCTGAATAGGACATGCGAGGCGTGTGAAATAGTGCCGGCACTGTCGCTCCATGTCGGTGTCAGCAGGTGAACCGATGGACAGGCCAGATCTGGAAAAGGTAGAATTATGGCCTTCCGAGGAGCGTTGCAGTTCACGTCAGTGTGAACGAGGCTCGGACAGCATGGTTTTCCGGCACTGCCGGGCACCACTGCATCAACGGCGCTCACCCACGGTCTGTGTGGTGAGCCCTCTCCCCAGAGTTCACTGCGCCGCCCGTGGAATGCCCGCCATTCAACTACTGGAGTGAACCATGAGCGCCGTCCTAACCCCGATCAAGAACCAAGATTTTGAAATTGCCGACCTGAGCCTCGCCCCCTGGGGCCGACGGGAACTGAGCATCGCCGAGACCGAGATGCCCGGCCTGATGGCCATCCGCGAGGAATACACCAAATCGCAGCCGCTCAAGGGCGCGCGCATCACCGGCTCCCTGCACATGACGATCCAGACCGGCGTGCTGGTCGAGACGCTGCAGGCCCTCGGCGCGCAGGTGCGCTGGGCGTCTTGCAACATCTTCTCCACGCAGGACCACGCCGCTGCCGCGCTGGTGGCCGCCGGTACCCCGGTGTTCGCCTACAAGGGCGAGAGCCTGGTCGACTACTGGGATTACACCCACCGCATCTTCGAATTCGGCGCCAAGGGCTCCAAGACCGAAGGTCCGAACATGATCCTGGACGACGGTGGTGACGCCACGCTGCTGATGCATCTGGGTGCCCGCGCCGAAAAGGACCTGAAACTCGTCTCCAAGCCGACCAGCGAAGAAGAAGTCTGCCTGTTCAACGCCATCAAGGCCAAGCTCAAGCAGGACGCCACCTGGTACAGCCGCCGCCTCAAGCACATCATCGGCGTGACCGAGGAAACCACCACCGGCGTGCATCGCCTGGCCGAGATGGCCGCCCAGGGCAAGTTGCACCTGCGCGCGATCAATGTGAACGACTCCGTCACCAAATCCAAGTTCGACAACCTGTATGGCTGCCGCGAATCGCTGGTGGACGCGATCAAGCGCGCCACCGACGTCATGATCGCCGGCAAGGTGGCGGT
>JANMZX010000235.1:0-1529 GCA_031383745.1 Rhodoferax sp. | reverse complement strand
TATCGCCGTGCCGCGCGACGAGGCCAGCGCCTTCGGCGTGATGGCGGTGGACGAACACAGCATGATCACCGAGTTCATGGAAAAGCCGGCCGATCCGCCACCCATGCCAGGGCACCCGGACCAGTCGCTGGCCAGCATGGGGGTCTACATCTTCGACGCCGACTACCTGTATGCCGAACTCGCACGCGACATGGCCGACCCGGACTCCAGCCATGACTTCGGCAAGGACATCATCCCGCGCGCGGTGCGCAATGGCTGCGCAGCGGCCCATCCCTTTGCGCTGAGCTGTGTGCCCAATCCCTCGTCGGGCGAGTCCTACTGGCGCGACGTGGGAACCGTCGACGCCTACTGGGATGCCAACATCGACCTCACGGCAACCGACCCGAAGCTCAACCTGTACGACAAGCGCTGGCCGATCTGGACCTACCAGGCCCAGTTGCCTCCCGCCAAGTTCGTGCACAACCAGCCCGACCGCCGCGGCATGGCCATCGAGTCGATGGTGTCGGGTGGCTGTATCGTGTCGGGCCGGGTGTTCCGCTCGGTGCTGTTTTCCAGCGTGCGGGTGCACTCCTATTCGGATGTGAACTGGTCGGTGCTGTTGCCGGAGGTGCAGGTGGGCCGGGGCGCGCGGCTGACGCGCACCGTCATCGACCGTGGCTGCACCATCCCCGACGGGATGGTGATCGGCGAGGACCCGGTGCTCGACGGCGCGCGGTTCCATCGCAGCCCGAACGGCATCTGCCTGGTGACGGCCGACATGCTGGCCAAGATCCAGGCATGAGGGTTCTGCATGTGGCGGCCGAGGTCTTCCCGTGGGTCAAGACCGGCGGCCTGGCCGATGTCGTGGGGGCCTTGCCGCAGGCGCAACTGACCACCGGAGTTGACGCGCGGCTGTTGCTGCCGGGCTTTGCCCCTGTGCTCGATGCGCTGCGGGGTGCGCGGGTGGTCTGCGACCTGGGGCCGGTGCTGGGTGCTGCGCGCGTCACGTTGCGTGCGGGGGAACTGGCCGGCAGCGGTGTCACCGCCTATGTCGTCGACGCGCCGCTGATGTATGGGCGCGCAGGCAACCCGTACCTCGGCCCTGACGGACAGGAATGGGCCGACAACCTGCAGCGCTTTGCACTGCTCGGATGGGTCGGAGCCCACCTCGCCTCGGGCGAACTCGACCCGTCCTGGACGCCCCAGGTACTGCATGCCCACGACTGGCATGCCGGCATGGCCTGCGCCTTCCTGGCGGCGCAGCCGGCCACCACGGCCCGCTCGGTGTTCACGGTGCACAACCTCGCCTACCAGGGCCTGTTCGACGCCAGCGATTTCAACCTGCTCGGCCTGCCGGGGCGTTTCATGATCAGCCACGGCCTCGAGTTCCACGGCCAGTTGTCGTGCATGAAGGCCGGCTTGACCTATGCCCACCGCATCACCACCGTGAGCCCGACCTACGCGCGCGAGATCACGCGCGAAGAATTCGGCTGCGGGCTGGAAGGCCTGCTGCGTTCCCGCGGGTCGGACGTGTCCGGCATCCTCAACGG
>JANMZX010000313.1:0-16489 GCA_031383745.1 Rhodoferax sp. | reverse complement strand
GACTCTCGACGAAGGCCGCGGCACGTCCGGCATCGCGAATCTCCCATACGGCATAGACGGCGTGGCTCGGCACCTTGTCCCACAGACCTTTCACCTCAAAGACGACCTCATAAACCTCACCGCCGGTCGACCGCGCCGCGCCTTCCGACGCGAATGCATCGAGCCTGGCCATGCGTTCGGGAATCTGCAAGGAGCGCAGAACAACCGAGAGCGATGCGTCGGCGGGCGGTGGTGTCGGCCCCGATTTGCGCTGGGGAGACAGCTCTCGCGTGACTACGAACTTACCCATGTCTCACACCTGCCACCATCTGCCGCTCCTGATGATCGGGCAAAAGAACTGCCACCAATTACCGCAGATGGTAAGCCAGCGGCACGAATAGTCGCCATCCCCTCACAGCCGGCATCCGTAAGCCATCTGTACGCCACCCGTCTTCGGCGTATCAGCCCCGCCGGCCAATGATTCGCGCGGGCAATCCCGCCTGTATTCATCCCTCTGGAGAGAATCATGAAGACTCGGCAAATCCTGTTGATGCTGGTTGGTGGCGCCACGGCTGCGCTGACCGGCTGCGTGGCCGGCCCGACCGGCCCGAACGGTTCGTACGCGTACTACCCGCTGAACGCCCTGCCACCGGTGCAGACCCAGGGCGACGCGCGTGTCATGCCTGGCGCGCCGCCCGCGGCCCTGGCCCAGATGCCGGTCGTGCTGCAGGTGCGCCTGTATCCGGCGAACGACCTGGCCGCGCAGAGCGGGGTGGTCACCGGGACGGTGACCAACATGACGAACGGCAAGGGCCGCTTCCAGCTGCAGTAGATGTTGTGCAGCTCAGGCTCGGACAGCGTCTGGCGCCGTTCCAGCAAGGCCGCCAGGGTTTCGCCCTCTTCGTACTCCATCACCATTTAGGCGGTGTTGTTGTGCTGGAACACCGAGTGCACGCGCACGCTGGCGTATGCGCTCTTGGTAGCGGCCGGGGACCTGGGGTGGAGACGCCATGGTGCGCGGCCCGTGCTTGCGGTCCGCACCGGCAGGTATTCCTTGATCGCCACCAGCTTGTCGAGATTGCTGTCGGGCGCCAGGTAGGTGATGCTGAAGCCACCCTGCCCCAGCACGCGCTCCAGCACGTACCAACCCGGAGGGCTACCCGGCCTATACGGGCTACCCATACGCGGCGCAGGTCCCGATTCCGCCGCTACCCGTCGCCGGCCCACCGCAGGCGGCCGCACCCACTATGCCGCAGGCGCGTATGTACCCGGCCAACGAGCGGGCTTCGCAAAGCGGCGCACTCAGCGGCACGGTGACCAACACCTCGTTCGGCAAGGGCCGCTTCCAGCTCACCTACCGCGGCGAAACCCTGACTGGCGAAGCCACCCGGGTCGACGGCGATACACGTCGCGGCCTGGCCAGCGCCTACGGACCCAGCGGCACCTTCATGAGTTGCGAATACCAGATGCTGTCGGCGCGCCAGGGGGTGGGGACCTGCACGCTGTCGGACGGCGCGAAGTACCAACTGCACATCGGGGGCTGACTGGCACAGCGTCGCGCAAGGTTGACCGCCGCGGCTGATGTGCTTATGTGCGCCATCACACAGACGCTTCACGGCACCCCCCCTAGCATCATTCATCAGATCCTGCCGTACGTCGTGGCGGGCAGTCCAGAAAGCGGAAAGCACCGATGAACCACGTTCCACGCTTGCTCCTGCCATTGCGCGCAGGATTACCCATGTTCTTCGCCCTGCTGCTTGCCGCTTGCGGCGGGGGCGGCGGGCTTGATCCCATCCTGGGAACACCGGTCGCGGGCATTGCTCCGGTGGTGGCGAGCACATCGCCGGCGGCCGGTCCGCCGGTCGTGACCGGCGTCGGCACCAACAGCCGCGTGTTTGCCACCTTCAGCAAGCCGATGGCGGCCTCGACAGTGAACGCCACCAGTTTCAAGCTGGCCTGCCCCGCGGGTGTGGCGGTGGCTGCAACCGTGACCTACGACGCGCCCAGCCGGACCGCCACCCTGACGCCTGCAGCGCCGCTGCCCGCGGCCACCACCTGCGTCGCCACCATCACGACCGCCGCCACCGACACGACCGGGCTGGCGCTGGCCAGCAACTTCTCGTGGACGTTCGTCACCGGCGCCGGGCCCGACGCGCTGGCGCCGACGGTGGCCACGGTCAGCCCGCCGGATGGCAGCGCCGGCGTCTGCCCCAACCGCGCGGTGAGCGCTATCTTCAGTGAAGCGATGGATCCCGCCACCATCAACACCACCACGTTCACGGTGACCGATGGCGGCGTTGCCGTGGCCGGCACGGTCAGCTACGACATCGCCAACCAGGTCGCCAGCTTCAGGCCCACCAGCCCGGGCGGATTCGCCCTCAGCCGGACCTTCGTGGCCACGATCCGCTCGGGCTTGCTCGGCGTGCGCGATGCGGCCGGCAATGCGTTGGCCGCCGACCGTGTCTGGACCTTCACGACCGCAGCCGCACCGTGCGGCGGAGCGATCAACCTGGGCGCGGCAGGTGCCTTCGGTGCATTCGGCGGTGGAGCCGGTGTCACCAACCAGGGCATCAACACCGTCGTGGGCGGCTCGCTGGGCACCACGGCGGCGTGCACGCTGATCACTGGTCTGCACGACGCGCTCAACGTGTACACCGAAACGCCCCTGAACGTCGGCGCGGTGTCGGGCACCATCGCCTGTGCGCCCCCGGCGCCGGGCACACTGGTGACGCAGGCCCTGGCCGAACTGGCCCGCTCCGACGCCCTGGCGGCATGGAACGACCTGAAGGACAAACCGGCGGGCAGCGACCCCGGGGCTGGCCAGTTGGGCGGCCTGGTACTCGCCCCTGGAACCTACACGGCAGCCGGCGGCACGTTTGCCGTCACCACCGGTGACCTGACCCTGGACGCCCAGGGCAACGCCGGCGCCACCTGGGTGTTCCAGATGGCAACCTCCCTGACGGTCGGCCTGAGCGCAACGCCGCGCCGCGTGCTGCTGGTCAACGGCGCTCAGGCCAGTAATGTGTTCTGGCAGGTCGGCAGTGCGGCCCGGATCGAGGACGGCAGCACCATGGTGGGCACCATCATCGCGCCCGCCGGCGTCACGATCTCGACCGCTGGCCAGTTGATCCAGACCACCCTGACCGGGCGCGCGATCGGGCTGACGGCTTCGGTGACCATGGTCAACACCACCATTGTTGCGCCGTGATGAACCGACCCCCTTAGCCATTTCGAAAGACCACATGACATCACGCCACGCATTGCATGCCGTGGGCTTGGCCGTACTGGCCAGCCTGCTCGGCACAGGGGCCAGGGCCCAGGAATCCTCCTATCCCTACATGGGGCTGTCCCTCGGGCAGTCGCGCGCCAATATCGATGAGCCACGCATCACGGCGGGGCTGCTCGGTGCCGGGCTGGCCACCACCGGGATACGCAGCAACGAGCGCGAAGCGGCGTTCAAGCTCTTTGGCGGCTACCAGCTGACCCCGAACTTCGCGGTCGAGGCGGGTTACTTCCGTCTGGGGACGTTCGGCTTTCGCGCCACCACCGTGCCGCCGGGCACGCTCGACGGCCAGATCCGCCTGCAAGGCCTGAATCTCGATCTGGTGGGCACCTGGCCCATGACCGAGCGGCTGTCCCTGCTGGGGCGTGTCGGCGCCCAGTATGCGCAGGCGAAGGACCGTTTCCGCGGCACCGGCGCGGTGGCCATCAGCAATCCCAATCCGAGCCGGCGCGAGACCAACTACAAGCTCGGTGCGGGTCTGCAGTACGAGATCAACCCGTCGATGCTGGTGCGCGGGGAGGTCGAACGCTACCGGATCAACGACGCGGTCGGCAACCATGGCGATGTCAATGTCGTCTCCCTGAGTCTGGTGATTCCGTTCGGACGCACACCGACACCGGTTCCACGCGCCATGGCGCCGGCGCCCGTGTACGTAGCGCAAGCCCCGATGCCGGCACCCACTCCCGTGCCAGCGCCAGTGCCGGTGGTCGTGGCGCCGCCGCCGGCCCCCGTGGTCGCTGCCGCCCCTGCAGCGCCCCCACCGGCACGGCGCATGGTTCGTTTTTCGGCCGACTCGCTGTTCGCATTCGATCGCTCGGAGGTGGGTGGCGACGGCAAATCCGCACTCGACAAGTTCGCGCGTGAACTCCAGGGCACGGACTTCACACAGGTGAGCGTCCTTGGGCATACCGACCGCCTGGGTTCCGCTGCCTACAACCAGAATCTGTCGCAGCAGCGGGCCGATGCGGTCAAGTCCTACCTGGTCAGCGTGGGCGGGGTCGGCGCTGGCAAGATCACCGCATCCGGCAGGGGCGAATCGACACCGGCCACCGCTGCGGGGGACTGCGTCGGCAATCGGCCCACCCCGAAACTGGTCAGTTGCCTGCAACCGGACCGGCGTGTCGAGGTCGAGGTGAGCGGGACGCGCTGACCCGGCGTTTCTACGCCATGACAGTCAATCCGGCGCCTACGCCGCCGGATCGCGCATCTCCAAGCGGATCTTGTCGATCTCCGCGAGAAGCTCGGGCGAGAGCTTGGTGCCCCAGGCGTCGATGTCCTCTTCGAGCTGCGCCATCGAGGTCACACCGATGATGGTGCTCGCCACGCGCCAATTGCGGTAGCAGAAAGCCAGCGCCATCCGGGTCGGCGTCAGGCCGTGCGCGCGGGCCAGCGCGTTGTAGCGGCGCGCCGCATCGAGCGCCTGTGGCCGCCCCCAGCGCCCCTTGCGCACCGACTCGAAGAGTGCCATGCGCGCCTGTGCAGGCGCACCCGGGCCGACGGCGCCGGCGGCGTCGTACTTGCCTGTCAGCAGGCCGAAGCCCAGGGGTGAATACGGAATCAGGGAAACGCCGAGGCGGTGCAGGGTCTCGTCCAGCCCGTTGTCGACCGCCCGGTTGATCAGGCAATAGGCGTTCTGCACTGTCGCCACGCGCGGCAGGCCATGCTGTTCGGCCAGACGCACGAACTCGTGCACGCCGTAGGGTGTCTCGTTGGACAGGCCGATGTGGCGTACCTTGCCCGCCTTGACCAGGCTCGCCAGCGCTTCGAGCTGCTCGTGGATCGAGGTCTGGGAAGTCTCCTTGGCCGGATCGTAATAGAGCGACCCGAATGAAGGAACGTGGCGCCCGGGCCAGTGGATCTGATAGAGGTCGATCACATCCGTCTGCAGACGGCGCAGCGAGCCTTCGCAGGAGTTGATGATGTCCTGCGCCGTGAAGCTTGCCCGCATCCATGCCATACCGCGCGCCGGCCCGGCCGCCTTGGTCGCCAGCACTACACGCTGGCGCGCACCAGGCGTCCTGGCGAACCAGCGGCCCATGATGGTCTCTGTGCTGCCGTAGGTCTCGGCGCGACTGGGCACCGAGTACATCTCGGCCGTATCGAGAAAGTTCAGGCCGCGCTCGAGCGCGCGGTCGAGGATGGCGTGGGCCGTGGGTTCATCGACCTGTTCACCAAAGGTCATGGTGCCCAGGCAGATAGGGGTGACGCGCAGGTCGCTGTGACCGAGCTGGACGGTTTGCATGGGATGGCTGCTCCGACGGGTTGGGTTGATCCCAGTGTAGAGGCCGGCGGGCACGGGCATACTGTGTGTCCGTGGCGCGCGCGCCACCCCGCATTCCATGGAGATCCGACATGACCGCCTATGCCGAGCTGATGGCCTTCCAGCGCGATACCGAAGCACTCGCCGAGATTGCCGGCCGGCTGAACTGGGACCAGGAGACCATGATGCCCAGCGGTGCGGCCCAGCAGCGCGGCGAGGAAGTGGCTGCCATGGAAGGAGTGCTGCATGCACGGCGGACGGACCCGCGCGTGGGCGAGTGGCTCGAAACAGCGACGGCGCCAGACCCGGCGGGACAACGCCAACTGCAATTGATCTCGCGCGCGTTCCGGCGCAACGCCTGCATTCCCGCGCAGCTTGCAACCGGAATCGCGCGCACCACCAGCGTGGCCCAAGGCGTGTGGGCCCAGGCGAGAGCGCGCAACGATGTAGCGCATTTCCTGCCAACGCTGCGCGAAGTGGTGGCGCTCAAGCGTGAGCAGGGCGATGCGCTCGCAGCGGGCGGTTTTGGTCAGGATGCGTACGACGCCCTGCTGGACGAACATGAACCGGGCATGACGGCTGCCGCCGTCGCCGCCATGTTCTCCCGGATGCGCCCGCGCCTGGTGGCACTTTGCCAGGCCGTTGCCGGCGCCCGATTCCAGCCCGCGCCCCTCGCAGGAACTTTCCCCGGGGCGCAGCAACTCGCCTTGGCCCGCGAGCTCGCCGACGCGTTCGGCTACGACTGGTCGCGCGGTCGGCTCGATCTTGCGGTGCATCCGTTTTCATCGGGCAGCGGCCAGGACGTGCGTATCACCACCCGGGTTGTCGAGGCGGATCCGTTCAACTGCCTGTATTCGACCATCCACGAGGTCGGTCACGCGCTCTATGAGCTGGGAATCGATGCACACCACGGCCTGACTCCCCTGGGTCACGGTGTCTCATCGGGCGTGCACGAGAGCCAGAGCCGCATCTGTGAAAACCAGTTGGGCCGCTCGCGCGCCTTCACCGGCTGGGTGCTGCAGCGCATGCAGGCACAGTTTGATGCGGCCAGCCTGCCTGATGCAGAGGCCTTTTATGCCACCGTCAACCGCGTGCGGCCGGGTTACATCCGCACCGAATCCGACGAGGTGCACTACAACCTGCATGTGATGCTGCGCTTCGACCTCGAGCGCGCCCTGATGGCGGGCACACTCGACCCGGGCGACCTGGAGGAAGCCTGGAACCAGCGCTTTCTCAACGACTTTGACGTCGCCGTGGACACCCCCGCGCACGGGATGCTGCAGGATGTGCACTGGTCCATCGGCGCATTCGGATACTTCCCGACCTACAGCCTGGGCAATGTGTACGCCGGTTGCCTTTGGAAGGCGCTGCGCGCCGCCGTGCCGGAGGTGAACTCCGCGCTGGCCAGCGGCGATGCGCGCCCGGCTACGGCCTGGCTGCGCGCGCAACTGCAGCGCCACGGCAGCCTGCTGGCGCCAGCCGACACCGTAGCCCAGGCTTGCGGTTTCGCGCCAACCGAGGGTCCCCTGCTGGATTACCTGGAGGCCAAGTTTCGCGCGATCTACCGGTTGCCCGCCTGAGGACAGCGGGCAAAGGCAATTGCCGCGCCAGACTTCAGCGCGCCCCGGCGTGCAGCGTGTTGGCGCGGCTCGCCTGACGCTCCGCAGTCGGCGTGTGGCCGAACAGGTTGCGGTAACACTTGGAGAAATGGGGCGGCGACTGGAAGCCGCAGGCCACGGCGATTTCCATGATCGACATGGCCGTCTGCAACAGCAATTCGCGCGACCGGCGCAGCCGCATATCCAGGTAATAGCGGGTCGGCACCTGGCCCACATAGCGCTTGAACAGGCGCTCGATCTGACGCCGGGACACCCCCACCAGCGACGCGATTTCGTCGAGCGAGAGCGGCTCCTCGATGTTGGCCTGCATCAGTGCCGCTGCCTCGATCAGGTTTTCATGGAACAAGCCGACGCGGGCCTGCAGCGGAATGTGCTGGCGGTCCTGGTCGTTGCGGATGCGGTCCAGGATGAACTGCTCGGAGATGAGCGGCGCGATATCACGGCCATGGTGCTCCTTGATGATGTGCATCATCAGGTCGAGCGGCGCAACGCCACCGGTGCAGGTGTAGCGATCCCGGTCGATCACGAACAGCTGGTCGGAAAAAGTGACGCGCGGAAACTCCTCGCGCAGTGCCGACATGTTCTCCCAATGAATGACCGCCTTGTATTTGTCCAGCAGACCCGCCTTGGCCAGGGCGTAGCCGCCGGTACACAGGGCACCCAGCGGCACATGCTTGCGCGCCAGCCGGCGCAGCGCGGCCAGCAAGTCGGGCGTGACCGCTTTTTCGACCTGCACCCCCCCCACCACAAATACGATGTCGGCCGGTCCGGTTGCGTCCAGCGCCACGGTCGGCGCCATCGACAGGCCGTTGCTGGCGATCGCCGGAGCGCCGTCAATGGTCGCGAGTACCCATTCATAGGCGGTGCGTTTGGTCACCCGGTTTGCCATGCGCAGGGCGTCGACGGCGCTGGCCAGCGCAATCATGGTGTAGTTGGGCAGCGCCAGGAAAACATAGCGCTGTCTGGCGGGCGGACTCGTCGCCACCTCAATCGCTCCGCGCGAACACCGTCAACACACCGGTGTATCCATACAGGTGGTGGCGGGCAATTTCACCACCGGCAAAGAATCCGACCAGAGGCACGTCGCCCAAGGCACGGCGCACGATCTGCAGCTCTGCGCTGGGGCCGCCAAAGTGCGGGCCGCCGCGACCGGAGCAGCTTACGTACAGCGCGCCGGCAATCCGGCCAGCCGGCGCCAAAGAACCTTCGGGCAGCGCTGGTCTGGCCAGCGCTGCCGCCGCTTCCAGATTCATTTCGGCCGGCTCCAGCTCCTCGCGGATTTCCGTGCACACACGCACCAGGTCAGCCCGCGCGGCCTGCATGTTGCGCTGGCAGAACGCCAGCTGCATGCCGTTCTCCAGCATGTCAGACACCGCGACACCGCGGCGTCCCGGGTCGAGCCCGATGATATGGCGCACGATCACGTCGCTGCCAAAGTTGCCCATGCGTCCCAGCGCGTTGCTGCCGTCCGCGTCGCCGGGGCGTACCAGGCCGACCAGCGTCGCGCGGATGGCCGCCAATGCGGCATCCGGCTTCTCCAGCGTGACGCCCAGTTCACCAAGCAAGGCATCCAGCGCCGGAACACCATCGAGTTGTGTAACCACATTGCGTTCGCAGGCCGTCACCTTGCGCAGGGCCGATACCGGCTGGCAACCCTGGGTGACCCGCGATACCAGGCTCACCTCCGCGCCAAACGCGACACCACTCAGGCCGCCACTGAATACCCCCTTGGCCGCACCGTGCCCCGGAAGGTTGCCATCGCCGGAAGCGGCAAACTGCACGGTCTGGCTGCGGCTCGCGGCCAAGCCACCGAACAGGTAGCCGGTGGCGGTGCGCGCCGCCATCTCCTGCAGCAACTCTGCCAGATCCGCAGTATTGCCATCGGCATGCACCAGCGCCGTATGCGCCTCGAATGCGGGGCTCAGTGGCGCAACACCGGAAAAAACGCGGTACTGGTCACTGGGCACATCACACAACATGACGACCATCGCCGGTTCGTCGAAATACTCGGCGTTGTTGGCTGAAACCCCCACACCCACCGTGCCGGACCAGTCGGTCACGCCCGGCAGCTCCGCACTCAGGTGATCGAGGATGTCCTGCGCAGCGCCGGCGTAATGGTCGGTCACATACAGCAAGGCCAGTGTCGGCGCCGAGGCGTAGGCTGGCAGCGCCATCTGGGCGCGCAACTGCGCGAGCACCAGGCCGGCCGCCATCGGCCACATGGGGTGCGAGGCGTGGCCGTAGGGAAAGAGCTTCATGGCAATGCGGCGGCGCCGGAGTGGCAGATCGGCAGGGAAAAGATATCAGCCGGCCGAACGCTTGCGCGGCGCCTTGCGGGCCGCGGGACGCGCTGCAGCCTTGGTTGCCTTCAACGCTTCCTTGGCCAAGCCGGTTGCCATGTTCCGGGTCGCATCGATGGCGGTATTGCGACTGGCCTCCTTCATGGCGCTGGCGGCGATCTGCTGAAACTGCTGCGTCAGCGACCCCCACAACTGCAGCGGATCCACCAGCGCGGCAATGCCGGT
Source organism: Rhodoferax sp. (assembly GCA_031383745.1). Lineage (GTDB taxonomy): Bacteria > Pseudomonadota > Gammaproteobacteria > Burkholderiales > Burkholderiaceae_C > CAISIP01. The sequence continues at coordinate 6,823 of JANMZX010000313.1, read as the reverse complement.
GGCGCCTTTGTCGGATTTGCCGGCCGCGGCTGCCCTGGCACCGGCCGACTTGCCGGCCGCCATGGCGGCATTGCCGACCGACGACGCGGCATTCGACAGCGACTTGGCCGCACTCCCGGCCGTCTCGGTGACACGCTGCACCCCCTGGGCCACGGAATCGGCCGCCTTGAGCTTGAAGGCGTTGGCCACATCGCCCAGATTGAAGTTCATGCCCTTGAGCGTGGCCAGCGTCATCTTCTGGACTTCCAGCGCCTGGATGGTGGCCCCCAGCGCGCGCGAGTTCTGCTCGAGCCAGAAATGGACCGCCTTGAGTTCGTCGATGCGTTTTTCGAGTTCCTCCGGGTTCAGCGACGGGGCCACCCAGTTCGCCAGGTTGGGCATCTGCGGAATGTTCTGCTGCGCCCCCTTGGCCAGGTTCTGGAGGAAATCGAAGCCCGGCACGAACTTGCCGAAACCGCTGCTGGCTGAATCGCTCATGGTGTCTCCTGTTGCGCGCCCGGGATCGGACCCTTGACAGCTTACCGCAATGTGGGAGCCTTGGGGACCAACCGACGGCGTGAATTCAGTGGCTGTGCAACGCAGCGCTGGCCACCGGCACCTTGAGTTCGACCTTGCTCTCGACACCCTTGGCGTCTCTGAACACCAGCGTCAGGGGAATGGTGCTGTCCTTGGGCAGTGCGGCCTTCAGATCCAGCAGCATCACGTGCAGTCCACCGGGCTTGAGTTCCACGGTCTTGCCGGCCGGCAACTCCAGGCCGCCCTGGACGGCGCGCATGGTCATGACGTTGCCGTCCATCTTCATCTCGTGGACTTCGGTCACACCGGCAACCGGGCTTGATGCAGCGACCAGTCGGGAGCCTTCCCTGGCGGTGATCTTCATGAAGGCGCCGGTGGCCTTCTGGCCCGGGACGGACACACGCACCCAGGCGTCCTTGACGTCCACGGATTGTGCGAATGCGGGTACTGCCAGGGTGGCGGCGAGAGCGACGGACAGGGACAATTGGCGGAATTTCATGGTTTTCCTTCGGGGGGTGATTGACATACAGTGGATGGAGCCAGCTCCGGCACAGCCGGCTGCACGAAGACTCCATGCTGGTGCGCGACAGCACCGGACGCGATGATTTCCAGCAGGGCGGCGGGGGCCTTGAGGCCCCTGTTCGGGGCGCCCGGCACGACGAGAGCAGCGTCAGGAGTGCACGGGAGGGCCGCGCCCGGGCAACGGGCTGGCGGCACGGGCAACGAAATCCGGCCAAGGCGGCGCAAATGGCAAAGCGGCCGCCACGGCCAACCCGTACGCCAGCACAGGGGTCGCCGGTGGTGGCGCGCCACCCTGCAGGCACAGCGGGCAATCGAGCAGACCGGCGCCTGCCAGCGACGCATCGTCGGCGTCGCCGGTGACCAGTATCTTCAGCGCGCCGGCACCGGAACACACCAGCGCGAGCGACTGCGGCTTGACCAGTGGCGACGCTACTGCCACGCCGACCGCCAGCACGAACCACACCAGCACCAGGCGGGCGAGGAGTCGGGCGTGGCGCAGGTGGAACATGCCAAAAATTATCGCACGCAGGCCTCCGGCAGTGCCTGCCGCGGCGGCCAATGGACACGGCCACGCCAGGGTCCGGAAAATTGACGCCAGTCATAGACATGCGCGGCGGGCGCAGCGCATCATCGATGCATCGGTCCAACCAACGAGGTTCGCAATGAAAAAGGAACAGCTAGACGCCTTCAGACGGCAATTGACGGCCCAGCGCAGCGACATGCTGGCGCAGCTGGCGCAGCTGCGGGGTGGTGCGGTGGGGCGCGCGCAGGCATCCGAGGCGCACTTCGGCGAGGCCGAGGACACCCGTGCGCAGCGCGTCACCGAACGCGAACTGGAGTTTGCACTGGATGACCACGAGTCCGCGGCCCTGAGCCAGATCGACGCGGCGCTGGCGCGGCTCGAAGCCGGGGTGTACGGCGAATGCATGGACTGCGGTGCGGCCATCGCGCTGGCCCGGCTGCAGGCAGCGCCCCAGGCGATGCGATGCGTCACCTGCCAGGAGAAGTTCGAGCGCGACGGCGTGCCATCGCGCATGTGACGGTGCGGCCTGGCGTGCCCGGCCTGCTATCCTGACGCACTGCCGGGCGGGCCTGCTTCGCCCGGCAGTGCTGCCATGACCTACACCTTCGCATCCGCCACCGTCCTGCTGCTGCTGATCACCGACCCGTTCGGCAGCATCCCGATATTCGCCAACGCCCTGCGCAACGTGGCGCCCGAGCGGCGCACGCTGGTGATCGTGCGTGAGGTGCTGATCGCCTTCGGGCTGCTGCTGACCTTCATGTTCGTCGGCGACGGCTTTCTTCGGGTCATGAACCTCAGCGGCTTGTCGCTGCAGATCGCCGGCGGCGTGATCCTGTTCCTGATCGCGCTGCGCATGGTGTTCCCGCCACCGGAGGCGCCAAGCACCACGATGGTCGGCGAACCGCTGATCGTGCCGCTGGCGGTGCCGGCGCTGGCCGGCCCGTCGGCGCTGGCCACCGTCATGCTGCTGGTGTCCGAGGCGCCCGAGCGCCGCATGGAGTGGATCGCCGCGCTCAGCGTCACGATGCTGGTGTGCGCCGTGGTGCTGGTGCTGGCCGAACGCATCCAGAAGGTGCTGGGTGAACGCTTCGTGGTGGCGGTCGAGCGCCTGATGGGGCTGATCCTGGTGGCGGTGGCGGTCGAGATGCTGCTGCGCGGCCTTAAGCAGTTCATCGTGCAGTTGCCGCACGCCTGAGCCCCACCCGGCCACCCGGCCGCCCGGCGCCGCTTGGCGCGCCGCGCCGCACTGCACGCCCGCGAGCGCTCGCGGTGTCAGGCCGGTGCGGGACGTCCGCCGCGTTGCGCCGGCGCCGTGATCTGCTGGTCGATCGCGCCGAAAACCGACTGGCCATCCCGGCCCTTGGCCTCGATGCGGATGGTGTCTCCGAACTTCATGAAACCGGTCGACGGCTGGCCGTCCTGGATGGTCTCGATCGCCCGCTTTTCGGCGATGCAGCTGTAGCCCTTGGGCCAGTCCATGCGCCCGTTGGTCTCCACCCCCTTGTTACTCACGGTACCGGCACCGACGATGGAGCCGGCGCGCACGTTGCGCGTCTTGCACAGGTGGGCGATCAGTTGCCCGAAGTGGAAGCTCATTTCGGCGCCGGCATCGCACATGCCCACCTTGCGTCCGTTCCAGGTCGACTGAAGCGTCAGGTGCAGCCGGCCCTTGTCCCAGGCGTCGCCGAGTTCATCCAGCGTGACCGCCACCGGGCTGAAGGCCGTGGCAGGCTTGCTCTGCACAAAACCGAAGCCTTTGGCGAGTTCATCGGGGATCAGGTTGCGCAGGCTGACATCGTTGGCCAGCGCCACCAGGCGAATACCCTCCAGCGCGCGCTCCGGCGACGCGCCCATGGGAACGTCCGCGGTCACCACCACCACCTCGGCCTCGAAGTCGATGCCGAAGGCCTCGGACGCGCAGACGACATCGTCGCAGGGGCCCAGCATGTCGTCGCTGACACCCTGGTACATCAGCGGATCGGTGTAGAAACTCGCGGGCATTGTGGCCTTGCGCGCGGCCCGCACCAGCTCGACATGGTTGAGATAGGCCGAGCCGTCGGCCCACTGGTAAGCCCGCGGCAGCGGCGCCATGCACTGGCGCGGATCGAACGGGAACGCATGCCGCGCCTTGCCGAAGTTGAGGGTGTCCGACAGGTCCTGCAATTGCGGCGACAGGAAGTTCCAGTCGTCGAGCACCTGCTGCAGCCGGTCGGCGATGCCGGTCGCATAATGCGCCGTGGCAAGGTCGCGCGAGACAACGACCAATTGACCATCGCGCGAGCCGTCTTTGTAGGTGGCGAGTTTCATGGAAGCAGTGTATTTCAGATGACTTCGGCACCTGCAGCGGTACCTGTGCGCGCGCTCGCGCTGCTGAGCGCCGTGGTGGTGCTCGCGCACGCGGTGGTGGTGCAGCACACCGCGCTGTCGCTGGCGTCCGGGGATCCCCTCGGGACACGTGTTTTCAGCACCCGCATCGTGCAGGTCAAAGCCGAGCAAAAAGCGGCCGTCGGCCCGCCGCCAGTGCCTGTGGCACCCCGCGCGCCGGCCGCACCGCCCCCCAAGCCGCGGCCGGCCGCTGCGCAGGATACCCCCGTGGGTCCGCAGATCGCCGAGGCAATTGCCGCGACCGAGCCGGTTCCGGCCCCGGAGCCGGCGGCGCAGCCCGCGTCTGCACCGGCAAACCTGCCAGCGCCAGCCGCATCGTTGGCGCAGACCGACGCCGGCAACCCGCCGGCACAGACTCCGCCGTCCCTGCCGATTCCGGCGGCGACAGCACCTGCGCCCAACCTGGCCAGAGATAGCGCGCTGGTGCCACGCAATTACGCGGTGCCGGGCTCGGTACGGCTCAAGTTCAACGCCAACGGCATGCGCGGCAAGCTCGAATACCACGCCAGCGGCGAAATGGCCTGGCTGCACGACGGCAACAGCTACGAGGCGCGGCTGGAGCTGGGCGCGTTCCTGATCGGCTCGCGGGTACTGCGCAGCACCGGGCAGTTGACAGCCGACGGCCTGTCGCCGAACCGCTTCTCGGACCGGTTCCGCTCCGAGCAGGCGGCGCACTTCGACCGCAACCGGGGCCGGGTCAGCTTCAGTGCCAACACGCCGGAGGCTGAATTGCTGCCCGGTGCGCAGGACCAGCTGAGCGTTTTCGTACAGCTGGCGTCGATGGTCGCAGGGGAACCGGGCCGTTACCCACCGGGCTCCACCGTCACGCTGCAGACCGTGGGCACGCGATTCGCCGAACCCTGGCCGTTTCTGGTGGAGACCCAGGAGAGGCTCTCGTTGCCGGGCGGCGCGCTCGACACGCTCAAATTCACGCGTCAGCCGCGCCGCGAGTACGACCAGAAGGTCGAGATCTGGCTGGCGCCGGCGCTGTCCTACCTGCCGGCCCGCATCCGCATCACGCAGACCAGCGGGGACTTCATCGACCAGCAGTGGCGCGCCACCACCGGCCCTTGAAAACCGCCCGGTTGCTGCCAAGTGCAAGGCAATAGCCTTTCAGGGAGAATGATCCATGCACATGCTCTACGACTCCGAGACCTTTTCCGTGACCCACATGCTGGCCAATGCGCCCGAGGTCGCGCTGGCCCTGCCGGGCGCTCCAGAATCCCAGACCAGACCGGCACCGCTGATGGCGCGCCACGGTTTCGAGATCGTGGACAAGCGGGTCGGCAAGGAGGTCTACCTGGATGGTTCCTGGGCCGAGTTGTTCCAGCAGCAGATTGCCGCCTGGCAGGTCCGCACGCCCACACAGGAAGAAGTCGAGGACACGCTCGAAGGGTATGCCGAGCTCGCGCAGAACCCGGTCGTCGTGCACTGAGTCCGCCGGCAGACCAACGCTGCTCACACTGGCATGAGGCCGTCGGCCCTTCCGTGACCCGGCTCCTGTTCTCCCTGATCGCCACACTCGGCCTGCTGCAGGGTTGTGCGCTCGTCCTGCCCGACGTGGGCCCCCGTCTCGATGCCCTGCTGCCAGCGGACGTGCTGCTGCTGGGCGAACAACACGACGCCGATGACCACCAGCGGCTGCAACGCGCGGTGGTGCTGGCGCTGGCGCAACGCGGGCAACTGGCCGCGCTGGCACTCGAAATGGCGACCCAGGGCCGGTCGACCGGCGCTCTGGCCGCCGATGCGGACGAGGCCGCGGTGCGCGCGGCCCTGCAGTGGAACGAGTCCGGCTGGGCCTGGGCGCGTTACGGCCCGGTGGTGATGGCCGCCGTGCGCCAGGGCGTGCCGGTGCTGGGCGCCAACCTGCCGCGCGAGGCCATGCGCACCGCGATGGCCGATACCCGCCTGGATGGCCACCTGGCGCCGTCCCTGCTGGAACAACAACGCGAGGGCATTCGATCGGGCCATTGCCTGCTGTTGCCAGAGAGCCAGATCGCCCCCATGACGCGGATCCAGATCGCCCGCGACGCCGCCATGGCGAACACGGTGGAGAGCGCCCGTGTGCCCGGCAAGACCGTGCTGCTGGTGGCCGGTGGCGGACACGTCCGACGTGATATCGGCGTTCCGACCCATCTTGCTGCGTCCGTGCGCACCCGTGTGGTTCTGGCTGTGGCGGGCGAGCCCGACCCACAGGCGCACGGTGCGGCCGACCTGTTGTGGGCCACCCCCAGACTGCCCCCAAAAGACCACTGCGAGGAGCTCAAGCGCCAGCTCAAGCGCTGAACCACATCAGCAGCGCGCGTAGACGCAGAACACCCCGTCGGGCTGGTCCGATGTTGCGTAGTGGCGGTCGTGGGAAAAACTCAGTTGGCGGATGTTGCCGCCTTGCACCAGCGCAGCGAGTCTGTCCTTGAATCCCAGCGTCTCGAACACCTCCAGCTTGACCGTGAAGGCGAACGGTGCGCCGGGTTGCAGGATGCGGAACAACTCGTCCAGGCAGCGGGCGTCGACATGGCCATGCGTGAAGGTGCCACAGCAACTGGCGCCGCCAAAACGCGCATCCGGGATGTCGAGCGGCAAATGCAGATCGGCCTTCAGGAACTGCCGGTACACGCCCCGGCGCTGCGCGACCTGCATCATCTCCGGCGACACGTCGAGCCCGTCGATGGTGGTGAACCCATGCTCCGCCAGCCCCTGCCCCAGCAGGCCGGTACCGCAACCGATGTCGAGCACTGCGGCCTGGCGGTCGGGCAGATGCGCCGCCAGCAGGCGCGCCACCGTCTGCGGCGACTGGTAGTGCAAGCCCTGCAGCATGGTTTCGTCATAGGTCTGCGCCCAGTCGCGGTACAAGGCGCGGGATTTTTCGTCGCTGTC
>JANMZX010000221.1:0-2742 GCA_031383745.1 Rhodoferax sp. | reverse complement strand
GCCGCCAGGTGCAGCAGCACGTCGGCGCGCTGCAGATCGATGTCGCCACGGTCGCGCGGGGGCAGCGGCTGCGTCTCGTCCCAGCCGGAGGTCGCCACGACCATGCCACGGTGGTCGCGCAGCACCAGGTAGTTGATGGCGTCGTTGCCGCGCGCCAGATCGAGCGTCTGCTGCAAGGTCGCGTAGTCGCGCTGCGCCAGCGGCGCAGCGATCGCCTGGTCGAGCAGGGCCAGCACCCGCCGCGTCTCGACATCGGCCTGGTCGCTCAGCGTGCGCTGCAACAGGCGACTGCCTGCGACCACCACCAGCACCGCCGCTACCAGTTGTACCAGCGCGCACGCCACCACCAGCTTGCGCCGCAGCGACCAGTCGGCCCAGGGCAGCGCCCGCAGTGGCCTGCGAGGATCCGGCGGTCTCATGCTCCCGCAACCATCAGCCGACGGGTCGCATCGACATAGGGGTCCATCGACTCCATCAGGCCGGCGGCGGGTTCGGTGATGCCGGTGAAACCGGTGCCGGCAAAAAATGCCCGGCCTTCCTCGGATGCGGTGGCGAAGTGCAGCAGGCGCTCTTTCAGGCCACGAGTGTCGGCCGCCGGCAGGCGGGGACTGGCCAGCACGACAAAACCAGCCACTTCGGCAAACGTGGTCACCACCTGCAGCTGGGCGCGGATGGCATCGGGGATGGCGCGGTACTCTCCGCCGCTGAGCATCGCGGCGACCGCGTCACCGCGGACCACGACGCTGCCCACGCTGTCGTCGGTCGGGGTGCCCAGGGTCATGTAGTCCTTGTCGCGCTGCAGCCCGTTCTCGGCCAGCCAGCCAATGCCGCGCAGTGTCACCAGCGACTGCGGATTCGACAACGCCAGCGTCTTGCCGCGCAGGTCGGCGACGGTCCGTATCGGCCTGGCGGCTGCGCACACCAGCAAGCCCCTGATCGCCGGCGCGTAGGACAGCAGGGGTAGGTAACCGCGGTCGATTTGCGCCACCCGGGCCAGGTTCGCGGCCGTGACCACCAGGTCGTACGCCAGACCCAGGGTTCGCTGGTGAAAGGATGTCCAGTTGGGCGCGGTCGAGATCTGTACCGGCTGCTTCGTCTCGCGCGCCAGGTAGTCGCGCATCGGCTGGTACTGCGCCAGCAGCACGCGGGCACTGATGTTGGGCAACACGCCGATCTCCAGTGGTACTCCCGCCTGTGCCCGCGCCAGCGTCGGCAGCGCCGCTGCCGACAACAACGTCACGCACAGCGAGCGCCTGCGAACTGCACGTTCCATCGTCTCTCCTTCAACGCCTGTCGTCCGTCCCTGCATCGCCGTGCGACGGCGCCCGGCGGCAAGCCGGTACCCATCCAGATGGCCCGGATATTATCCGCGCCTGATCCGATAACCGGTCCCCTGGCGGCGATCCCACGGACGGGCGACAAACAAGTCGTGGTAAAAAACGCACGAACCAACTCCGTCGCACACCATGACACGCTACTGGCTGATGAAGTCCGAGCCCAACGAGTGCTCGATCGACGACGCGATGAAGGCGCCGAAACATACGGTGCCGTGGACCGGCGTGCGCAATTACCAGGCGCGCAACTTCATGCGCGACGCGATGCAGATCGGTGACGGTGTGTTGTTCTACCACTCGAGCTGCCCCGAACCCGGCATCGCCGGGATCGCACGCGTGGCCTCCACCACCCGCCCGGATCCGACACAATTCGACCCGCGATCACCCTACTTCGACGCAGCATCCAAGCTGGACACGCCGCGCTGGCTGCTGCTCGACGTGCAGGCCGTGCGCAAGACGCGGCTGCTGGGCCTGCCCGAGTTGCGGGCAACGGCGGCGTTGGCCGACCTGGTGTTGTTGCGCCGCGGCAACCGGCTGTCGATCACGCCCGTCGAGGCCGCGCACTGGCGGTTGATCGCCGACCAGATGCTGGCGCCAGCACCTCGTCGCTGACCGCGAGCGCTTCGGCGCGCAACCAGCGCACGAAGTCCTGCGCATCGGGGTTGTCGCGCGCGTGCGGCGAGGCGATCACGAAATAGGCCCGCTGCGAGCTGCTGGCGCCCCGAAAGGGCGCAACCAGTTGTCCATCCTGCAGCAGGCTGGCCACCAGCGGAAAACGGCCGATGGCCACACCCTGCCCCGCCACGGCGGCGGCCACCGCGTCGCCATAGTGGGTGAAGCGCAGCGTGTTCTTGGCCCGCATGTCGGGCAGCCCCATGATGCGGAACCAGGGCGTCCAGTCGGCGGTGGGCGTCACGCCCTGGGGCATGTCCATCGCCAGCAGGGTGTGGTGCACCAGGTCGCGCGGCGTCCTGAGCGGTCGGTCGCGGTTTTTCAGCAGGCTCGGCGCGCACACCGGCATCACGGTCTCCTCGAACAGGGGCTCGCCCCGGCCATCGGCGCTGGGGCAAAACCGCACCGCCACATCGATACCGCTGCGCACCAGGTCGAGCTGCTCGTTGGTGGCCGACAGGCGCACGTCCACCTGTGGATGGCTCTCCGAGAAGCGCGCCAGACGCGGGATCAGCCACAACGAGGCAAAACCCGGCGTGGTGGTCACGCCGACGTGGCGCGGCTGCGTGCTGGCACGCACGCTGGCAGTGGCGTCGCGCAGCCGCTCCAGGCAATCGACGACGGCGCGGTGCATCACGCGCCCGGCGTCGGTCAGGGCCAGCGCACGGTGGTGCCGCTCGAACAGCGGCACACCCAGGCCGTCTTCCATCTGCTGGATCTGCCGGCTGACCGCGGA
>JANMZX010000207.1:0-3432 GCA_031383745.1 Rhodoferax sp. | reverse complement strand
CTCCACCAGCCGCCCGTCGAGCCGGATATAACGCACCTCCACCGCCGGCAGGTTGGCGCCGTGCTCGACCATCTGGGTGGCCCGTTCCAGCGCCACGGCGCGGTCCGGCGCATGGATGAAGTCGATGAAATTGCGGCCGAGGATATCGTCCGGATGGCTGGCTCCGATGATCTTCAGGGCCATCGGGTTGGCATAGGTCAGCCGCCCGTCCTGGTGCACCGCCACGCCCACCGGGGACGATTCCACCAACGCCCGGTAGCGGTTCTCACTCTCCGAGACGGCGCGCTGCAATGCGTAGGCCTGCGAGACATCGCTGAACACCAGCACCACACCCACCACCTGGCCGGCACCGTCGCGTATCGGCGCCGCACTGTCGGATATCTGGTAGCGACGGTCGTCGCGCGCCACCAGGGCCGTGTGGCTGGCCATACCGACGGTATTGCCCGATGCGAGGACCTGCTGCACCGGGTCTGACAAAGGCAGACCGGTGTCGGAGTCGATGATCCGGAACACCTCCCGCAGTTCGCGGCCGTGCGCGTCTGCCAGGCTCCAGCCGGTCAAGCGTTCGGCGACCGGGTTCATGCGGGTGATGCAACCCGCGGCGTCCGTCGCGATCATGCCGTCGCCGATCGAGTCCAGCGTGATCGACAGCTTTTCTTCATTGCGCCGCAACGCCGACTCGGCGGCCCGCCGCGCGTCGAGCATCTGGTTGATGGCTGCGGCCAACGCGACGAACTCCGGCGCGCCGGTGATCGCCGGCACCCGCGCGGACATATCACCACCGGTCACCCGCGCCGCTGTGGCGACCAGCGCATCCAGGGGCCGCACCATGCTGCGCGCCAGCCGCCACGCCGCAACCAGCGCACCCAGCAGAAGCAGCACACAGGCCAGCACGCCATTGCGCAGATCGGCGTCGGCAGCCCCGAACACCGCTGTCGTCGGCACCCCGGCAGATACCCGCCAGGGTGTTCCGGCCAACGGGCGAAATGCCACCAGCCGCTCGATTCCGTCGATGCCGGTGGCGTTGGTGAAACCCTGCGGCAGGGAACGCAGCGTGGACTGCACCGCCGCAGGTGCGGGCTGGCCGATCCAGCGGTCGGGCTCGCTCGAGCGCAGCAATATCTTGTAGTCGCCGTCGGTCACCGTGACCAGCGTGTCGGCCGGCGTCCCGGCCAGCACCAGCTGGTTCAGGCGCAACAGGTCGACTGGCAGGATGACCACGCCGAGCTGCCGGCCGGAGTGGTCACGCACCGGCATCGTCAGCATGACCGTCCACACGCGCGCCAGCGGCAGGAAGAACGCATCACTGACCTGGAACCGCCCGGCCTGCAGGCTCCGGTTGAACCAGGGGTAGGTCAGCATCAGCTGGCGCGACGGGGCTTGCTTGCGGTAGGAGCACACCAGGTTGCCCTGCATGTCACGCGTGCCCATGCCCACGTACTCCGGGTACAGGCGCACGAAGTCCTGGATCGACAGCTCGCATTTGGACGGATCCATCGCCTGCACGAACGGCAGGCCGGCGATATGCGTCAGCAGCAGCTCGTGCTCACGCAGCTTGCCGGCCAGGCGGGCGGCTGCCGCGTCGGCGAGTATGGCGACCTTGTCGCGCCCGATCTCGCGCGCCTCGTCACGCTGGCGCGCCAGGTAGACCACGGCCAGCACGAACGCCGGAACCGCGATGCCCAGCACCAGCAGGGCCAGCTGTGCGCGGATCGACTTTTGCCCCAGGTCGAGCGCAGGCGGAGGGGCGCGGGGGGCCGGGGAGTCCATGCCGTCCACGCGGTCGGCAGACATCATCCACCCGCTCTCGCAGGATGCGCCGACGGGCGATTGCCAGGATTGGACATGACGACTCCTGGAAGTGCGAGCGGTACGCGGGCAGCCCGGATGGGTTGCCTTGACCGATGCGGCAAATCTTAGCACCGCGCCAGCAGCCACACCGGGCCGGTGCACCACCGGAAGTGGTCAGGCGGCGATCCAGAGGCGGGGCAGGTCCGGCAGCGCGCGGAAGATGCGCGACAGCGACCCATCACGCACCAGCCGGGTGGCCAGCGCAATATCGGGCGCCAGGTAGCGATCCTGGTCCATCGCCGGTATCTGCGCCCGCAACAGCGCATGCGCCTGTTCCAGTGCTGCCGAACTGCGCAAGGGACGCAGGAACTCGATGCCCTGCGCCGACGCCAGCCATTCGATACCCAGGATGTGGGCCGTGTTGTCGATCATGGCCTGCAGGCGGCGCGCCGCAAACGTGGCCATCGACACGTGGTCTTCCTGGTTGGCGCTGGTGGGCAGGCTGTCGACGCTGGCAGGGTGCGCCAGCGACTTGTTCTCCGACGCCAGCGCGGCCGCTGTGACATGGGCGATCATGAAACCGCTGTTGAGGCCGGCGTCCGGGGTCAGGAACGGCGGCAGGCGCGACACCCCGCTGTCGATCAGCATCGCGATGCGCCGCTCGGCGATCGCACCCACCTCGGCGATGGCCAGCGCCATGCCGTCGGCCGCCAGCGCGACCGGCTCGGCGTGGAAGTTGCCCCCTGACACCATCGCGCCATCCGCCGCGAACACCAGCGGGTTGTCGGTCACCGCATTGGCCTCGCGCACCAGCACCTTGACGGCATGGCGCAACTGGTCGAGGCAGGCGCCCACCACCTGCGGCTGGCAGCGCAGGCTGTACGGATCCTGCACCCGGTCGTCGCCGTCCAGGTGGGAGTTGCGGATCGCGCTGCCCTGCAGCAGTGCGCGGTAATACTGCGCCACGTCGATCTGGCCAGGCTGGCCGCGCAGCGCATGGATGCGCGGATCAAACGGGCCGTCGCTGCCGCGTGCGGCATCCACCGTCAGGGCGCCGATCACCAGCGCGGCTTCGAGCACCGGCTCGAAGGCCAGCAGCGCGTGCAGCGCCAGCGCGGTCGAGGTCTGGGTGCCGTTGATCAGCGCCAGGCCTTCCTTGGGCCCGAGCGTGAGTGGCTTGATGCCGGCACGCTCCAGTGCGCCGGACGCGGGCACCGGTTTTCCGTCTTCCAGCATGCTGCCCTCGCCCATGAGCGCCAGGGTCATGTGGGCCAGCGGTGCGAGGTCGCCGGACGCACCCACCGAACCGCGCGACGGCACGAAGGGCACCAGCCCGGCGTTGTGCACCGCGAGCAGGGTATCGACGACCACCTCGCGCACCCCCGAATGACCGCGCGCCAGGCTGGCCGCCTTGAGCGCGAGCATCAGCCGCACCACCTCGGGGCCCAGCGGCTCCCCCACCCCCACGCTGTGGGAGCGGATCAGGTTGAGCTGCAGGGTGTCGAGCTGCGCCTTGCTGATGCGCTGGTTGGCCAGCTTGCCGAAGCCGGTATTGACGCCGTAGACCGGTGCATCGCCGTCGGCGGCCCGCTGCACCACCTGCTGGCTGGCACGGATCGCCGCGCCGGCCTCGGGCGGCAG
>JANMZX010000205.1:0-25376 GCA_031383745.1 Rhodoferax sp. | reverse complement strand
CATCGCCTGGATGGCGTCGAGCCGCTGCGACGCCTGCTTGGTGAGGCTTTCGATGTCCGGGACCATCAGGTAGGCGTAGGCCTGGTGGTGGCTGCGCCCGACCCGGCCCCGCAACTGGTGCAACTGCGCCAGTCCGAACTTGTCGGCGCGCGCGATCACGATCGTGTTGGCAGTGGGCACGTCGATGCCGGTCTCGATGATGGTGGAGCACAACAGCAGGTTGTAGCGCTGGGCGATGAAGTCGCGCATCACACTCTCGAGCTGGCGCTCGGGCATCTGGCCGTGGGCCACCGCGATGCGCGCCTCGGGCAGCAGTTCCTCCAGCTTGGCGCGCCGGTTCTCGATTGTGTCCACCTCGTTGTGCAGGAAGTACACCTGGCCGCCGCGCTTGAGCTCGCGCAGCACCGCCTCGCGGATCACGCCGTTGCCCTCGGTGCGCACGAAGGTCTTGATCGCCAGCCGGCGCTGCGGCGCAGTGGCGATCACGCTCAGGTCGCGCAGGCCCTCCAGCGCCATGCCCAGGGTGCGCGGTATCGGGGTGGCCGTCAGCGTCAGCACGTCGACCTCGGCGCGCAGGGCTTTCATCGCCTCCTTGTGGCGCACGCCGAAGCGGTGCTCCTCGTCGATGATCAGCAGGCCCAGGTTCTTGAAGTGCGTGTCCTGGCTCAGCAGCTTGTGGGTGCCGATCACGATGTCGATGGTGCCGTCGGCCAGGCCTTTCACGGCGCTGGTGATCTCCTTGCCGGAGCGAAACCGGCTCATCTCGGCGATGCGCACCGGCCACTTGCCGAAACGGTCCACCAGCGTCTGGTAGTGCTGTTCGGCCAGCAGGGTGGTGGGCGCCAGGAAGGCCACCTGCTTGCCGCCGGTCACGGCGATGAACGCCGCCCGCAGGGCCACCTCGGTCTTGCCGAAGCCCACATCGCCGCACACCAGCCGGTCCATCGGGCGCGGGCTGATCATGTCCTGGATCACCGCATGGATCGCGGCGCGCTGGTCGGCGGTCTCCTCGAAACCGAAGTCGTTGGCGAAGGTCTCGTAGTCGTGCGGCGAGTAGCGGAAGGCGTGCCCCTCACGCAGGGCCCGGCGGGCATAGATGTTGAGCAGTTCAGCGGCCGAGTCGCGCACCTGTTCGGCGGCCTTGCGCTTGGCCTTGTCCCACTGGCCCGAGCCGAGCTTGTGCAGCGGCGCCTCGTCGGCGCTCACCCCGGTATAACGCCCGATCAGCTGCAGCTGGCTCACCGGCACGTACAGGGTGGCCTTGTCGGCGTATTCCAGGTGCAGGAACTCCTGCATTTCCGGCTCGCCGGCGTCGTCCTTCTGCCCCAGGTCGAGGTGCACCAGCCCGCGGTAACGGCCGACTCCATGCGCGCTGTGCACCACCGGGTCGCCGACGTTGAGTTCGCTCAGGTCCTTGATGAGTGCTTCGACGTCGCTGACCTGCTCCTGCTTCTTGCGCCTGCGGCTGACCGGCCCGGCGGCGAACAGCTCGGTCTCGGTGACGAAGTCGATGCGTCGCTCGAGCCAGCTGAAGCCGCTCATGAGGGCCGCGGTGGCCAGGCCGATCTTCTCGTCGCTGGCCTCGAATTCGGCCAGCGAGTCGAAACGCGTCGGGTCCAGCGCACTGGCGCGCAGGAAATCGAGCAGGCTTTCGCGCCGGCCTTCGCTTTCGGCAAGCACCAGAACCCTGTGGCTGGTGGCCTCCAGATGCTGCTTCAGGCGCGCCAGCGGATCGTCGGCACCTCGCACGACCGTCAACGTCGGCAAACTCGCCCAGGTGTTCTGGTGCAGGTCGGCATCGGCCGCGCCGGTTTGCGGCAGACGCAGCGCCAGTTGTGCGTAGTCGTTGGCCCGTGCATAGAACTGCTCGGCACTCAGGAAAAGGGCCGGTGGGGGCAGGGTGGGGCGTTCCGGGTCGCCCTGCACCAGGCGGTAGCGGTCCTTGGTGTCCTGCCAGAAATGGGCGAAGGCGGCTTCGAGATCCCCGTGCAGCACCAGGGTGGCGTCCTGGCCGAGGTAGTCGAACACCGTGGCGGTATCTTCGAAGAACAGCGGCAGGTAGTACTCGATGCCGGCCGTCGCCACGCCGGCGCCCATGTCCTTGTAGATGCGGCTCTTGGTCGGGTCGCCGTCCAGCAGTTCGCGCCAGCGGCTGCGAAAACGCGCGCGCGCGTCGTCGTCCATCGGGAATTCGCGCCCTGGCAGCAGGCGCGCCTCGGGCACCGGGTACAGGCTGCGCTGGCTGTCCGGGTCGAAAGTGCGGATGCTGTCGATCTCGTCGTCGAACAGATCGACCCGGTAGGGCATGGCCGAACCCATGGGAAACAGGTCGATCAGGCTGCCGCGCACCGCGTATTCGCCCGGGCTCACCACCTGGCTCACGTGGCTATAGCCGGCCAGCGTCAGCTGCGCGCGCAGACGCGCTTCGTCCAGCTTCTGGCGCACCTTGAAATGAAAGGTGTAGCCGGCCAGGAAGCTGGGCGGGGCCAGACGGTACAGTGCCGTCGTGGCGGGCACCAGCACCAGGTCGGCGCCGGTCTCGCGGTCGCGTTGCGAGATGCGCCACAGGGTCGCCAGGCGCTCGCTGATCAGGTCCTGGTGCGGCGAGAAGGTATCGTAGGGCAGGGTCTCCCAGTCCGGAAACAGCGCGCAGCGCACGTCGGGCGCAAAGAAGGCGATTTCCTCCAGCAGGCGCTGGGCATCGGCGGCACTGGCCGTCACCACCGCCGTGGGGCGGTGCGCGGCCTTGTCGCGGCGCGCCAGTTGTGCCAGCAGCAAGGCGTCCGCAGAGCCGACGGGGCAGGGCAAGGTGTAGCGCTTGCCGGACGTGAGTTTGGGTAGATCCATGAACAGGGCCGGGGGCCGGAGGGAACCATCAGGCGGGAAATGCCGATCCCCCTCGGGCCGTGAAACCAGAGGGGGTGCTGGCTGGATTTTAGAATGGCCCTGCAGCCATGACCCAAGCCAAGGACTTGTCGACCCCGCCCGTACCTCTGCCCGCGCACGCGCAGGCGGGTGCGGGTGCGCCGGATCAGCCCCGGATCTGGGCCCTCGTTCCATGTGCCGGTGCGGGCTCCAGGGCCGGCACTGTGCTGCCCAAGCAGTACCAGCCGATTGCCGGCCGGCCGTTGGTTCTGCATACGCTGGCGGCTTTCGGCGCGGTGGACCGGCTGGCGGGCACTTTGGTGGTGGTGTCTGCCAACGACGATTTCCTGGGGTCCGGTCCGCCGGGCGGGCACTGGCGTGTCGCCGCCTGTGGCGGGGCCACCCGCGCGGGCACCGTGGCCAACGGCCTGGCGGCGCTGCAGGCGGGTGGCGCCGCCGACGACGACTGGGTGCTGGTGCACGATGCGGCGCGCTGCCTGCTGACCCCCGAACTGGTGGAACGCCTCATCGATGCCTGCCGCGGCGACGCGGTGGGTGGGCTGCTGGCGCATCCGGTGGCCGACACGCTCAAGGTGGGCGCCGCTGGACGGGTCGTCGGAACCACCGACCGCAGCACGCAGTGGCTGGCCCAGACGCCGCAGATGTTCCGGATCGCTCTGCTGCGCCGTGCGCTGGCTGCCGCCGGCGACCGAGTCACCGACGAATCGTCGGCGATCGAGCAACTCGGTCTCGCCCCCTTGCTCGTGCCTGGGAGCGCCCAGAATTTCAAGGTGACCTACCCGGAGGACTTCCTGCTGGCCCAGGCGGTGCTGCTGGCGCGGGGCCGCAAACCCAAACCACAGGATCTCGACTATGACTATCCCTGACATCCGTGTCGGCGAAGGCTGGGATGTGCATGCCCTGGTGGCCGGCCGCAAACTGGTCATCGGCGGTGTGCTGATTCCGTTCGACCGCGGCCTGCAGGGGCATTCGGATGCCGACGTGCTGTTGCATGCCATCACCGATGCCCTGCTGGGGGCGGCAGCGCTGGGCGATATCGGCATGCATTTTCCCGATACCGATGCCCGGTTCAAGGGCGCGGATTCGGTGGTCCTGCTGCGCGAGGCCGCGCTGCGCGTACGCACGGCAGGGTTTGCGATTGGCAACGTCGACAGCACCGTCATCGCGCAGGCGCCGAAGCTGATGCCCTGGATTCCCGCCATGCGCACCTGCATTGCCGGCGCCCTCGACATCGGCTTCGAGCGCGTCAACGTCAAGGCCAAGACCGCCGAGCAACTGGGGCCGGTCGGTGAAGGCAGATCGATCGAGGCGCGCGCCGTGGCCTTGCTGCAAAGCGCGACGTAGCGGTGCGCCGGGCGTCGGCCGTCAGCCGGCGCGCTGCAACTGGATGCGCGCGGCCAGCCCGCCGGTACTGCGGTTGACGAGCTGGATCGCCCCGCCCATGCGCTGGATGTTCTTTTCCACAATCGCCAGGCCCAGGCCGGCACCGGTGGCGGCGGTGCGCGCGGTGTTGCCGCGAAAAAACGCCTTCGTCAGATGCGCCAGCGTGTCGGGCGCGACGCCCGGGCCATGGTCGCGTACCTCCAGCTGCACCCAGGGGTGGCGCAACTGGGCCGTGATGTCGACCTCGGCGACGCCGCTGCCCGCCGAACGGCCGTAGCGCATCGCGTTTTCCAGCAGGTTGGAGACCACCCGCACCAGTTCCACTTCATCGGCCAGCACCGCGAGCCCAGGGTCCACCCGCATCGTGCAGCGGATGGCGTCCTGGTCCTTCAGGGCATAGGTGCAGCGCTGCACCACGTCCGCGAGCAGGACCGTTTCCAGCGCGATCTGGTCGGGTCGCGCGTAGTCCATGAACTTGTCGATGATGGCGTCGACCTGCACGATGTCGGCCGCCATGTGGTCGCGTGCGGCCGGGTCGGCGACGCTCAACTCGGTCTCCAGGCGCAGGCGCGCCAGGGGCGTGCGCAGATCGTGGGAGATTCCCGCCAGCATGACGGCGCGGTCCTGTTCGACCTGGGCGAGTTGCTGTGCCATGCGGTTGAATTCGATGTTGACCTGGCGGATCTCCCCGGTTGTGGTGGTCTCGTTCAAGGCGCTGCCACCGAAATCGCCCTGACGCACCCGGCTGGCGGCGAAAGACAGGTTCTTCAGGGGCCGGTTGACCAGCCGTGCGATCAGCGCCGCCCCGGCCAGCGACAAGGCTGTGGCAACCACCAGCCAGATGATCCACGTGGTTCCCGCCGGCGGATTGAGGCGGGCGAGGTCGGTGCGCATCCAGTAACCATCGTCGTCGATCGTGAAGCCGACCCACAGGCCGGGCTCTGCGTTGACACTGCTCGCAACCACGGTATCCGGGCCCAGGCGATTGACCAGTTCCCGCGTGGTCAGGCGCGCCAGGCTGTCGTCGCCAAAGACCTGGAAGCGGTCGTCCGGCTCACGCGGCACGATACGCACACCTTCCTGTTCGGTCATGGTCTTGATCAGCGACACCCGGGCGATCGCATCGGCATGGATCAACGCGGCGCGGCTGAGGTTCACGAGGGACGCAATCTGCTGCGCCGTCTGGGTGGCGCGCGGCTCCAGTTCGAACGTGCGCAGCGCCTGCAGCCAGGCGACGATGCTGACGATCAGCAACGCCGCCAGCAGGATGAACGTGCGCCAGAACAGGCTGACGCCACGACGCGACCCGGGTGTGCCGACGGGCCCTGCGCCCTCCAGCGCCGCTGGCGCGGTATCGGTGGGATCGGGTGCGCCCGCCACACGCTTCAGGACGCGCCGTCCGGCACGAACACGTAGCCGACACCCCATACAGTCTGGATGTATCGCGGCGATGCGGCATCGGATTCGATCATCTTGCGCAGGCGCGAGATCTGCACATCCAGGCTGCGGTCGAAGGGCTCGAATTCCCGCCCCCGCGCGAGCTGGGCCAGCTTCTCGCGCGACATCGGCTGGCGCGGATGGCGCACCAGGGCCTTGAGCATGGCAAATTCGCCGGTGGTGAGCGGCAGTTCCTCGCCTGACTTCTGCAGCGTGCGGGTGCCCAGATCGAAACTGAAGTTGCCGAAGCGGACCACTTCGTTGTCGCTGGACGGCGCCCCCGGGGCCTCGGTCGGGGGTCGGCGGCGCAGCACCGCGTTGATGCGTGCCAGCAGTTCCCGCGGATTGAACGGCTTGCCCAGGTAGTCGTCGGCGCCCACTTCGAGCCCGACGATGCGGTCCACATCCTCGACCTTGGCGGTCAGCATGATGATGGGCGTGCGGTCGTTCGCGGCGCGCAGGCGCCGGCAGATCGACAACCCGTCCTCACCCGGCAGCATCAGATCGAGCACGATCAGGTCGACCGTTTCGCGCAGCAGAATGCGGCTCAGCGCCTTGCCGTCCTCCGCCTGGAACACCTCGAAGCCTTCCTGCGTGAGGTAGCGTCGCAACAGGTCGCGTATGCGCATGTCGTCGTCGACCACCAGAATCTTGTCGCTGCGTGCAGTCGTTTTGCTCATGGGGCTCCCGCTCATGTTGTATTTGTAACAGGCCTGATTCTGATGGTTTTGGACCGGCCGATCGGGCGCACCTGCAATGGCATGACACACTGTTACAACTCTGGCCTGGATGGCACAACTGCGTCGGCTGCTTTGTCCACGCCTGTGCGGGGGAACGCGTTATTCTTGGCATATGCCACGTTTTCCGATGTCCCTGCTGTTCTGCCTGTGTGCCGGTGCGGCGTGCGCGCAACCAGGGCTGAGGCCCGGGCCTGGCGACACCCCTGCGGACGCACGTGCGCAACGCCGCGTGGAACTGCGGGAGGTGCTCAAGACCGGCAGACAAGCCGGCCCCGACGCCTCCGACGCGACCGCCCCGACCACTGCACCCCCGGCCGGCCGGCACCTGACGCTGCCGGAGCGAATCGAATTGCGCGAGCAATTGCGCCAGGAGCAAAACGAAAACCGCAGGAACCGAAAATGATGCAGGCCTGCCGGACCCTGGTTCTCGGTGGGCTTGTGGGCTTGTGGGCAGCAGTGGCTCTGGCGGCGCCCGACAGGCTGTCGCCCGACCAGGCGCGTCACCTGTTGCTGCGCACCGGATTCGCCCCGAACCAGTCCGAGGTGGATGCCTGGGTGGGGCAGGACGCCGCGAAGGCCGTGGCGCAACTGGTCGGGTCGGCCCGCCTCGCCAGGACCCTGCATCCGGCGCCCGGTTTCGTCGACCAGCCGCCACCCGTGCCCTACCGCCTGTTGACGACTGTCGAGGAACGCCAGGCCCAGCGGCGCGAGCAGATGGCACAGGGGCTGGAGATGAAACGCTGGTGGGTGCGCGAAATGATCGACTCGCGTGCGCCCTTGCAGGAGCGCATGACGTTGTTCTGGCACAACCACTTCGCGACCTCCCAGCAGAAGGTGGTGCGCGCGCAGGCAATGTGGCAGCAGCACGGGGTGTTGCGCGCCCATGCGCTGGGCAGCTTTCGGGCCTTGTTGCATGCCGTGGCCAAGGACCCGGCGATGCTGGTCTACCTGGACGGCGTGAGCAACCGCAAGAACGCGCCCAACGAGAATTTTGCCCGTGAGGTGATGGAACTGTTTGTCCTGGGCGAGAGCGGCCCGGCACAGGTTTACAGCGAACAGGACATACGCGAGGCGGCCCGTGCGTTCACGGGCTGGAGCATCGATGCGGACCGGCTGCAATTCCGGTTTCGTCCGGCGCTGCACGACAGTGGCAGCAAGACCGTGCTGGGGCACAGCGCGCAGATGGACGGTGACGACGTGCTGGATCTGCTGTTGCAGCAGCCGGCAGCGGCACAGTTTCTGGTGTCCAAGATGTGGCGCGAGTTCGTGTCGCCCGATCCGGAGCCGGCGCAGGTGCAGCGCATCGCATGGCTGTTCGCCCGCAGTGACTTCGACATCGCGCTGGTGCTGCGCGAGTTGTTGTTGACCGATGCGTTCTGGTCGCCGGCCAGCCGCGGCACGCTGGTGAAGTCACCGGTGGAGTTGCTTGTCGGCACCGTGCGCCAGTTTGGCGTGGCACTGCCGGACACATTTCCGCTGGTCGTGGCGTCGGCCCAGTTGGGCCAGAACCTCCTGGTACCGCCAAACGTCAAGGGCTGGCCGGGCTACACGGCCTGGATCGACGCCAGCAGCCTGCTGGGGCGCAAACGATTCGCGGCCGTGTTGTTCCAGGGCCCGGACATGGCGACGGGGCAAGGCGCCATGCAGCGGGCGGGGGGTGCCAGCCTGCGGCTGGACGCGGAGCCGTGGCTGGTGGCCCATGGCGCCTCGTCCGACCGTGAGCCAGACGACATCCAGCGGGCCAGCATCGCGCAGGCCATGCTGGCGTTGCCCCCGACGCAGCCATTCGTTCCGGGGACTGTCGCGGTGTCCTACCTGCGCAGCCTGATGCAGGATGCGGTTTATCAGCTCAAGTAGCCGGAGCAGCACGCATGACACGCAGGCGGTTCTTGACAAGTGGTGCCCTGGCGGCCGGCACGGGCCTGCTGGGCGTCGCGGCGCCTGCCTGGGCGCAGTCGCTGGCGCAGCGCGCGGCAGGCCTGTCCGACCGGGTGCTGGTGCTGGTCGAGCTCAAGGGCGGCAACGATGGGCTCAATACCGTCGTGCCTTACCAGGACGATACCTACTACCGGTTGCGTGACACGATTGCCATCCGCCGCGAGGATGTCCTGCCGATCGACTCCCGGGTCGGGCTGCATCCGGCGCTGGCTGATCTGCTGCCGCTGTGGGAGAAAGGCGAACTCGCGGTGGTCCAGGGTGTCGGTTATCCCCAGCCGAACCTGTCGCATTTCCGCTCGATCGAGATCTGGGACACGGCGTCGAAATCCAGTGAATACCTGTCCGATGGCTGGGTTGCCCGTGCGATGCAGGCCGGTTATGGCGAGCGGGCCAGCTTCACAACGCAGGGCGTGCTGGTCGGCGGTGGTGATGCCGGCGTGTTCGCTGGCGGACGTGCCATCCGCCTGAACAACCCGGAGGCGTTTGTAAACCAGGCGGTGCTCGCGGCGCCCCGGCGTATCGAGGGCAACCCGGCGTTGCAGCACCTGCTTCGCCTGGAGGACGATGTCAGCCAGGCGGCTCTGGGTCTGCGGGCGCCGCGGGTTGCGTTCCAGGGCGCTTTTCCTGACGGCGCCTTCGGGAACGCATTGCGGGCCGTGGCGCAGGTGGTTGCGTCGCAGCGCGGCAGGGCCGGCGTGCCGGTGCTTGTCGTGAGCCTGGGCAGTTTCGACACCCACCAGAACCAGTTGCCGCAACACGCCAACCTGTTGCGCCAGCTTGCCACAGGCATTTCCGCCTTGCGCGCCGCCTTGACGGAAATCGGCGCCTGGGACCGCACCCTGGTCATGACGTTCAGCGAGTTCGGTCGCCGCGCGCGGCAAAACGGCTCCAACGGGACGGACCACGGTACAGCCGCGCCGCATTTTATCGCTGGCGGCGCGGTGCGCGGCGGGTTGTGGGGCAAGGCGCCTGATCTGCAACTGCTCGACGAGAATCACAACCTTCGGCACAGCACCGATTTCCGGCAGCTCTATGCCACCGTCGCGCGGGACTGGTGGGGCATCGACGCCCGGCGTGTGCTGCGCGGCGACTTCGAACCGATTCCATTTTTGCGGGAGTGAACTTTCTTGAACCCTTTTTCCACGATCCAGCGCCTGGCCTCCTTGTTGGCACTGTGCGTCCTGTGCGCCCCTGTGTCTGCCCAGCAGGCGCCGATGGTCGCCCCGATGAACCAGGTGCAGTTGTCCGCCAGCGCCTCGGTCGACGTGCAGCAGGACCTGCTGACCCTGACCATGAACACCGCGCGCGACGGCCCGGACGCGGCCACGGTTCAGACCCAGCTCAAAGCGGCGCTCGAGGCCGCCCTGGCTGAAGCCAAGAAGGCGGCGTCTCCAGGGCAGTTGGAGGTGCGTACCGGCAATTTCAGCCTGTACCCGCGTTATGGCCGTGACGGCAAGGCGGCGGGCTGGCAAGGCAGTACCGAACTGGTGCTGGAGGGCCGCGACTTTGCGCGCATCAGCGCCACGGCGGGCAAGATCCAGACCCTGACCATGGGGGGGGTAGGCTTCGGTCTCAGCCGGGAGCAACGCGCCAGGACCGAGGGCGAGGCGCAGACCCTGGCGATCGAGCGTTTCAAGGCGCGCGCGGCCGAAATCGCCCGTGGTTTTGGATTCAGCGCGTATACGCTGCGCGAGGTGTCTGTCAGCGCCAACGACCAGGGGTTCACACCGCGTCCGCGGGTTCTGGCGATGGCGGCGAAGGCCCAGTCCGCAGACGAATCGGTGCCCGTGGAGGCCGGCAAGAGCGCCGTGACGGTGACGGTTTCCGGCTCGGTCCAGCTCAAGTAGCCGACGACCCGGGTCGTCATGGACAGCGTCGACTGTGTGGTGATCGGTGCAGGTGTCGTCGGCCTGGCGATAGCGCGGGAACTGGCGCTGGCAGGCCGCGAGGTGCTGGTGCTGGAGGCGTCCGGTGCGATCGGCACGGGTACCAGTTCGCGCAACAGCGAGGTCATACACGCAGGGCTGTATTACCCGAGCGGATCGCTCAAGGCGCTGCTGTGTGTCCAGGGGCGCCACCTGCTGTACGACTACTGCGCATCGCGTGGCGTGGGCCATCGGCGCTGCGGCAAGTTGCTGGTGGCCACGTCCCCGGACCAGCGCCACCAGCTCGATGCGGTGCTGCAGGCTGGGCTGGCCAACGGGGTCACCGATCTGCACCTGCTGACCGAAGCCGAGGCGCTGGCCCTGGAGCCGGAACTGCGCTGTGTCGGGGCGGTTGCGTCTCCGTCCACCGGTATCGTGGACAGTCATGCCCTGATGCTGGCACTGCAGGGCGATCTGGAGCACGCGGGGGGCATGGTGGCCTTCCATGCCATGCTGGTCGAGGCGCGATGCGGGCCAGACGGGATCCGCATCACGACCCAGGATGGAACCCAACTGCGCACCGCGCTGCTGGTCAACAGCGCAGGGCTGGCTGCCCCGGACGTGGCGCGCCGCATTGACGGGCTGGCCGCGAAACATGTTCCGCAGCCCTACTTTGCCAAGGGCAACTACTTTTCACTGGCTGCGCGCTGCCCGTTCACGCGTCTGGTGTATCCAGTTCCCGAGCGCGCCGGCCTGGGCGTTCACCTGACGCTCGACCTGGCGGGCCAGGCCAAGTTCGGGCCGGACGTCCAGTGGGTCGATTCACCGGACGACCTCGTCGTCGACGCCAGCCGGGGCGCGGCCTTCTATGCACAGATACGCAAGTACTGGCCGGGGCTACCGGATGGCGCACTGCAGCCGGCGTATGCGGGCATCCGGCCCAAGATCCAGGCGCCCGACGAGCCGGCGCGGGATTTCCTCATCCAGGGGCCGGCCACCCATGGCATACCGGGTCTCATCAACCTGTTCGGCATCGAGTCGCCCGGGTTGACCAGTTCCCTGGCGATTGCCCGCCACGTGCTGGCTATGTCGCGCTAGGCGGCACCCCGAGCTGCGTGCCGGCGCACGGCGGCGGCCGCCTGGGCCACCAGCGATGGCCCCTTGTAGATCAGGCCGGTGTAGATCTGCACCAGGTCGGCACCGGCGGCGATCTTGCCCACGGCATCGTCGGCGCTCAGGATGCCGCCGACACCGATGATGGGGAAGGCCGGCCCCAAGGACGCCCGCAACTGGCGGATGACCTGGTTGCTGGCCTCGCGTACCGGCGCGCCGGACAATCCCCCGGATTCCTCGGCGTGCTGCATGCCCACGACCGCATCGCGCGAGATGGTCGTGTTGGTGGCCACCACGCCGTCCATGCCGTGCTCGCGCAACAGCCGCGCAATATGGGCCACCTGTCGTGATTCGAGATCCGGCGCGATCTTGACGAACAGCGGAACGTGGCGCTGGTGCACCTGCTGCAATTGCGCGCGTTTGCCGGACAGGCTGCCCAGCAGGGCGTTCAGCGCGTCGTCGCCCTGGAGTTCGCGCAGGTTGCGCGTGTTGGGGCTGGAGATGTTGACCGTGACGTAGTCGGCGTGCGGGTAGACGCCTTCCAGGCAGACGAGGTAGTCGTCTGCCGCCCGCTCGATTGGCGTCGTCGCGTTCTTGCCGATGTTGAGCCCGAGGATGCGGCCACTGGCGCGAAACCTGGACTTCTGCACATTGGCGATGAAGGACTCCAGCCCGTCGTTGTTGAAGCCCAGGCGGTTGATCAGCGCCTGCGCCTTGGGCAGGCGGAACATCCGCGGTTTCGGGTTTCCCGGCTGGGCCAGCGGCGTGACGGTTCCGACCTCCACGAATCCGAATCCCATCGCTCCCAGCGCGTCGATGCAGCGCGCGTTCTTGTCCAGCCCCGCTGCGAGTCCTACCCGGTTGGGAAACCGCAGGCCCGCCACGGTGACAGGGTCGCGCACCAGCGGGCAGCGGTAGGCCCAGGCCAGCGGGGTGTGCTGGGTTCGCGCCAGAGCGTCGAGGGTGAAGTCGTGGGTGGCTTCCGCATCCAGGCCGAACAGGAAGGGCCGGGCGAGCGCATAGGGGAGGAGGGACATCGGATAATTCGGGGTTCTTTCATCGATTGTCCCAAAAAGGCCCGGCCTCCTGCCGCACCGAGATCCTATGTTGACCCAAGACGAACTCAAGACCATGGTGGGCCAGGCGGCCCTGCACTACGTCGTTCCCGGCGAACTGGTGGGCGTCGGAACCGGCTCGACGGTGAACAAGTTCATCGATGCGCTGGCCGGGATGCGCGAGCGCATACCGGGCGCAGTGTCAAGCTCCGAGGCCAGCACGCAACGCCTGCGTGCGGCGGGCATTCCGGTGTTGGACTGCAACGACGTGGAGCGCCTCGCGGTCTATGTCGACGGCGCCGACGAGATCGACCCGCGCGGCTACATGATCAAGGGCGGCGGGGCGGCGCTCACGCGCGAAAAGATCGTGGCGGCGCAATCCGAGCGCTTCGTGTGTATTGCCGACCAATCCAAACTTGTCGACACGCTGGGCCGGTTCTCGGTGCCGGTCGAGGTGATTCCGATGGCGGCCCGGCGCATCATCCGGCAGTTCCAGGCGCTCGGAGGTACTGGCACACTACGCCAGCGTGACGGTCAGGCGCTGGTCACCGACAACGGCCAGCACATCATCGATGTGGCCGGCCTGCGCATCACCGACCCGCTGGCGCTGGAGTCGATGGTCAACCAGTGGCCAGGCGTGGTGACCGTAGGCGTATTCGCGCACCAGAGAGCGCATATCTGCCTGCTGGCAACCCATGAAGGCGTGCGCACGCTGGAGTTCGGCGCGCACTAGAACTTGATGCCGATCGGATTGGACGAGTCGCTGGGGGGCGGTTCGGGTGCGGTGGTGGTGTCGGTCGCCTTTTCCTCGAGCCGGCCCTGCGCGTCTTCGCCCTTCGCCGGCGCCGGCTTCTGCACCGCGACCAGCGGCCTTGGCGCCGCCGGCCGGTAGTTGGCGGGGAGCATCGAGGTCGGCGGGTAGTTGGCTGCCGTCAGGAATTGCGACCACTCGGCGTCCGAAAACCCCTTGATCTTCTGGCCTCCGATGGTCAGGAACGGCAGGTTGTTGGTGCCGCTCAGGCGTTGCAGCGCTTCACCGTCCTCGGCGCTGCTGACGGTGTATTCGTTGAAGGGAACACCGCGGCTCTGCAGCAGCGACCGGCCGGCATTGCACGGCGCGCAGCCGGCTGCCGAATACAGCGTGACGGGGTAACGCGCGACTGCCTGGCGCAACTCGAACGGCAGCACCGCATCGCCGCCTGCCAGCGGCTTGCCCGCCGCCGTGGTGGCCGTGGCCTTGTCCGCCGCAGCCGGTGGCTTGTCGGAAAAGGTGACCTTGCCGTCGGGCCCGACAATGCGGTAGATCGTCTGGGCATGGACCAGCCCGGACGCCGAAACCAGTACCAGGCAGCACACGGCCACCCTGCGGATTGCGCTTTTCAGTGTCATAGGTTCATCCCTTTTCCTGGGCAGCGGCAGACGCCATGCCCTGGTGCCGCAACAGGGCGTCCAACTGGGGCTCGCGCCCGCGAAACGCCTTGAACGATTCCATGGCCGGCCTGCTGCCCCCCGATTCCAATATCGCCTGGCGGTATTTTCTACCGGTTTGCAGACTCGGAGCGCCGTCTTCGCCCGCCGATTCCTCGAAAGCGGCATAGGCGTCGGCGCTGAGGACCTCGGCCCACTTGTAGCTATAGTATCCGGCCGCATAACCGCCGGCAAATATGTGGCTGAAGGTGTGTGCCGTCCGGCTCCAATCCGGCGGCTGCAGCACGGCGACCTCGTCGCGCACCTGGCGCAGCAGCTGCATGACATCCGCGGAAGGGTCATGCACCGTGTGCAGCAACATGTCGAACAGCGAGAACTCGATCTGGCGCAGCGTCTGCATGCCGCTCTGGAAATTGCGCGCCGCCAGCATCTTGTCGAACAAGGCGCGCGGCAGTGCTTCGCCGGTGTCCACGTGCGCCGTCATGTGGCGCAATACATCCCACTCCCAGCAGAAGTTTTCCATGAACTGGCTGGGCAGTTCGACCGCGTCCCATTCGACCCCGCTGATGCCGGAGACCTGGCGCTCGTTCACCTGGGTCAGCATGTGCTGCAGTCCATGGCCGAATTCGTGGAACAGGGTGATCACGTCGTCGTGCGTCAACAACGCCGGTTTCTGCACGCCGTCCTGGACCACGCCTTCGGCAAAATTGCACACGAGGTGCGCCACCGGAGTCTGCAGTGCGCCGGTGTCGGGGCGCAACCAGCGGCTGCGCACATCGTCCATCCAGGCGCCGCCGCGCTTGCCGCTGCGTGCCCCTGGGTCCAGGTAGAACTGTCCGACCAGCTGACCGGACGCGCCATCGTGCCGTGCTCCGGCGGCTGCAGGGCGCTCGATGCGGTAGAACTGCACGCCCGGATGCCACACGGGCGCATCGTCAGGACGGATCGCCACCTCGAACAAGGTCTCGACAATCTTGAACAGCCCCGCCAGCACCTTGGGCAGGGGAAAGTAGCTCTTGACCTCCTGTTCGCTGAACGCAAACCGGGCCTCCTTGAGCTTTTCGCTGGCATAGGGCAGGTCCCAGGCCTGCGGCTCAGGCAGGTCGAGCTGCTCCCGTGCAAATACACGCAGATCGGCCAGATCCTTCTCGGCAAAGGGTCGCGCCCGACAGGCCAGATCACGCAGGAACTCGATCACCTTGCGCGGCGAATCGGCCATCTTCGGCGCCAGCGACAGCTCGCCGAAGTTCTGGAAGCCCAGCAGCCTGGACTCCTCCTGACGCAATGCGAGCATCTCGTGCATCAGGGCGGTGTTGTCGAACTGGCGCAGATCCTCGCTCGCCTGCTCGGACGCGCGTGTCACGTAGGCGCGGTACATGTGCTGGCGCAGATCGCTGCTGTGTGCGAACTGCATGACAGGCAGGTAGCAGGGCATCTTCAAGCTGAGCCGGTAACCGTCGCGCTGCTCCGCCTGGGCCGATGCCTGTGCCACCTGCAGGACATCGGGGGGAATACCGGCGACCTCGTGCGCCTGCGCGTAGTAGGTGAACTTGTCCGTCGCATCCAGGGCGTTTTCGCTGAACTTCTGGCTCAGTTCGGCCTGGCGCTCCTGGATGGCGGCGAAACGCTCGCGGTCAGCGCCTTGGAGCTCGGCCCCGCCAAGCACGAAATCACGCAGCGCATTGCTGTGCGCCTGGCGTTGCTCTGCATCCAGCGAGGCCGGGTCGATCGCCTTGTATTTGGCATACAGCCGTTCGTCAGCACCCAGGCGGGTCCAGAATTCGGTCACCTTGGGAAGGCTGGCGTTGTAGGCGGCGCGCAGCTCGGGCGTATCGGCCACGCTGTTGAGGTGGCTGACTGCGCCCCAGGCGCGACCGAGCCTTTCGGTGGCCACGTCCAGCACCTGGGCGATGCGATTCCAGTTGCAGGGGAAGTCGGCCGCCGTGACGGTTTCCAGGGCTGCGTTGCCGGCCTGCAGCAGTTCCTCCACGGCTGGTCCGACGTCGGTGGCGGTGATCTGGTCGAAACGCGGCAATGCGTCCGGGGCAAGTAGAGGGTTCATGGTCCTGGATGTCGGTTCGCCCGTGGGTGCGGCCCACGCGCCTGAAAGACCCTGTGCGGATGCATTCCGCCCATCTAAAGGCTTGCGGCCACGCGCTCGGCGGATTGCAGTGTGTTGACAAGCAGCATCGTGATCGTCATGGGGCCGACGCCACCCGGTACCGGGGTGATGTATCCGGCGACCTGCTGCACCCCGGCGAAGTCGACATCGCCGCACAGCTTTCCTTCGTCGTCGCGGTTCATGCCGACATCGATCACGATCGCGCCGGGCTTGACCATGTCGGCCGTGAGCACGTTGCGCCGGCCGACCGCCGCCACCACGACGTCAGCCAGCAGCGTGTGGGCCTTGAGGTCGGCCGTGGCGCTGTGGCAGATGGTGACGGTGGCGTTTTCCTGCAGCAGCATCAGGGCCATGGGTTTGCCCACGGTGTTGCTGCGGCCGATCACCACCGCGTGTTTCCCGCGCAGCGAGACACCGGTGGAGGCGATCAGTTTCATGCAGCCGTAGGGCGTGCAGGGGTTGAAGCCGGGCGCCCCCGTGAGCAGTTCACCGGCGCTCAGTGTCGAGTAGCCGTCCACGTCCTTGGCGGTGGCGATCGACTCGATGACCTTGTGCGGGTCGATGTGGCGCGGCAAGGGCATCTGCACCAGGATGCCGTGGATCGCCGGGTCGTGGTTGAGCGCCTGGATACGCGCGAGCAGCGCGTCCTGCGCCAGATCGGCGTCGTACTTCTCGAACACCGAATGAAAGCCGGCCTCCTGACAGGCCTTGATCTTGTTGCGCACGTAGACCTGGCTGGCCGGGTCCTCGCCGACCAGGATCACGGCCAGCCCGGGTTGAACCTGGCGAGCCGTGAGTTTGGCCGCGCGTTGGGCTATGTCGGTGCGCAATTGGCGCGACAGTGCGATGCCGTCGATGCGCTGTGCGTGATCTCGCTGGGTCATTGTCGGGTCCAGGGTTCGGGCGGCTGCGCTGCCGGTGGCGACAGCGTCCGGGCTTCAGGTCTTGGGCGGGGTCTGTCCGAGCGCGATCTTCAGCAGATCGGCCACCGTATTGGCATTGAGCTTTTCCATGATGTTGGCCCGGTGCGCCTCCACCGTCTTGATGCTGATGCCCAGGTCGTCCGCGATCTGCTTGTTGAGTCGCCCGGCCACGATGCGTTCGAGCACCTGCGACTCCCGCAGGGTGAGCTTGGACAGCAGCGCGTCGCGGTTGGCGGCCACCTGGTGGTCGGCGAACGAGCCCTTGGCGTGTTCGAGCATGCGCTCCACCAGACCCACCAGCTGGTCTTCCTTGAACGGCTTCTGGATGAAATCCATCGCCCCTTTCTTCATCGTGTCGACCGCCATCGGTACGTCGCCATGACCGGTGATGAACACGATGGGCAATGGCGAGTGGTGCTCGATGAGCCGGTTCTGCAGTTCCAGGCCGGTCATGCCACCCATGCGGATATCGACGATCAGGCAGGCCACCTCGCGGGCATCGTAACGGCTCAGGAAGGACTCGGCGGAATCGAAACAACGCACCCGGTAATCCTTGCCCTCCAGCAGCCACTGCAATGAATCGCGTACCGCTTCGTCATCGTCCACGACGTACACGGTTCCCTTTTTCGGAATCAGGCTCATGCAGCTATCCTGGGGTCTTGAGTTGTTTGTCTAGGGGCTTGGGTACGGCTCTCGCCTGCTCGCCAACCGGCAGCCAGAACGAGAAGCAGCAGCCCGTCAAGTCGGCGCCATTGTAGAGGTTCTCCGCCCGCATACGGCCCTGGTGCGACTCCACGATGGAGCGGCATAAATTGAGTCCGATACCCATGCCATCGGTCTTGGTGGAATAGAACGCCTCGTACAGGCGTTCGAGCACTTCCGGCGCCAGGCCGTTGCCGGAGTCGAGCACCGAGAACTCGACCACCTCGATGCCATCGAGCCGGCGTTGCAGCACGCGCAGTTCCGCCTTGCGCATGGCGGTCGGACGCTGCGCCGAATCGACCGACTCCGCCGCGTTCTTGAGCAGGTTGATCAGCACCTGCTCGATCAGGATCGGGTCCACCAGCAGCATCGGAAGCCGCGCCGCCACCTGGCGTGTCAGGCGCACGTTGCGCCGGCGCAGCTCGATCTCGGCGAGTTCGACCGCTTCGTCGATCATGTCGGTGACGGTCGACCAGGTCCGGTTGGGTTCGCTGCGCTTCACGAATGAGCGGATGCGCTGGATGATCTGTCCCGCACGCTGGGCCTGGCGCGCGGTCTTCTCCAGTGCGCCGAGCAGGTCCTGCTCGGTGATCTGCTGCGACTTGATGCGCGACACCATGCCGTGGCAGTAGTTGTTGATGGCCGTCAGCGGCTGGTTGAGTTCGTGCGCCACGCTGGATGCCATCTCGCCCATGGTGATCAGCCGGCTCGCATTCTGGGCCCGGTCGGCCTGCGCGGCTGCCTGCTGCTCGGCAAGCCGGCGCGAGGTGATGTCGGTGGCAATCACCATCTGTGCCAGCCGCCCGTCGACCCAGCTGAGGTACCGGGTGCGCACTTCGAGCCACAAGCCGAGCTCGCTGAGGTAGACCTCGGCGTTCTCGGACTCTGCATCCGGCAGCACGTTGGTCGGCAGGCCCGCGAACGAGTCGACCTGGTCCTGCGAGTCGTCGTTGACCGGATGGGCGGGCATGCCAGCCTGTGCGATCAGCGCGAGGTGGCCGGTGGTGCGGTTGCCGAACCACAGGCGATAGAGCTTGTTGGCGAACAACATTTCGTCGCTGCCCAGCGGTGCCACCGAGATCGATGCGTCCAGCGCTTCGAGCACCGTGGTGAAGCGTTCGAACGAGGACGACAACTGTTCGCGGATGCGGTTGGGCTCGGTGATGTCGGTCATCGAGGTCATCCAGCCGGTCTGGGTGCCCCGCGCATCGATCAGCGGTGACACGTAGAGCCGCGCGTCGAACAGCGTGTTGTCGGGCCGCTTCACACGCATCTGCACGCCGCCCGGGGTGATCTTGCCGGCCAGTTCCTCGCCCAGATTCTGGGTCAGGGTTTCATGGTCGGTGTCCGGCCAGTACGGGAACGGGGCCGTGCGGCCGACCAGATCGGACTCGCTCCAGCCGGTCATCTGGCAGAAGGCTGCGTTCACATAGGTGATGCGGCCCTGCAGGTCCATCGCCCGCATGCCGGTGGGCATGGAGTTTTCCATCGCGCGCCGGAAATTGGTCTCCGAGACCAGGGCCTGTTGTGCCTGTTGCCGGCGCCGCGTATGGCGCCAGTTGGCGATCAGCATCCAGGCCGTCATGCTGCTCAGCACGCCCACCAGCCAGAACAGGCCGCTGCCGATCACGCCCAGGGACGTGCGATAGGCCTGGGCCCGCAGCACCAGCCCATTGCCGACCGGCGACACCGGCACTTCGAACTCGTTGACCGGGTTCACCCAGGGCAGCAGGCTGGTGGCGGCATTGCGCGGCGGCACACTCGTGCCTGCCAGACGCGCCCCCTTGTCATCCAGCAAAGAGATCGCGTAACGCGCCGACACCTCGGACGGGACACCATACCGGTACAAGCCGTCGACCGAGTATTCGGCCAGCACAACACCCACGAACCTGGTCTTGTCGATCAGCGGGATATGCAACTGCAGCAAGGGTGCGCCACTGGACGACGCGGGCCGCTGGGAATACACGGGTTGCTGCAGTTCACGCGCCAGGTTGTAGATGTTCTGCGTCTCGCCGAGCCGCAGCGTCTCGCCCAGCATCTGGCGCAGGTTGGGTTGCAGGCTGGCCGTCGCATAGCTGCCCTTGATGCGTCGGCGCTCGTCGATCCAGCTCAGGCGCTCCAGGTCGGGGTACTGGTTCACCAGGTTCTCGGCGCGGATATGGAACTCGTCCACGTCGAGATCGCCGTTCGAGATGTCGCGGGCGATGCGCATCAGCTGCTCCTGGCGCTCCAGCAGGCGCAGGCGCAGGCGCTGCTGCGTGTATTCCACATCGCGCTTCACGGCCTCCTGCTCGCGGTCGATTTCTTCCAGGCGCAGGTAGCCGAACGACGCAACAATGGCGGCCAGGAACAACAGCACCGCGGCCAGTGGCGCCAGAACCGCGAGCCGATCCTGGCGCTGGGGCGCCAGACGCCACCACCAGCGCCGCACGCGCTCCGTGGTGGCGACGCCGGATTCAGCGGCCGGATGGGGTTCTGCGGACATGCGCGAAGTGTATGGGACGCGGCGTTGCCGGAGTGCGGATTACGGAGATTGGCTCGGAGTTAATATTTCACAATATGGATTACTAAAGCATTATTTGAAATTTTTTGAAGTTGTGAGACAATTCCGCCGCAGTAGCAAGTTGCCGCCCCAGAACCACAGGAGACAAGCATGTCAGCACTACCCCAGAACCCGCCAGGGTCCCCCGCCACCGACCCGGATGCGCAGGAAACGCGCGAATGGATGGACGCGCTGTCCGCCGTGATCCAGTCCGAGGGGCCGCAGCGGGCGCACTTTCTGCTGGAGCAACTGCTCGAGCACGCGCGCCAGAGCAGCATCGACATGCCTTTCTCTGCCAACACCGGTTACGTCAACACCATCGAGCCCGACCAGGAGGAACGCTGCCCCGGCAATCTCGAGATCGAAGAACGCCTGCGCGCCTACATGCGATGGAACGCGATGGCGATGGTGGTCAAGGCGAACCGCCACCACCCGGTCGACGGCGGGGACCTGGGGGGGCATATCGGCTCCTTCGCGTCGCTGGCCAACATGTTCGGCGCCGGTTTCAACCACTTCTGGCATGCCGAAAGTGAAGGCCACGGCGGCGACTGCATCTACATCCAGGGCCATGTGTCGCCCGGTGTCTATGCCCGCGCCTACCTCGAGGGTCGCCTGACCGAGGAGCAATTGCTCAACTTCCGCCAGGAGGTCGACGGCAAGGGCTTGTCGAGTTACCCGCATCCGAAGCTGATGCCCGAGTTCTGGCAGTTCCCGACCGTCTCGATGGGCCTGGGCCCGCTGATGGCGATCTACCAGGCGCGGTTCCTGAAATACCTGCATGCGCGCGGCATCGCCAATACCGAGAACCGCAAGGTCTGGGTGTTCTGCGGCGACGGCGAAATGGACGAGGTCGAAAGCCTGGGCGCCATCGGACTGGCCGCCCGCGAAGGCCTGGACAACCTGATCTTCGTGATCAACTGCAACCTGCAGCGGCTCGACGGGCCGGTGCGCGGCAACGGCAAGATCATCCAGGAACTGGAAGGCGAATTCCGCGGTGCGGGCTGGAACGTGATCAAGCTGATCTGGGGCAGCAACTGGGATCCGCTGCTGGCCCGCGACAAGGACGGCGCGCTGCGCAAGGTCATGATGGACACGCTGGACGGCGACTACCAGGCTTTCAAGGCCAACGATGGCGCGTATGTGCGCAAGCATTTCTTCGGCAAGGACCCGCGCACCCTGGAGATGGTGTCCAAGATGAGCGACGACGCGATCTGGGAACTGCGCCGGGGCGGCCACGACTCCCAGAAGGTCTATGCAGCCTTCGACGCGGCCGTCAAGCACAAGGGCCATCCCACGGTGCTGCTGATCAAGACCGTCAAGGGTTTTGGCATGGGCAAGATCGGCGAGGGCAAGAACAACGTGCACCAGACGAAGAAGCTCGCCGACGAAGACATCAAGGCATTCCGGGACCGTTTCAACATTCCGATTCCCGACAGCCAGATCGCCGACATCCCGTTCTACAAACCAGCGGACGACACGCCCGAAATGCGCTACCTGCATGAACGGCGCAAGGCCCTGGGCGGCTACCTGCCAAGCCGGCGCGTCAGGGCCGACGAGCAGTTCACGGTGCCGTCGCTCGACACCTTCAAGTCGGTGATCGAGCCCACGCCGGAAGGGCGCGAGATCTCCACCACGCAGGCCTACGTGCGTTTCCTCACCACGCTGCTGCGCGACAAGGCGCTGGGCCCGCGCGTGGTGCCGATCCTCGTCGACGAGGCGCGTACTTTCGGCATGGAGGGCCTGTTCCGCCAGGTCGGCATCTACAACCCGCAGGGCCAGCAGTACACACCCGTCGACAAGGACCAGGTCATGTACTACAAGGAGGACAAGCAGGGCCAGATCCTGCAGGAAGGCATCAACGAGGCCGGCGGCATGAGCAGCTGGATCGCGGCTGCCACCTCGTACAGTACCAACAACCGCATCATGGTGCCGTTCTACGTCTACTACTCGATGTTCGGCTTTCAGCGCATCGGCGACCTGGCCTGGGCCGCCGGCGACATGCAGGCGCGCGGCTTCCTGCTCGGCGGCACCTCGGGGCGAACCACGCTCAATGGCGAGGGCCTGCAGCACGAGGATGGCCACAGCCACATCCTGGCCGGTACCATTCCCAATTGCGTCAGTTACGACCCGACCTTCGCCCACGAGGTGGGCGTGATCCTGCACCACGGCCTCAAGCGCATGGTGGAAAAGCAGGACAACGTCTACTACTACCTGACCCTGCTCAACGAGAACTATGCGATGCCCGGCCTGAGCGCTGGCACCGAAGACCAGATCATCAAGGGCATGTACCTGTGCAAGCCCGGCCCGGCCGCCGCGGGCCGGCCGCGCGTCCAGTTGCTGGGGTCCGGCACCATCCTGCGCGAGTCCCTCGCGGCGCAGGAACTGCTGGAGAAAGACTGGAACGTCGTGGCCGATGTATGGAGCTGCCCCAGCTTCAACGAAATGACCCGCGAGGGCCAGGATTGCGAGCGCTACAACCTGCTGCACCCGACGCAAGCGCAGCGCACGCCGTTCGTGGCACAGCAACTCGGTGGCCATGCAGGACCGGTGGTGGCGTCGACCGACTACATGAAGGCCTATGCCGAGCAGATCCGGCCATTCGTTCCCAAGGGCCGGACCTACAAGGTGCTGGGCACCGATGGGTTCGGACGCAGCGATTTCCGCGGCAAGCTGCGCGAGCACTTCGAGGTCAACCGGCACTATGTCGTGGTGGCTGCACTCAGTGCGCTGTGCAACGACGGCACGGTCGCCGCCACGGTGGTGGCCCAGGCGATCGAGAAGTACGGCATCGACGCCGACAAGGTCAACCCTCTCTACGCATAAGGCAGGCGGTCGGCCGGCAGGCCGGGCCCGCGCATCCACCAATCAGGAGACAAGAAGATGGCGCACATAGACATACAGGTTCCCGATATCGGTGACTTCGACGAGGTCACCGTGATCGAACTGCTGGTCAAGGCTGGCGACAGCGTCAAGGCCGAGCAGTCCTTGATCACCGTCGAGTCCGACAAGGCGTCGATGGAAATTCCGTCCTCGCACGCCGGCGTGGTCAAGGAGCTGAAAGTACAGCTCGGCGACAAGGTCAAGCAGGGCTCGGTCGTGCTGGTGCTGGAGGCCGCGGCTGGCGTTGCGCCGACAGCCCCTGCGCCCGTGACGCCCGCAGACGCGGCGCCCGTGACGCAGGCCGCCGCAGCCCCGGTTGCCGCCGTCGGTGTGGCTGCCGTGGCGGCTACCGGGCCGGTGCAGGTACTGGTGCCCGACATCGGTGACTTCAAGGATGTCACGGTGATCGAGGTGATGGTCCAGCCGGGTGACACGGTGAAACTCGAGCAGTCGCTGGTCACGGTGGAGTCCGACAAGGCCTCGATGGAGATTCCCTCCAGTGCCGCCGGTGTGCTGCGCGAAATCAAGGTCAAGGTCGGCGACAAGGTCAACATCGGTGATCTGCTGGCGCTGCTCGACGGTGTTTCGCATGTCAGTGGCGCCGCGGTTCCCGCACCGTCCGCCCCGGCCGTGGAGGCCGCACCGGTGGCGTCGCCAGTCGCGGCGGCGGCCCCTGCGGTTGCTGTGCCAGCGCACAACCCCACGCTGGCGCCCAGCGCCAGGCTGCCACACGCGTCGCCGTCGGTACGGCGGTTTGCGCGACTGCTGGGCGTGCCGCTCGACGAGGTCAAGGGCAGCGGCCTCAAGGGCCGCATCACCGAGACCGACGTGCAGAATTTCACCCGTGCGGTGATGGGTGGCGCGACCCAGACCAGGCTGGCTGCGGCCGCTGCAGCAGCCAAGGCGCCGTCCGGCGCAGGTGCGGATGGCGCTGCCTTGGGCCTGCTGCCCTGGCCCAAGGTGGACTTCGCCAAGTTCGGCCCGGTCGAGCGCAAGGACATGGCGCGCATCAAGAAGATCAGCGGGGCCAACCTGCACCGTAACTGGGTCATGATCCCGCACGTCACCAACCATGACGACGCCGATATCACCGATCTGGAAGCCTTCCGGGTGCTCACCAACAAGGAGAACGAAAAGAGTGGCGCCAAGGTCACGATGCTGGCCTTCCTGATCAAGGCCTGCGTGGCGGCGCTCAAGAAGTTCCCCGAGTTCAACAGTTCGCTGGATGGCGACCAGCTGGTGCTGAAGCAGTACTTTCACATCGCGTTCGCGGCCGACACACCCAACGGCCTGATGGTGCCGGTGATCAGGGACGCCGACAAGAAGGGCGTGATGCAGATCTCGCAGGAAATGGGCGACCTGGCCAAGAAGGCGCGCGACGGCAAGCTCAGCCCAGCCGACATGTCCGGCGCGTGTTTCACCATCTCGTCGCTCGGCGGCATCGGTGGGCGCTACTTCACGCCCATCATCAACGCGCCCGAGGTGGCGATCCTCGGCGTGTGCCGTTCCACCACCGAGCCGGTCTGGAATGGCTCTGCCTTCGTGCCGCGCCTGATGCTGCCGTTGTCGCTGAGCTGGGACCACCGCGTGATCGACGGCGCAGCCGCGGCGCGCTTCAATGTCTACCTGGGCCAGATCCTGGGTGACTTCCGCCGCGTGCTGCTCTAAGAACGAAAGACTGGAACATCCCATGGCACAAATTCAGGTCAAGGTTCCGGACATCGGCGATTTCGACGAGGTCACGGTCATCGAGTTGATGGTCAAGCCGGGCGATACGGTGGTGGCGGACCAGTCGCTCATCACGGTGGAGAGCGACAAGGCATCGATGGAAATTCCAGCCTCGCACGCCGGCGTGGTGTCCGAGCTGCGTGTGGCCCTGGGCGACAAGGTCAAACAGGGTTCGCTCATCCTGCTGCTCGAAGGCGCGGCTGATTCCGCTGCGGCAGCGGTCCCGGAGGCGCCGGCCACTGCCGCTCCCGCTGCACCCGCCGCAGCGCCGGCGGCAGTTGCGCCCGCTGCGGCGCCAGCCGCCGCATTCGCAGGTAAGGTGGACCTGGAGTGCGATGTGCTGGTGCTGGGCGCGGGCCCTGGCGGTTACTCGGCTGCATTCCGTGCTGCCGACCTCGGCCTCAAGGTGGTGCTGGTCGAGCGTTATGCCAGCCTGGGCGGCGTGTGCCTGAACGTGGGCTGCATCCCGTCAAAAGCCCTGCTGCACGTGGCGGCGGTGATGGACGAAGTGGGCCACATGGCCGCACTCGGTGTCGACTTCGGCACGCCCGTGGTGGACATCGACAAGCTGCGTGGCCACAAGGACAAGGTGGTTGGCAAACTCACCGGCGGGCTCGCCGCGATGGCCAAGATG
>JANMZX010000162.1:0-6101 GCA_031383745.1 Rhodoferax sp. | reverse complement strand
CGTGCCAGAAGTGGGAAGACGGGTATTTCTCGGCCTGGCGCCATATGCGCGGCGAGAACCTCGACGCAGTGCTGTTCCTCGGCGACTATCTGTACGAATACCCGGGAACATCGAGCCGCATCCGGCACCCGAGCGGGGGCTGGGTGCTCACGCTGGACGACTACCGCCAGCGTCATGCCCAGTACAAGAGCGATCCGGACCTGCAGGCCATGCACCAGGCCTGCCCGTGGCTGATGGTCTGGGACGACCACGAGGTGCAGAACGACTATGCCGGCCTGCAGGCCGGGCACAGCGGCCCCCGCGATCCGGCGCGTCCGCAGGACTTTGCCGCGCGGCGCAGTGCAGCGTACCAGGCCTACTACGAACACATGCCGTTGCGCGCATCCACGTTTGCGCGCGCGGTCGTGGGCCTGTCGACCCAGGTTTCCCTGCGCATGCACGAGCGGCTCGACCTGGGCCGGCTGGCCAGCCTGCACCTGCTCGACGGGCGCCAGTTCCGTGATCCGCCGGTCTGTACGCGCGACGGCGCGCTGGGTTCCGGCACCGTCAACCCGGCGACCTGCGCGGCGTGGGCGGACTCGCGACGCAGCCTGCTCGGCGAGGCGCAGGAGCGCTGGCTGGCGCAATCGCTGGCGCAGCGTGATACCGCCGAACGGACCTGGACCGTGCTGGGCCAGCAGACCGTCTTCGGCCAGCGTGATTTCAGACCCGGACCGGGCGAGGTGCTGTCCAACGACGGCTGGGATGGTTATGGTGCGGCGCGCCGGCGGTTGACCGACGCCTTGCGCGAGCACCGCGCGCCCAATCCGGTGCTGCTGGGCGGCGATGTTCATGCCAACTGGGTCGGCCATTTGAAGGCCGACTATGCACATGCCGGCAGCGACACGGTGGGTGTCGAGTTCTGCGGCACCAGCATCACCTCGCGCGGTGGCGGCAAC
Source organism: Rhodoferax sp. (assembly GCA_031383745.1). Taxonomy (GTDB): domain Bacteria; phylum Pseudomonadota; class Gammaproteobacteria; order Burkholderiales; family Burkholderiaceae_C; genus CAISIP01. The sequence continues at coordinate 5,163 of JANMZX010000162.1, read as the reverse complement.
GACAAGTTGCCCGAGCGCCTGGCCGAGAACCCGCATTTCGTTTTCGCCGACGCGAAGGAGCATGGCTACGGCGTGGCGGAATTCACGCCGGCACAGCTGCGCACCAGCCTGCGGGTGGTGGACGATGTGACGCGGCCGGACACGCGCATCGCTACCTTGGCGGCTTTTGCGGTGCAGGCCGGGCGGCCGGTGATCGAACGCACGGCGTGACGGGGCGGGGCGGGAGCGCCGTGGCAGCCGGCAGGCCAACTGTCGCGCGGCAACCAGCGCTGGCATGGCGCCTTGCCGTCAGCCGTGGCCCTGGTTGAGCTGTTCCATCGCCACCAGCATCCCGTGCGCCAGGATCGCGCCCAGCCAGTGGGCCACGCGTGCACGCCACAACGCATCGGCCGCCAGGGTGGCGCCCCACACGTCGCTGCGGGCGCACAGGGCTTCGGCGGTGGCCAGCGCGTCTCCCGGGCCCTGGCGCGCCAGCAGCTGCAGGCTGCCCGCCTGCGGATCGTTGACGGTATAGGCATTGCCGCGCTCGTCCACCCCCTGCAGAAAACGCATCCATGCGGCTGCGCAGAAAGCCAGGTGCTCGATGCCACGCCCGGCCCGGCGTTGGGCCACGGTGGCCGGAACCCAGCGCTGCGGGATCTTCTGCGAGCCGTCGTTGGCGATCTGGTGCACGCTGTGCAGCAGGCCGGGATTCGCAAAACGCGCCAGCAGCGCGTCGCGGTAGGCCTGCCAGTCGGGCCGGCGCAGGTTGGGCGCGACCTCCTGCGTCATCAGGTCGTGGATGAAGCGCCAAAGGACCGGCTGCGCCACGCATTCGGCAATCACCGACAGGCCCGCCACCGCGCCGGCATAGGCCATCGCCGAATGGCTGCCGTTGAGCAGCCCGAGCTTGGCTTCCTCGAACAGGTCGACGTCGTCGACCACGGTCACACCGGCGCCTTGCAGCACGGCGCCATCCAGCGGATCGGCGAAGCGCCGCTCGATCACCCATTCGGTGAAGGCCTCTGTGCCCAGCACACCGATATCTTCCACGCCGAGCGCGTCGCGGGCGGCCTGTCGCCGCGCCTCGCTGGTGGCGGGAACGATGCGGTCGACCATGCTGTTGGGGAAGGCGCAGTGGCGCGCGATCCACGCGCACAGCCTGCCATCGTCCCGCCCGGCGGCGGCGTCCAGCACCAGCGACTGCAGGCGCCGTCCGTTGTGGCTCAGGTTGTCGCAGGACGCGATGGTCAGCCCGGCGCCACCCGTGCGCCAGCGCTGCGCCAGCCCGTCGAGCAGCAGGGCGGCGAGTTCCGGGCCATACCCCTTCTCGGTGACGGTCAGGGTGACCCAGCGTGTGGCGCCTGCCGCGATGGCGTCCACCACCCGCGCCCGCTCGCGGGCCGCCACACTGGTGCATACCAGCGCACCGGCCACCTGCCAGCGCACACCGGCATGGCTGGCGATCTGCACCGTGTACAGGCCGTCCTGCATGGCCAGCCCATCGGCAATCTCCGGGTTGTGCATCGCCACGCCATGGATGCCCCAGCGCGTGTCGCCTGTATGGAGCAGCGCATCGAACACGAGCGCCTGGTGGGCGCGGTGGAAGGCGCCCAGCCCCAGGTGCACGACACCCGGCACGAGCCCCTGGCGCTGGTAGGTGGGCACTACGGCGGTGCGGGAGGCGACCGTCGCCAGAAGGTGTTGGGAGAGCCGTGTGGGCCGGTGGGTCATGTTCAATTGACCGGACCCGGCGGGTCGCGCAAGGAACTCGCAGCGGCTGAGTCGAGGTATACGGTGCAGTCCGGGTGGCGCTGGATGATCGACGCCGGGCACGCGGGCGTGACCGGCCCTTCGATGGCCCGGCGCAACGCGTCCGCCTTGCGCTGACCGGACGCCAGCAGCAGCAGTCGCTTGCTGTGCATGATTCGCCGGATCGACATCGATATGGCGCGCGCCGGTACATCGTTGGGCGTCGAAAACCAGCCTTCGGCGAATTGTTGGTGGCGGCAGTCCCCGTCGAGGGTGACCTCGATATAGGAATCGCGTGTCTGGAAGTCCGCCGGAGGATCGTTGAACGCCAGGTGCCCGTTTTCTCCAATGCCGGCGAAACACAGATCGATCTGTCGGTCATCGAGCAGGCGGTTGAGCCTGGCCCGTTCGTCGTCGATGTCGGTCGCGTCACCGTCAATCGGGATGAAACTCGGCTGGGCCGGCAAGTGCGCGAGAAAGCGCTCCCGCAGGTAGCGCCGGAAACTGGCTGGATGGGTGGAAGGCAGGCCGATGTATTCGTCCAGGTGGAACACCGTTACGCGCGACCAGTCGATCGACGGTGCCCGCGCCAGCGCCTCCAGCATGCCCAGCTGGCTCATTCCGGTGGCCATGACCGCCACGGCCTCGCCACGCGCGGCAAGTGCCTGGCGCAACGTGCGCGCGCCGTCTTCCGCCGCCTCCTGGGCCATCGTGGTGGGGTCGTTGATCAAGCGAAACTGCATGGAGGTACTTTAACGAATCACGAATACGCCGCGGCGCGGGCGTGCAGGCTGATCGGGAGGCCAGCGACGCTGCCTAGAATCAGTGTATGGAACCGACCGCATGTGCTCCATCCGGCGAGTCTGCGAACCAGCCCGTATGGCGGCGCCACGGTCTGGAGGCCCTCACGCTGCAGGCGACCGATGGCGCCACCGCCGTGGTCAGCCTGCACGGTGCCCATGTGTTGTCGTGGGTCCCTGCGGGTGGCAGCGAGATGCTGTACCTTTCGCCCCGGTCGGCGTTTGCCGCTGGCCAGGCGATCCGCGGCGGGGTGCCGGTCATCTTTCCGCAGTTCTCCACCCGGGGCCCTGGCATGCGCCACGGGTTTGCGCGGCTTCTGCCCTGGCAGGTGGTGCCGCAAGTGGCGCACCACGATGGTCAGGCGACGGCGGTGCTGCGTCTGACCGACAGCGCATCGACCCGCCCGGCATGGAACCACGGCTTCGCACTGGAGCTCACGGTGACGGTGCGGGGCAACCAGCTTGCATTGCGCGTGTCCTGCCGCAACACCGGCTCGGACGCATTCAGCTTCACCACGGCGCTGCATACCTACCTGCGCACCGACGACATCGGACGCACCGTGCTGCACGGATTGGCCGGTCATCCGTTCTGGGATGCACTGGACGACTCGCGCAAGATGCAGCCGGCGGGCGCGCTGCGGTTCGACGGTGAGCTCGACCGCGTGTATGGCGGTGTCGCCGGCGCGCTCACCGTGCAGGCGCCCTTCGGTGCGGGCATGCGCCAGGTGACGATCTGCCAGAGCGGCTTCGAGGATGTGGTGGTCTGGAACCCGGGTGCGGTCAAGTGCGCTGCACTGGCGGACATGCCGCCTGACGGGTGGCGCGGAATGCTGTGTGTCGAGGCGGCGCGCATCGAGCGCCCGGTGCTGCTGGAGCCAGGCCAGGCCTGGGTCGGGGAGCAGACGCTGTTCGCCGACCCCGCCTGATGCCGAGCCTGGCGCGCGAATACCCGCGGCGTCAGGAATCGACGGTCGCCGCCTTGTAGCTGCCCGCCAGCGTCTGCTGCATTGACGCTGGTACCTGCGCATAGTGCGAGAACTCGATGCTGTAAGAGCCCTTGCCGGCCGTCAACGACTTCAGCCGCCCCTGGTAGTCGTCGAGTTCGGCGAGCGGCACCAGGCCCGCAATCGCCACCGTATTGGCCGCGCGCGGCTGCGTGCCGGCCACATGGCCGCGCTTGGTGGCGAGGTCGCCGGTGAGGTCACCGATCGTCGATTCCGGCGCCAGCACCTCGATGCGCACCAGCGGCTCGAGCACGATAGGTGTTGCCTTCGCCACCGCGTCGATGGTCGCCTTGCGCGCGGCGGCGATGAAGGCGACCTCCTTGCCGTCGACGGCGTGGGTCTTGCCGTCGTACACCGTCACGCGCAGGTCCTGCACCGGAAAACCCGCCACGATGCCTTCCGTCAGCGCCTGCTGCACCCCGCGTTCCACCGCTGCCATGAACGCGCCGGGAATGGCGCCGCCCTTGACGACATCGACAAATTCGAAACCGGCACCGCGCTCCAGCGGCTCGACCCGCAGGTACACCTCGCCGAACTGCCCGGCGCCGCCGCTCTGCTTCTTGTGCCGACAGTGGCCCTCGGCCGGGGCCAGGATGGTTTCGCGGTAGGGGATCTGCGGCGTGCGGGTATCCAGGCCGAGCTTGTACTGCTGCTGGAGGCGCGCGAGTTTGGTGCGCAGGTGCATGTCGCCCAGGCCGCGGATCACAGTCTCGTTGCTGCCCGGGTGGCGCTCGACGCGGAAACACGGGTCTTCCAGCTCGAGCTTGTGCAGCACCTCGAACAGGCGCTGCTCGTCGCCCTTGCGCTGGGTCTGCACCGCCAGGCCGACCATCGGTTGCGGGAACTGCAGGGCCTGCAGCTGGATGTGGTCCTCGTCGTGCGAGTCGTGCAACACACAGTCGAACTCGATCTCCTCCACCTTGGCCACCGCGCCCAGTTCGCCGGGTACCAGCGCCTCGGTTTCGACGTATTCCTTGCCCTGCAGGCGGTACAGGTGCGCCACCTTGAACGGCCGCTTGGCCGACCCGACAAACAACTGCGCGTCGCGGCGAACCGTGCCCTGGTGCACCCGGAAGATACCCATCTTGCCGATGAACGGATCGACCACCACCTTGAACACATGCGCCAGCACATGCAGCGCCCCGTCGGCCTGCGCCCGGAACTGCTGCGCCTCCTGCCCTGGCGCATTGCGAAAGAACGGCGGCGGGTTGCCCTCGGAGGGGTTGGGCGCCAGGCGCGACAGCACATCAAGCAATTGCGGCACGCCAGCCCCGGTGCGGGCCGACACGAACAGGATCGGCGTCAGGTGGCCGGCGCGCAAGGCGCGTTCGAACGGGGCGTGCAGATCCTGCGGGCTCGGGTCGGCGCCGTCTTCGAGGTAGCGCGCCATCAGGCTGTCGTCCTCCTCGATGATCTGGTCCACCAGCGCGCGATGCGCCGCGGCGACCGACGCGAAGTCGCTCTCGCCGCTGTCATGGCCCAGCAGTTCGACCACCTCCTGGCCGTGCCGCGCGGGCAGGTCCAGCAGCAGGCACTGCTTGCCGAAGCGTTCCTGGATGTCGGCCACCAGCTCCGGCAGGTCCACGTTGTCGGCGTCGATCTTGTTGATCACCAGCATGCGGCACAAC
>JANMZX010000155.1:0-5374 GCA_031383745.1 Rhodoferax sp. | reverse complement strand
CTTGGCGTTGAACTTCATGCGGCCCACGCGCGACAGGTCGTAGGTGTCCGGGTTGTAGAACAGACGCTGGAACAGGGCCTGCACCGCGTCTTCCGTCGGCGGCTCGCCGGGGCGCATCATGCGGTAGATCGCGACGCGGGCGGCGAATTCATCGACGGTTTCGTCGCTGCGCAGGGTCTGCGAGATGTACGCACCCTGGTCGAGCTCGTTGGTGTAGATGCACTGCAGGTCCTGCACGCCGGCGGTGCGCAGCTTCTTGAGCAACGCCTCGGTCAGCTCGTCGTTGGCCTTGGCGATGATCTCGCCGGTGTCGGCGTCGACCACATTGCGGGCCACCACGCGGCCGACCAGGAAGTCTTCCGGCACGCTGATATGGGTGGTGGCGGATTGCTCGAGCTCGCGGGTGTGGCGTGCCGTGACACGTTTGTCCTTGGCCACGACCACCTTGCCGCTCTTGTCGGTGATGTCGAAACGGGCCACTTCGCCGCGCAGGCGCTCGGCCACGAACTCCATCTGGGCGCCGCTGTCCATCAGGCGGAAGTTGTCGTTGACGAAGAAGTTCGCCAGGATCGACTCGGGGTTCAGGCCGATCGCCTTGAGCAGGATCGTCACCGGCATCTTGCGGCGGCGGTCGACGCGGAAATACAGGATGTCCTTCGGGTCGAACTCGAAATCGAGCCAGGAGCCGCGGTAGGGGATGATGCGAGCCGAGAACAGCAGCTTTCCCGAGCTGTGCGTCTTGCCCTTGTCGTGCTCGAAGAACACGCCCGGCGAACGGTGCAGCTGCGACACGATCACGCGCTCGGTGCCGTTGATGATGAAGGAGCCCTTGCCGGTCATCAGGGGCACCTCGCCCATGTAGACCTCCTGCTCCTTGACCTCTTTCACGACCTTGTTCTGGGAGGTCGAGGACTCGCGGTCGTAGATGATCAGCTGCACCTTGGCACGCACCGCCGACGCGAAGGTCAGGCCCCGGGTCTGGCATTCGCGCACGTCGAAGGCCGGTTTTGCCAGGTTGTACTCGAGGAATTTCATCTCGACAAACCCGTTGTGCGAGACGATCGGGAACGCGGCGTCGAACGCGGCCTGCAGGCCTTCGACAGTGCGCTTTTTCGGCCCCACGTCCGCCTGCAGGAACGCGGTGTAGGCGTCCTTCTGCATTTGCAACAGGTAGGGAATTTCGAGCACGCTGTCGCGATTGCCAAAACTTTTGCGAATTCGTTTGCGTTCGGTATATGAGTAAGCCATGAGATCTCCGGGCAAAGACTTGGGAATCCTGTTGGTCCTGCACTGTGTCGCCAGGCTTTACGCCCAGCAGGCTTGGTGATTGGCCGCTACCAATCATTGGCGGACGGCCGCACATTGCGTGCAGCCCGAACCAAGGCATCTTCTGCAGTCGGGGTCAGAAGACACTAGAAAACAGCGACCGGTCGCGGCTTTCTGGTGTGCTCTTTCAAAGCACAAAGGCTGGGAAGCGAGAAAACCGCTTCCCAGCCCTTGAAGGGGCGAGGCTTACTTGAGTACGGCCTTGGCGCCTGCGTCTTCCAGCTTCTTCTTGCCAGCTTCGGCGTCGGCCTTGGAAATCGCTTCCTTGACCGCCTTCGGAGCGCCATCCACCAGGTCCTTGGCTTCTTTCAGGCCCAGGCCGGTGATCTCGCGCACGGCCTTGATGACCGACACCTTGTTGGCGCCGATTTCGGTCAGCATCAGGTTGAATTCGGTCTGCTCTTCAACCGCTGCCGCAACCGCGCCGCCACCAGCGGCCGGGGCCGACATGGCTGCTGCGCTCACGCCGAATTTCTCTTCGATGGCTTTCACCAGGTCGTTGAGTTCCATGACCGTCATGCTGTCCAGCGAGGTCAGAAATGCGTCTTTATCGAATGCCATTTTTCAGTTTCCTTCAGTCTGTTGGAGGCGGCGGCCCTGTTTGGACCTGGCTGCCTCGAAAAGTTCGTTCATTGGTACAAATTTCTGCCGCCGGTCAGGCCGCGACCGCTTCCGGTTCGCTCACTTCTGCCGGCCCGCCTCTTTTTTCCGCCAACGCGGCCAGCACACGTGCCGTACGCGAGATCGGGGATTGCAACAAGCCCACCAACTGCCCCAGCAACACTTCCTTGGAGGGAATGCTGGCCAGTTGCTTCACGCCGTTCACATCCAGGGCCTTGCCAGCGAATGCACCTCCACGAATCACCAACTTTTCGTTGGTTTTCGCGAAGTCCGCCACCACTTTCGCGGCGGCAACAGCATCCACGGAAAATCCGTAGATCAGCGGGCCGGTCATCAGATCGGACGCAACCGAAAAGCCACTGCCGGCGACAGCACGGCGGGCCAGCGTGTTTTTCAACACACTGAGTTCCACACCATTGCTGCGCGCCTGCGAGCGCAATTTGGTCATGTCGGCGACCGAGATGCCACGGTATTCCGCCAGCACGAGCGTTTGAGCTTTTGCGGCGAGGCCGGTCACGTCCTTGATGACGGCTTCTTTCTCACTGCGATTAAGACTCAAGGTCTACTCCTTCATAATGTGCCGGCAAGTCCGATGCGGTCATCGGCGTCTTGCCCAACACGCCACACTGCAGCGACCAACTGTTTCAGGAACCAAATCCGTCGGCAGCGGGATCGCCATCTGCGTTGGTTGTCTTCGATTAAGCGCAGCCGGTCTGCGCACCAACGGTCTCGGATGGCCTGTTGCACCTGTCGGTGCACCAGCCCACCACCTCCGGCCGCCTTGTCAGGCGGCCAAAATCTCCTGCAAGGCTGTCAGGCGTTGATGGTCTGGGTGTCCACGCGGACCCCCACACCCATCGTGCTGGAGACAGCGACCTTGCGCAAATACACGCCTTTGCTCGACGCCGGTTTGGCCTTCGTCAGGGCCTCCACCAGGGCGCTCAGGTTGCCCTGCAGCTTGTCGGTATCGAACGAACGGCGACCGATCGTCGAATGGACGATGCCAGCCTTGTCGACGCGGAACTGCACCTGACCGGCCTTGGCATTGCGCACCGCCTGGGCAACGTCGGGCGTGACCGTTCCCACCTTCGGGTTGGGCATCAGTCCGCGTGGGCCCAGGATCTGGCCCAAGGTACCCACAACACGCATCGCGTCGGGCGCAGCGATCACGACGTCAAACGGCATGTTGCCGGCCTTGACCATCGCGGCCAGGTCGTCCATGCCGACGATGTCGGCGCCAGCGGCCTTGGCTTCTTCAGCCTTCGCGCCCTGGGCGAATACGGCCACGCGCTTGGTCTTGCCCGTGCCATTGGGCAGGACAACGGCGCCGCGGACCACCTGGTCGGACTTCTTGGCATCGATGCCCAGTTGCACGGCCACGTCGATGGATTCATCGAACTTGGCGGTTGCGCACTGCTTGACGATGCCCAGGGCGTCGGCCAGCGGATACAGCTTGTTGCTGTCGATCTTGACCGGCAGGGCCTTTTGTTTCTTGGTCAGCTTGGACATTTAAACGCCCTCCACAGTCACGCCCATCGAGCGGGCCGAGCCGGCGATGGTGCGAACGGCCGCGTCCAGGTCGGCTGCGGTCAGGTCCTTCATCTTGGCCTTGGCAATTTCTTCGAGTTGCGCACGGGTGATCTTGCCCACCTTGTCGCTGTGCGGCTTGGGCGATCCCTTGTCGAGCTTGATCGCCTTCTTGATCAAGGTGGTCGCCGGCGGCGTCTTGATGATGAAGGTGAAGCTCTTGTCGGCAAATGCCGTGATCACCACGGGCAACGGCAGGCCCGGCTCGACGCCCTGGGTCTGGGCATTGAATGCCTTGCAGAACTCCATGATGTTCAAGCCGCGCTGACCCAGTGCCGGGCCGATCGGGGGTGATGGATTGGCCTTACCAGCTGGAACTTGCAGCTTGATAAAACCGACGATTTTTTTCGCCATGTCTTACTCTCCTTGCGGGTACTGACGCCCTGGCAGCCATCGATTGCGATGGACCGGAGCTCCCCGGGGTTGACGACTCATCGAAAAACAACCGCACCGAGTCGTAAAAAAATGCGGCATCCAAAAACTGTCGGCCGGCCACCCGCGTCGCAGGCACCCGGCAGTGCGATCAGGTCTTCTCGATCTGCGAGAACTCCAGTTCGACGGGCGTGGAGCGGCCGAAGATCGTGACGGACACACGCACCTTGCTCTTGTCGTAGTTGACGTCTTCGACCGAACCGTTGAAGTCGGTGAACGGGCCATCCTTGACGCGCACATACTCGCCCACCACAAATTCAACCTTGTGGCGCGGCTTCTCGGTGCCTTCCTGCATCTGGTTCACGATCTTGGCCACCTCGGCCTCGGAAATCGGAGATGGCCGGTTCTTGGCACCACCCACAAAACCCGTCACCTTATTGGTGTGTTTCACCAGATGCCAGGTGTCATCACCCATCACCATCTCGACCAGGACGTAACCAGGGAAGAACTTGCGTTCGGTGGTCTTCTTCTGGCCGTTCTTGACTTCGACCACTTCTTCCATCGGGACCAGGATGCGGCCGAACTTGTCCTGCATGCCGGCGCGGTTGATGCGCTCGATGATGTTGCGCTCCACGGCCTTTTCCATGCCGGAATAGGCGTGCACTACATACCAGCGCAAATCCGGATTGGTAGCCGGCGCCAACGGTGTCGGCTCGGCTGCGGGGGTTTCTACAACATCGGTCATTATTTTCTCCACCCCAGGATCAGGTCATAGAACACCCACTCGAGTGTCTTGTCGGTCAGCCAGAGAAACAAGGCCATCACCACGACGAAGCCAAAGACATACATGGTCATCTGTATGGCTTCCTTGCGCGAAGGCCACACCACCTTCTTGACTTCACGCCAGGCATCACGGCCAAAGGCAAAAAGCTCCTTGCCGGGCTCGGAGGCGAAGAAAACCACCACAGCCGCCGCCAGGCCGACCAGAAGAGCGCCCCACTGGGCGATCTGGCCCTGCTTGGCCAACAGGTAATAGGCCGCCAGCGCGCCGACCACCAACACGGCGGCTCCGGCAAGCTTGGCCTTGTCTGCTGGGCTGACGACCGTTTGAACTTGTGACGTGGCCATTTTTTCTCTATCTCACGCGAAACCGCTATTCGGCAAAGCCACCAACTCCCGGGAGTTCGGTGGCAGGGGCGGAAGGAATCGAACCATCAACCTTCGGTTTTGGAGACCGACGCTCTGCCAATTGAGCTACGCCCCTACTGCAAACTCATCCCGGTACCGCCGAGCCACGCAGGCCACGCCGGTTCCGGACACCAACCAGTTACGCAATGATCTTTGCAACCACACCGGCGCCGACGGTCTTGCCGCCTTCGCGAATGGCGAAACGCAGGCCTTCTTCCATCGCGATCGGGTTGATCAGCTTGACCGTGATCGACACGTTGTCACCCGGCATCACCATCTC
>JANMZX010000148.1:0-2375 GCA_031383745.1 Rhodoferax sp. | reverse complement strand
CGTGCCAGCGCGCGCGCGGCGAGCTTGCTGGCCGTGATGTCGGTGCGGATCGAGATGTATTTGTCGATCCGCCCGTCGGCGCCGACAAAGGGCGCAATCAGGGTGTCGACCCAGTACAGCGAGCCATCCTTGGCGCGGTTGCAGACCTCGCCTCGCCACGGCGTGCCGGCCGTGATGCTGCGCCACATGGCGGCCCAGAACGCCACCGGCTGCACGCCGGAATTGATCAGGCGGTGGTCCTGACCGATCAGCTCGTCGCGCCGGTAGCCGCTGATGCGGCAGAAGGCGTCGTTGACCTGGGTGATGCGCCCGTCGCGGTTGGCCACCGACACAATCGCATGCAGGTCGACGGTGTGCAACAGCGCATCTTTGGCGCGTGTCGCGGCCTCGAACCGGGCCTGTTGGCGCAGCATCACAGCCGCCCCGGCAATGGCCAGCAGGGCGCTGGCAGCCAGCAGCGCGAGCGGCCAGAAGGCGGGCGCAGCAGCGGCACCGGCCTTGCCCAGCGACAGGGAGCCGGCCACACCGATGGCCATCGCGGCGGCCAGCAAGGTCATCGCGACGCCGATGGGCCGCCATCGGTGGATCATGGGGTACTCCGCGAAAATGGTGAGACTGGACGCTGCATGGTAGCGCCCGCCCGCCACAACCCGCCATCGGCCCGACTGCCTTGGTACCCTGGGTGGGACTACCTATTGATCTTCCGCAAATCATGACGTCCGGAATATTGGCGGCGCGATTCTGCAATGTGGTTGGCGTGCGGTGCACCACACACGCCAGCCGCCGCGAGGACCGGGCACTTGCCGCGGCGAGGCAAAGTAGGTGGCCGCAGGCCGGAGCACCAGGGCCGCAGGCCGGTGCGCCAGCCTGCCCAGTCAGGCAGCGTGCTTCGGCAGCCACTGGCGCAGCGCGGCATGCAGCGCGTCGATCTTCACGGGTTTGGCAATGAAACCGTTCATGCCCGCCGCTTCGCACAGGCGCCGGTTGTCGTCGAAGGCATTGGCCGTCATGGCCAGGATCGGCACGTCCTGCCACAGCGGCAACGCACGGATGGCACGCGTCGCCTGCAGGCCGTCCATGCCGGGCATCTGCATGTCCATCAGCACCAGGTCGTAGCGCGTCGTGCGGGCGCGCTCCACGGCCTCGCGGCCGTCCACTGCCGCATCGACGCGCAGGCCAAGATCGCGCAGCCAGATCAGCGCGAGTTCGCGGTTGATGTCGTTGTCTTCGGCCAGCAGCACACGCGCCCGCGCACACAGCTGGCGCAGGTCGGTGGCGCTGTCGGCAGTGTCGGCGGTACGGGTGGGCGCGGTGGTGGCAGGCGGGCCCGCGCCCGGTCCAGGCTGCAGGCGCGCGGTGAACCAGAAGCAGCTGCCCTCCCCGGGGCGGCTTTGCACCCCGGCCTCGCCGCCCATCAGCTGCGCCAGCCGGCGCGTGATGGCCAGTCCCAGACCGGTGCCGCCATACTGGCGCGTGGTGCTGGCATCGGCCTGCTCGAAACTGCCGAAAAGGCGGCCCAGGTGTTCGGCCGCCACGCCGACACCGTTGTCTATGACCTCGAACCGCAGCAGCAGATCGCTGCCGCTGTCAGCCTGCAGCCTGGCGCGCAGGATGATGCGCCCGTGCTCGGAAAACTTGACCGCATTGCCGGCGTAGTTGAGCAGGGCCTGGCGCAGCCGTGTCGGGTCGCCGCGCAGCCACGCCGGTACGCCCGTGGTGTCGACCTCCACCACCAGGCCCTTGATGCGCGCCGACTCGGCGATGATGTCGGCCACGGTATCGACCACCGCGGTCAACGCGAATGGCGCGTTCTCCAGTTCCAGCTTGCCGGCTTCGACTTTCGACAGATCGAGGATGTCGTTGATGATCGCCATCAGGTGCTGGCCGGCGCTGGCGATCCGGTCCATCTGCCGCGCCTGTTCGGGTGTTGCAGGGTCTCGGCGCATCAGTTCGTTCAGGCCGAGGATGGCGTTCATCGGCGTGCGGATCTCGTGGCTCATGTTGGCCAGGAAGGCGCTCTTGGCCTGGTTGGCGGCGTCGGCCGACTGGCGCGCGATGGCCAGTTCGGCGGTGCGGCTGGCCACCTGTTCCTCCAGGTGATTGCGGTGCAGATCCAGCTCGGACGCCAGGCGCTTCTGGTCGCTGATGTCTTCGTGCAGCTGCAGGTAGTTGGTGATGCTGCCGTCGCCCTGGCGCAAGGGCACGGCCGTCAGCAGCGCGGTGTAGGCGCCGCCGTCGGCGCGCCGGTTCGTCAGCTCACCGTGCCAGGTGTCACCGCGGCGCAGCGTGGCCCACAGGCCGGCAATGCTTTCTTCAGGGTTGCTGTCGCAACCCAGGAAGCTGGGGTGGCGGCCCAGCGCGTCGCCGCTGGGGTA
>JANMZX010000146.1:0-12152 GCA_031383745.1 Rhodoferax sp. | reverse complement strand
GGGCGACCAGTGCAGCTTCGACACCATGCTGGACAAGTACGCGCTCTCCACGGCGCCCCTGCGGGATCTGGCGGTGATCGTGCGTGGCGCCGATACCGACCGGCTCGACCTGGCCCCGCAATGCGCCGGGCTGCTGGCGATCTCGCTGGGCCTGTCGCGCAACTTCGGCGACGACCACGAGATGCTGCGCCACGGCATGGTGGTGTACGACGCCCTGTACGCCTGGTGTTGCCATGCGCGCGGCGAAACCCACAGCTGGAACTACTGAGTCGCCGCGCCGATGCTCTTTTGCAGCCACTCGGCAAAGGCCGCGCATTCCCAGCGGTCCATCACGCCGGTGCGCCAGCACAGGTAGTGGGAGTGCGGGCTGGGCACGTTGCGGTCGAACAGCCGCACCAGCGAGCCGTTGTCGAGCCAGGGCGCGCCGAGCTTTAGGCGGACCAGCCCGATGCCCATGCCGGCAGCCGCGGCGTCGCACATCAGGCCGATGTCGTTGAACTGCGAGCCGTCCACCGGCTCGGGCCAGCCGAGCTGGTGCGCGGCGAACCAGGTGCGCCACGGCTCCAGCGGGCTGCGCAGCAGTGCCTCGCCGTCGAGGTCCTGTGGCACAACGAACGGGCCATGTTCGCGCACATAGCCGGGAGACGCCAGGGGCGTGACCTCGTCCTTCATCAGGCATACATGCTCGACATCCGCGTAGCGGCCGGTGCCAAAGCGCACCATCAGGTCGGCGTCTTCCGCCACCACGTCGAGCAGCGGTATCGACACCTGCAGCGTCACGTCGATCTCGGGATAGGCCTCGGTGAACTGGCGCAGTCGCGGGATCAGGATCGAACGCGAGAACGTGGGGGTCACCGCCAGGCGCAGCTTGCGTTTGCCGCTGGCGCCGCCCTGGCCCGGGAATTTCTGCAGTATCGCCAGTCCCTCGCGCACATGCGCCAGGTATTCGCTGCCCTCTGTCGTGAGCGAAAAGTCGGCCCGGCCGAACAGCCGCGTGCCGATTATCTGCTCCAGCTGCTTGACGCGGTGGCTGACCGCGCTGGGCGTCACGCACAGCTCGTCGGCCGTCTGCGTCACGCTGCGCAGGCGCGCCAGCGCCTCGAAGGTCAACAGGCACTGGATCGGAGGGATGCGGTTGGTGGTGGTGGCCATGGGCTGATTGTCCGGCCACGGCGCAGGGCGGTCGATATAATCCCGCACCATTTCGCCTGGCCCTCCACTACGGGGCCGTCCACCGTGTCCGACCGCCTCGCCGTACTGCCCCAATACCTCCTGCCCAAGCTCGCGCTGACCCGGTTCGCCGGGCTGGTGGCGTCCACGCACGGCGGCCCACTGACCACGCGGCTGATCGCCTGGTTCGTTCGCCGCTACAAGGTCAACATGGCCGAAGCGGCCGACCCGGACATCCGCAACTACGCCACCTTCAACGAGTTCTTCACCCGCGCGCTCAAGGTCGATGCCCGGCCGCTGGCGCGTGCCGATCTGGTCTGTCCGGTGGATGGCGCGATCAGCCAGTTCGGGCCGATCGAGCGCGACCAGATCTTCCAGGCCAAGGGCCACCACTACTCGACCACCGCCCTGGTGGGCGGTGACGCTGGCCTGGCGGCGCGTTTCGAGGGCGGCGCGTTCGCCACGATCTACCTCAGCCCGCGCGACTACCACCGCATCCACATGCCGTGCGCTGCCCGCCTGACACGCATGATCCATGTGCCGGGCGAGCTGTTCTCCGTGAACCCGACCACCGCACGCGGCGTACCGGGGCTGTTCGCCCGAAATGAGCGCGTCGTGTGTGTGTTCGAGTCGGAGCGCGGGCCGCTGGTGCTGGTGCTGGTGGGGGCCACGGTGGTCGGCAGCATGGCCACGGTGTGGCACGGTGTGGTGAACCCGCCGCGCCCGGGCAAGGTGCGCGACTGGTACTACGACCAGCAACCCGCCCTGCTGGCGCAAGGGCAGGAGATGGGGCGTTTCCTGCTGGGCTCCACGGTGGTGCTGCTGTTCCCGGATGGCGGCACGGCTTTCAACCCGCAGTGGAAAGCCGGGGGCGCCGTGCGGCTCGGCGACGCGATGGCCGAACGCGCCGGCCCGCACTGACGCCCCGACCGCCGGCAGCTGCCGGAACGCGCAGCGCGCGAGCCCCGCCCGCCGTTCAGCCCGAGCGGCGCGCCAGCAGCCCGCCGACCCGGCGCAGCAGCCACTTGGGTGTGCTGCGCGAGGCCAGCATGGCCGCGCGGTTGACGACACCCGGCACACAGATGGTGTCGCCCTTCATGCACGCCTCGAAGCCCTGGCGCGCCACATCCTCGACATCACCGACCAGAAAGCCCGGCAGGCGATTCAGTTGCTCGTTGGCCTGCGCGGCATTGCGCAGCATCGCCGTCGCCGTGATGCCCGGGCACAGCGCGGTGACGCTGACACCACTGCCCTGGAGCTCCACCGACAGGGATTCGGTCAGCGACAACACATAGGCCTTGCTGGCGGCGTAGGTGGCCAGCAACGGCACCGGCTGAAAGGCGGCGATCGAGGCCACGTTGAGCACGCGGCCCGACCCGCGCGCGACCATCTGCGGCAGGAAGTGCGACAACATGGCGGTCAGCGCAGAGATGTTCAGGTCGATGATGGCCTGATGGCCCGCGGCCGACATGCGCAGGAACGCGCGCTGCTCCAGCACACCGGCGCAATTGACCAGCACGTCGGGCACGCGCCGGCGCCGCTTGAGCTTCGCGGCCAGCCCCGCCGCCGCATCGGGCAGCGACAGATCGCAGGGCAGCACCAGCGCCTGGATCGCGTGCCGGGCCTGCAGCGCGCCGGCGGTGTCACGCAGCTTGTCGGCGCTGCGCGCGACCAGCACCAGGTCGTGCCCGGCGGCGGCAAGACAGTGCGCCAGTGCCTCGCCGATGCCGGACGAGGCCCCGGTGACCAGGGCGAGAGGACGTTGCGGTTTGACGGTCATGGCGGATGCTCCTTCTTGCCTGATTCAAGCACAGTTCGGCGTCGCCGGCCGCGTGCATCCGGGATCGACCCGGCACACGGCGTCAAAGCCTTGCGCCCCTCTCTCATGGGTTGCGTGGGAGCATGCGACGGTGCCGGCAGTAGCCGCTATTGCGGACGCCAGGCCGGCGCTGTCCCTGCGCCGCCGCCGGGAACGGTTCGTCCGGTCCCGGCACTCCCGTGCGTGCCGGGTGGGTGTCACTTTTGTGCCAGCCTGCAGTGTGATACTTGGGCGTCATCGGCTGAATCGCCCACCCACCTGTTTCAGTCGACCCGGATACCCCGACGCGGGCCGAGATGGCCGCCCCGCGTCGCACTGGAATTGGCGGCATGCTCAAGCAGGAAAAATTTCGACTCTCGCTGCGTCAGGTGCTGACCATTCCCTATGTGGTACTGGTGCTGGCGCTGGCTCTGACAATCGTCGGGTTGTCCTATTTCGCGGGAAGCCGGGCGGTGGACGCGGTGTCGTCGCACCTGCTGCTGGAAACCGTCGGGCGGATCGGCCAGGCGGTGGACCGCCACATCATGGGCTCCGGCGCGGTGCTGGAAGCCGCCTTCCCCGACGGCATGCCGACCGGCCCGTCGATCGACGCCGACGTGCAGAGCCTGCGCACCCGATTCTGGATTGCCACCTCGCTGCATACCGACCCCAACAACTATGTCTACTACGGCAACCGGCACGGCCAGGGAATCGGCCTGTTCCGGCGCTCCCGGACCGAGGGCGAGTTGCGCATCAAGCTGCAGCCGCAGGACCTGCGCAGCTATTACCGCTTCACCGGGATCGGCGGCGAGCTGAAGTTCCATGCGCAGGAGGGCAAGCTGTTCGACCCGCGGACACGGCCCTGGTACAAGGCCGGTGAAACGCAGAAAGACCAGACCTGGACCTCGGTCTACATCGACTTCGTGACCAGCGACCTCGTCGCCACCCGCGCCCGGCGGGTGCTCGGCTACGGCGGCGACTTTGAAGGCGTGGTGGCTACCGACGTGTCCTTGCGGGCCCTGAACGATTTCGTGACCAACCTGCGGGTGTCGACGAATGGCCTGGCCTTCATCGTCGAACCCAACGGCGACCTGATCGCCTCGTCGACCAGCGCAAACGTCGCGCAGCTTCCCGACGGCAGCAAGGCGCGCGTGAACGCAGCCCGGAGCGGCAATCCGGTGGTGCAGGCGGTGTATGCCGAAATCCGGGCGCGCCTGGACGCACAGGGCGTCAAGCCGGGCGCGCAGACCCTGAGCTTCACGGGTTCCGACGCGCGCGTCATGCACGTGGGGTTCGACCGGCTGCGTGACGATTCGGGGCTGGAGTGGATCACCGTGGTGGCGCTGCCCCGCAGTGACTTCATGACTGGCGTCACGGAGAACCTGGTCCGTACCGCCTTGCTGGGTGCGCTCGCCGCCGTGATCGCGATCGCGCTGGGCCTGCGCATTCTCAGCTGGGTCTCGGGTGACCTGCAGCAGTTGTCCGAGGCGGCGCTGCGCGTGGGCGAGGGCGATCTAGCGTGGCCGGTGGGTATCAGCCGCAGGGATGAAATCGGCCAGCTGGCCAAGAGTTTCGAGACGATGCAGCACCGGCTGCAGACCGACGCCCTGACCGGGCTGGCGAACCGCGAGGCCTTCATGCTGCGCCTGCGCGGCAAGATCGGTGTGGCCGCCCGCGGCGAGACGGAACAACGGTTCGCCGTGCTCTTCATCGACCTGAACCGGTTCAAGCAGATCAACGACAGTTTTGGACATGGTGCCGGCGACCGGGTGCTGGTGGAGATGGCGCAACGCCTGCGTGCCACCGTGCGTTCGCAGGATCTGGTGGCACGCCTGTCGGGCGACGAATTCGTGATCCTGCTGGACCGCGTGGACGGCCGCGAAGGCCTGGAGCGTGTGCGCCGGCAGATCGAGACGGTGCTCAAGCAGCCCCCTGCGGCGCTCGGACAGGACGGTGTCGGACTGACGGACTTCGGCGGCTCGGTGGGTGAAGCCTGCTTTCCCGACGACGGCACCGATGCCGAGTCGCTGCTCAAGAAGGCGGACCGGCGGATGTACAACCAGAAGTACCTGTACCGGCCGGACGACCAGGACTATCCGCACCGGCGGGAGTCAGACCTGCAGAACTAGGGCCTGGCGCGCAGCTTGTCCGATGGCAGGCAGCCGAAACGCTGCTTGTAGTAGGCGGCGAACCGGCCCATGTGCACGAAACCGTGCTGCAGGGCAACGTCGGTCACCGACACAGCGGCGCCGTCCTGTGCGGCGCGCTGCAGCGCCGCGTGCACCCGCTCCAGCCGCACCCCGCGGGCGTAGGTCAGGGGCGAGGTGTCGAAGCGGCGCCGGAAGGCGACCTCCAGTGCGCGCGGGCTCAGGCAGGCGGCCGCCGCCAGGGCGGACAGCGTGAGGCCTTCATGGGCGTGGGCATGGATGTAGTCGATGGCGCGCCGCAAGGCCCGGCTCTCGCCGCCGGCTGGCAGCCTGTCCACCGACGGCGCGTCGCCTGGCGGGCGCAGCAGTTCCAGCCCGGTCAACAGGAACGCCTCCATCGCGCAAAAGGCCGCCGGATGACGCAGCCACTGCGCACCGTGCGCGTGCAGGTTGCGCGTCATGTCGCCCACCGCCTGCCACCAGGCGGCGACGGCCGGGTCGCGGCGCGGGCGCGTCAGGCCCAGCACCGGCAACGGCTCGTCCGGCCGCGCGCTGCGGCACAGCAGCCGGCTGGGTACCTGCACCATGATCATCGTGCAATCGCCGCTCCACACCATGCGCGTCTGCGCGCGCGGCTGCAGCACACTCATCACGCCCGCGTCGACCCAGGCCTCCTGCCCGTCGCAGCGCAGCCGGGCACGGCCCTGCAGCGGCAACTGCAGCAGGTAGAAGTCGCCGCGTTCGCCGGGATCGATCTCGACCTCCGCGCCGTAACTGAGCACGTTGATGGCCACCTGGTCGAGACGGACCTGGTTGTGCCGCGCCTCGAAGTGGCGTTCGCCGGTGCGCACATGCAGATGGTGCGGCGACAGGGCGCGCCCGACCTGGTCCCGCGCGTCGGCGGCCGAGCGCGCGCGCACCAGCGGATACGCATCGAGCAACTGGCGCCGGTTCGGCATGTCGGAAGTCGTGTGCATCTGCGTTGTCGCGTCCGGTTCGGTGCTGCCACGCAAGGTGTGCGCCATTTCGTGCGCATATCGGATAGCGGTCGGCGAAATCCGGATAGCCACCTGCGGCCTGGCAAGGCTAGACTGTAAACCCGCATCGTCCATTCCCCCATTTTTCCTTCAGGAGCATCCCATGAGCAACGCCCTGGCTTCATTTGCTGCCGAACTGGCGGCCGGCACCATCCGCGTGGTGGACCTCACCCAGACCTTGTCGGAGGACTTTCCGCCGCTGGTGCTGCCACCGCAGTTCGGCCAGGTCGCGGCCTTCAAGATGGAGCGCATCTCCAAGTACGACGAGGCCGGCCCGGGCTGGTACTGGAACAACTTCACCTGCGGCGAACACACCGGCACCCATTTCGACGCGCCGGCACACTGGATATCGGGCAAGGACCACGCCAACAACACGGTCGACACCATCGACAGCCGCAACTTCGTCGCACCCGTGGTGGTGGTGGATGCCAGCGCGGAAGTGGCGAAGAACCCGGACTGGCTGCTGACCGTCGAGTTCCTCGAGGCCTGGGAGGCAAAACACGGACGCATCCCCGCCGGCGCCTGGGTCGCCTTCCGCACCGACTGGTCCAGGCGCATTTCCGACCCGGCGTCCTACGTCAACATGAAGGAAGACGGCGCCCATACCCCGGGGCCGACGCAGGCCGCGGTGGAGTTTCTGGTCGGGCGCAATGTGCACGGCTTTGCGGTCGAGACCATCAACACCGACGCCGGGCAGTCCTATGCCTGGCCGGTGGCCTACCCCTGCCACACCCTGATGCACGGCGCCAACAAGTTCGGCCTGCAATGCCTGAAGAACCTCGACCAGCTTCCCGTTACCGGCGCCATGATCGTGTCGGCGCCGCTCAAGATCAAGGGCGGCTCGGGCAGCCCGCTGCGCGTGCTGGCGCTGGTTCCGGCATGAAGCGGCTGTCCCGCCGCGCTGTAGTCTTGTCCTCACTGGCCCTGCTCTCGGTTGGCGCGCTGCACGCGCAGAGTCCGGCGGCACCCTGGCCCACCAAGCCGGTGCGGCTGGTCGTGGCCTTCCCGGCGGGCGGACTGGCCGACGTGCTTGCACGCATGCTGGCCCCGCAACTCGGCGAGGCCCTGGGCCAGCCGGTGCTGATCGACAACCGGGGCGGCGCCAGCGGCAATGTGGCCGGCGCCGAAGTGGCGCGCAACGGGGGCGACGGACACACCTTCATGGTCAACGTCACCACGATCGAGTCGGTCAATCCACTCATCTTCGACCGCATGCCCTTCGACCCGTTCAGGGAACTTCAGCATGTGGCCCTGCTGGCCAACACACAGCTGTTCCTGATCACCCGTCCGTCGTTGCCGGTCGGCAATGTGAAGGAACTGGTGGCTTACGCGCGGGCCCATCCCGGAAAACTCAGCTACGGCTCTGCCGGCAACGGCACCACACCGCACATCGCTGGCGAGATGTTCAAGCAGAACACCGGCGTGTTTGCCACCCACATCCCGTACCGCGGCGCGGCGCCGGCGATCCAGGACGTGATGGCCGGCCAGATCGACTTCGCTTTTGCGCCTGGCACGGTGTTCCAGGGCGCGCGGGCGGGCAAACTCAAGCTGCTGGGTGTGGCCAGCCGCCAGCGCACCCAGAACTACCCGAGCGCGCCGACGGTCGAGGAAGAAGGGTTCGGCAAGGTCTATGTCGACACGCCTTTTGCCGTGTATGCGCCAGCGGCCATGCCCGCCGCCCACGTGGCACAGATGAACCGCGAGATCAACCGGCTGCTGGCACTGCCGGCCACCAAGGCACGATTCGCCGAGGTGGGCGCGGACGCCCTGCCCCTGGGCCCGGCCGAGGTCAAGGCGCTGGTCCAGGCGGAAGTGGCGCTGTTCGGCCCGGTCGTCAAATCCCGGTCGATCAAGGTCGACTGACAGGCGCGTGGCCACTGCAGGCCCGGCCACTATTTTTGCCAGGACGGCGCAAGCCGACTGTCGAACCGGAAGGGGATCACATGGCTGAAAGATCGTTTGCGGCGGAGGTGCAGCAGCTGCGTGCCGAGCCCGGCACGGTGTTCCACGGCGAGGGCATCCTGGCCGTCACCAAGGCGCTGCTCGAATGCGGCGTGGGTTATGTGGCGGGTTACCAGGGATCGCCGATCTCGCACCTGATGGACGTGCTGGCCGACGCCCAGCCGATATTGCAGGAGCTGGGGGTGCATTTCGAGGCCAGCGCCAGCGAGGCCACGGCCGCCGCCACGCTGTCGGCGTCGGTCATGTACCCGATCCGCGGCGCTGTCACATGGAAGTCCACCGTGGGTACCAACGTGGCATCCGACGCACTGGCCAACCTGGCCTCGGGCGGCGTGACGGGCGGGGCCCTCATCATCATCGGCGAGGACTACGGCGAAGGCTCGTCGATCATGCAGGAGCGCAGCCACGCGTTCGCGATGAAGTCGCAGATCTGGCTGCTCGACCCGCGGCCCAACCTGCCCAGCATCGTGCAGGCGGTGCACGACGGCTTCGCGCTGTCCGAGGCCAGCCGCACGCCGGTGATGCTGGAGCTGCGGGTGCGCTCCTGCCACCTGCACGGCAGCTTCGTGACGCGGCCCAACCTGCCACCGCCCTACACCCTGCGCGAGGCGCTGGAGTCGCCATTGCGCGATACCAGCCGCATCGTGCTGCCGCCGGCGAGCTACCTGCACGAACACGAGAAGATCATCGACCGCTGGCCGGCGGCCGTGCGTTTCATCGAGGAGTGCGGGCTCAACGAGTTTTTCGACGGCGACATCGAAGAGCTGGGCATCGTCATGCTCGGTGGGCTGTACAACAACGTGCTGCGCGCGTTGATGGGCCACGGCATGGCCGACCTGTTTGGCAAGTCGCGCATCCCGCTGTACGTGATGAACGTGGCCTACCCGGTGATCGATTCCGAGCTGCAGCGTTTCTGCGCCGGCAAGAAGGCGGTGCTGGTGGTCGAGGAGGGCCAGCCCGATTACCACGAGCAGGCCATCCATGCGGTGCTCGGGCGCGCCGGCATTCGCACCGTGCTCCACGGCAAGGACATGCTGGCCAGGGCCGGGGAGTACACCGTGGCCGAGCTCAAGCGCGGGCTGGCGGTGTTCCTGCAGAAGTACCGGCCCGCCGCGCTGGCCAAGCCGGTGCCCCTGGGCATGCCGATGCGCCAGGATGCCGCTGCGGTTGCCACCAGCGCCGTGCTTGCGGCTGCGCGCGCGCCGCAGGCCGCGCACCTGCCGGTGACCTCGCCGGCCGCCGCCGCCGCCGCCGCGGCGCCCATGCGTCTGGGCGCGCCCGAGCTGACCGCCGTGGTGCCGGCCCGGCCGCCGGGGTTCTGTGTCGGTTGCCCGGAGCGCCCGATCTTCTCGGCCATGACGCTGGTGCAGCAGCAGCTGGGCATGCACCATATCTCGGGCGATATCGGTTGCCACTTGTTCGCCGCCATGCCGCCGTTCCACCTGGGTGCGTCCACCATGGGCTACGGCCTGGGCGCGTCCAGCGCGTCGGCGCTCAACGTGGCGGCGGGCAAGCGCTCGATCGCGATGATGGGCGACGGCGGCTTCTGGCACAACGGGCTGGCCAGTGGCATCGGCAATGCGGTGTTCAACAAGGCCGACGGCGTGATCGTGATCGTCGACAACAACTACTCGGCCGCCACTGGCGGGCAGGACCTGCTGTCGTCCCGGGGCGACAACGCCAGCCGCAGCACGCAGCACCCGATCGAGGCGGCGGTGCGTGGCGTGGGTGTGCAGTGGGTGCGCACCGTGGGCCACACCTACGATGTCAACACCATGCAGGCCACGCTGCACGAGGCGCTGACGACCGGCTTCAAGGGCCCCAAGGTGGTGATCGCGCAGAGCGAATGCATGCTCAACAAGCAGCGCCGCGTGAAGCCGCAGATTGCCGCCGCGGTGCAGCGCGGCGAACGCGTGGTGAAGGAGAAGTTCGGTGTGGATGCCGCGGTGTGCAGCGGCGACCACGCCTGCATGCGCCTGTCGGGCTGCCCATCACTCACATTGAAGAACAGCGGCGACCCGCTCAAGCCCGACCCGGTGGCGCAGGTGGACGACAGCTGCGTGGCCTGCGGCCATTGCGGCGAGGTGGCCGACGCCGCCGTGTTGTGCCCGTCGTTCTACCGCGTCGAGTGGGTGCGCAACGCAAGCGCCTGGGAGAAGCGGCTCGATGGCTGGCGGCGCAAGGTGGTCGGTTGGTTGCAGGCGCGACAGCAACGCGCATTGCGCCAGCGCGCCTTGTACGCGGAGGCGCCATGATGGCGGATCCGGCTGCCGCGCGCGTGCTGGGCGCCGACCCGACCCACCCGATCACCATCGCCATCCTGGCCATGGGCGGGCAGGGCGGCGGTGTGCTGGTGGACTGGATCGTCGACCTGGCGCAGCACAACGGCTACCTGGCGCAGGCCACCTCGGTGGCGGGCGTGGCGCAGCGCACCGGCGCCACCATCTACTACATCGAACTGTTCGCCCAGCGCCATGTGCAGGCCCACGGCGGCGCACCGGTGCTGGCGCAGATGGCGGTGCCGGGCGAGGTCGACATCGTCATCGCGTCCGAACTGATGGAGGCCGGGCGCGCGATGCAGCGCGGGCTGGTGACGCCCGATCGCACGACGCTGATCACCTCGTCGCACCGCGACTACGCCACGCTGGAAAAGGTGGTGCCGGGCAACGGCATTGCCGACACCGCCGCGGTGCTGGAAGCCGGCCACCAGCACGCGCGGCGCTTCCTGCACGACGACATGCAGGCACTGGCGAAGAACAGCGGCAGCGTGTTGTCGGCCTCGCTGTTCGGCGCGCTGGCCGGATGCGGCGAGCTGCCTTTCGACGAGGCGGCCTTCGAGGCCACGGTGAAACGCGCCGGTGTGGGCGTGGACGCCAGCCTGCGCGCCTGGCGTGCCGGGCTGGACGCGGTGCGCCGCCCGGTGCAGCGCGACGCACCTGCCGACCCGATGGCCACTGCGCCCCGGCCTTTGCCGGCGCGCGCAGCCAGCCCCGCGGTCGAGCCCTTGCGCGCCCGCATCGAGCGCGAGTTTCCGGCCCAGGCCCATGCCATGCTGGGCGCCGGGTTGCAGCGGGTGCTGGAATACCAGGACATCGCCTACGGCGCCGAGTACCTGGACCGCGTGGCTGATCTGCACCGCCTGGCGCTGCGCTGTGGCGGCGCCGCGCAGGGGCATGCCGCCACGGTGGAGGCCGCGCGCTGGATCGCCGTGGCCATGGCGTACGACGACGTGATCCGTGTGGCCGAGCTCAAGACCCGTGCCGAGCGCTCGCAGCGCGTGCGTGAGGAGGTGGGCGCCGGCGCCGACGAGGTGGTGGGCACGGTGGAGTTCTTCCACCCGCGCATAGAGGAGGTCTACGGCCTGATGCCCAAGGGCCTGGCCGACTGGATCGACGCCACGCCGCCGGTGCGCGCCATGCTCGTCAAACGCATCGGCAACGGCCAGCGGCTGCGGCCGCACACCGTGCGCGGCCAGTTGCTGCTGCAGGGCCTGGCGTCGCTGCGGCGCTGGCGCCGCCGCAGCCAGCGCCACGCTGTGGAGACGGCGCATATCGCACACTGGCTCGACACCGTGAAGAACCTGATGGCAACCGACTACGCCCTGGCGCTGGAGCTGATCCGCTGCCGCCGGCTGGTCAAGGGTTACAGCGACACACATGCGCGTGGCGAGGCAAAGTTCGACAAGTTGTTGCGTGCGGCCACGCTGCTGCAGGGCCGGCCGGATGCTGCGGCGGACCTGGCTGCGTTGCGGGCCGCCGCGCTGGCCGATCCCCAGGGGCAGCAGCTGGCGCAGCGCTGGCAGATGTTGGGGCTGGCGGCGTAGCGGCCTCGGCCGGCGAAGAGGGCGGTTTGTTGGTCGGTAGGTCGGTAGGTAGGTCAGCCGGCCAGCCGGTCAGTCAGTCATTGGCGTGGCTGCGGTATGCCGTCTTGACCTTGCTGGTGCGAGAACAATCGCTCCAGCAAATCCTCCGATGCGTGCAGGCCTTCGTCGGTAAACACGATCGATTTGGCGCGGCCCACCGGGTTCTCGATGAGCCC